>NZ_JBEPTK010000004.1:0-300000 GCF_040549485.1 Constrictibacter sp. MBR-5
CGCGACTTCTCCTCCTCGGCAATGAGTCCCTGGCGGAAGGCGCGGTCCAGAACGTCGGTCTGCTGCGTCAATCGCTGCTGCGCCCGATAGAGCGGATCTGCCTGCGCTTTCACCCGCTCCAGCGCCCGCTCGACGGCGGTCGAACTGGTGCCGACGCGCTCCATGGTGATCACCAGCGGGTCGGCCGCCTGCCGCGCCTTGGCGGCGGCGTCGGCCTCGTCGCGGAGCGCCACGTTCAAGCCCGTGACGGCCTGCGCCCCACGTTCGGCGCCGGCGGCGGCCCGGTCCACCGCGGCCGTAAAGGCCTGCGCCCCCGCTTCGGCGCCTCGCGCGTCGATCGTCAGGTCGAGAATTTCGACGGCCTGGTTCATGCTGGGTGCCCTCTTAGTGCAACTTCATCGAAGGCGCATCGGGCGCCGCGAAGTACCGGGCGACGGCGCCGATGATCATCTCGGCTTCCTCTTGGTACACCTCGCGGCCCAGCTCCGCGGCCAGGAGGTCGAGCGCCCGCCCGACCGTTTGCATCGCCTCCTCGCCATGCGCCATCGCGAGGTCGAAGAGCGTGTCCTTCATGTCCTCCGCCCATGTCGCGCCGCCGGCCGGGTTCGGAGCCCGGCCGGCCGCGTCGGTGCGCGCCACGGCGGCCCCGGAGCGTTGTCCGCCCGCACGCTGTTGGCTGTTGTTCGATGAGCCGCGGTCACCTGCCAACTGGACCGCGCCGGGTCGCACACCGGACTTGCTGCTCATTCCTTGGTCGTCCTTCGCCCGATCCGCTTCGCCGGCTTGGCGGCGGCGTTCTCGCGCGCCGCCTTGGCGCCTGCCGCCGCCGCGGCCGGATCGATACCGACGGCCCGCTCGGCGGTCGCGAGCCTCGCCTCGACGTCGAGCAGGCGATCGGTCAGTGCTCCCACCAGCGCCGTAAGGCGGCTGTTCAGGTCACCGGCCATCTGGTGCCGCCGCCGGCCGGGATGCCGCGCCGTGCTGCGCCTCAAGCTTGGCGAGGATTTCAGCCGATTCGGGCGTGAGCCCGATGGCCTCCTCCAGCGCCTTGATGCGGACGACCATGTCGGTCATCTCCGCCCAGATCTTCGCCTCTCCGCTCAGTCGTTTGGTCACGCCTTCACCTCGTCCACGAGCCCCAGATTGTGCGCCTGCACGGCAGTCAGCTCGGCTCCGCGCGCCACGCACTGCGCCACCGCCGATTTCGGCATGCCGGTGCCCGCCAGGGCCGCGGCGATGCGCTGGTCGGCGGCGGCGGTCAGGTTCGCGAGCGCCGTGAGCCGCGCGGCGGTCATCCGGCCGCGGGGCGGGTCGAGCGTGGCATGATGCAGGAGAAGTCGCGCGCCGGGTGCGGCCGTGCGCCGGTCGGCGGCGGCGAGGATCAGCCCCGCGGCCGAGTGCGCCTTGATCGGGACGTGAGCCTCGACGGCGCCGCGATGGGCGCGGATGCGGGCGGCGATCCGCTCGGCCTCCACGACGCTGCCGCCTTCGGACGTGAGCCGGATCCGGAAGCCAGCCTGCGGCCCGATGCCGGCCAAGAACTTCTCGACACGCGCGAGGCTGATAGGGCAGTCGGGGCCGATCTCGCCGGCCAGGCGCAGCACCGGAGCCGATGCCGGGAGCGCCGATGCGAGCGTGCACCGGACGGCGGCGAGCGTCGCTGCGGCTCGGTCCTTCGGCGACGTCAGCCCCAGGCGGCGGGCAAGGATCTCCGGCACGCCGCCGATCGGCACGCCCACCGCCGCCGCCGGCATCCTCGCCGCGAGCCGCGACATGATCGCGGGCGTCGTCACTTCGCCCTCGCGGCGGCACGGCGGGCGGCGTTCTCCAGCGCGCCAAGCCCCTGCGGGATGCGCCAGTGCCGATCACGGGCGCCGCCGATCGGCCGGTTGATTTCGACTTCGGCCGCCTCCAGCGTGGTCAGGGCCGCCGTCAATTCGGCGATGGCGCGGACCGCGACGGTAGCAGCCTGGCGCATCGCCGGCTCCAGCGCCTTGCGCACCCGGGCTGCATGCTCCCGACGAAGCGCCAGCAGCGCCGGGCGGGCGGCGTTGATCTGCCGCTCCAGTTCGAGGCGGGCGGCTTCCAACTCGGCGATGCGCACTTCCGCGGCCCGGCCGGTGCGCATGTCGCCGCGGTTGCCTACCAGTGCCCGCGCCTCTTCGTGAGCCAGTTCGCGCGCATCGCGAAGCCGGCGGCTATTCGCTTCGGCCTCGATCAGGGCGGCGGGCCGCTTCACGCTTGCGGCGATGGCGGCCGGCGACGGCGCGTCGATCGCAGGGTCGACGGCGATGTCGGGAAGGCGGTTGCGGTCGAACATCATGTGGCTCTCCTTCGATGCAGCCGATTGGAGCACGCGCGCGCGGCAGCGGCCCGTAACGACGTTACTTTTCGTGTCGGATCGCCTGCGCGACGAGGTCGGCCACGGCCTGCGCCACGAGCGCCGGCCGCAGGACTTCGGCTTCGGTGAGCCGCCCCGTGGACACGAGGAAGTCGGCCAGCGCGAACTCGTCCACCTCGATGCGGATGCAGACGAGCCCCAGGGCATCGCGCATCCGATGGCGCGCCTGCCGCTCGGCGTTGGTGAGCGGCATGGCGTCATAGCTCCCACTGCTCGATGCCGAGCCGGTCGCATAGCGCGATCAGGTCGCGCCGCGCGTCGCGCTCGATCGCGATCTCCGGCCGCGGCCTTGGGTTGCCAGCGCGGTCGACGTGGACCAGCCCATGCTCGGCGAGAGCGGCCCGCGCGGCGGCGATCCTGTCCAGCAGCTCCGCCGCCAGCGTGAGAATCGCCTCGCCGCCGGGGCGGACGTCGTGCTCCCGGCAGATCCGGGCGAACCATGCTGCAGCGGCCGGCGAGAGGTGCGCGGGCGGCTTCGGGCGACGGATGCTCATGGGGTGCGTCTCCGGCATGAGATGGCGCGCCGACGGCCGCATAGGGCGCGGATCGGCGCAGTGATTGATTTCCGATGCAGTGTCGCGACGGGCGGGCAGATGCGGCCCCATGCGCCAGATTGGCGGATTTGTGCGGTTCCGCGGCGGGCGAGTGCGCCTCGATGCGGCCGGAAGTGCCGAGTTTTTCGGCCGAAACGACCAATTTCCGGCAAAATATCGGCGGCGAAAATAAAATGCGTGGATGAGCCCACACCGGTTGGCAAGGTAGCCGGCCCCAGGTCTTCACCCGCCCCCGGGCCCCCTGCAGCCGCCGGTCGGCGCCCATGGCCTCCGCAGCCTCGGCCGATTGCAGGTTGGGCAAGCCGAAGCGCCAATCTGCAATTCCGCGTGCCGAAGCCACATTGAGCAGCCCAGAATGTTAATCTGGCTTTGCGGAAGATTTCCCACCCGCCGGTTCGCGCCCTTCGGCACCCCAGACTCTGCCCTGCCCCCGGCCCGGTCATCGCCGCCGGTCCTGGTCGTCGCTGCCCTGGTGCTCGGCCTGGTCGAGCATGTCGAACTGCGCCGGCTCGGCGTCGGTCGGCTCGGTCGTCGGCCGGACCGCGATCGGCGCCTGCGCGTTGCGCCATGCGGCCATCAGGCGGCGGCTCGCGCGGGTGCGGTTCGACGTGGCCATCAGGGTGCGGCGGGCCTTCATCGGCGTGCCATCAGCCGGCCGCCATCATGGCGCGCCGGCGCCTCATGTCGCGGAGCTTGGGCGGAAGTTCCGCATCCCACTCCGCCTGCGTCTTCCCGTGGGCCAGCATGCACGCGCGGTCCGCGCCGGTCAGCCGCTCGGCGCGGATCCGGTCGAGCCGGGCCCGTAGCTCATCCTCCCCGATCTCGCGGGCGTGGGCCTCGTACTGCCATGCCGTCCGCTGCGGGCTCTCCTCGCCGACGAGGTATGGCCGCCACCGCTTCACGGCGTCCTCGACGTGCCGTGCAAGCCGCGCATCGGCCCGCGCCAGCGCTTCGGCCCTCGACGTCACGCCGAGCGCATCGGCGTCGGCGATCGCCTTGAGCTTGGCGCCGAGTCCCTCGGTCATATCGCGCCAGGAGAACATCTCGTCGTGGATCTTCTCGAGCAGCTCGCTCAGCCGCGGCCAGAACTTCTCGGTGCGCAGCCAGGACTGGCACGCCGCGGCGAGTGCCCATGTGGGGAAGCGCTGCAGCTCGTCGATCAGGTCAGCCGCGACCAACTGCATGCCCTGCTCATCAAGGTCCCGGCGCGGGAAGTGCAGTGCGAGGCGCGCCAACTGCGCCGCGACGAACTCCCGGCCGGCGGGTGCCCGGTTGGCCTCCAGCCACCGTGCGGCGTCCTCGGCGTCGGCGCGAACCGCTTCCGTGATCGGCTGCACCGGCAGATGCCCGAATGCGCGCATCGCCAGTTCGCCCGTCGGCGTAGTCGCCGACCAGTGAGTGCTCTCAATCTCGACGGCGAGCAGCCGCTGCGCCGAAGGCGGCAAAGAGCCCGGCCGTACCGCCAGAGGTCCGCCGGGCAGGGCGAGTGCGTGCATCTTCCAAGTCCTTCCGGATCCAGTTGCGCCATGTCGCCGACCAATCGGCCTTCACGCCCTTCGCTCCGGAAGCGGCAAGCCAGTGGTCGCGGAAGCGGTCCCAGGCTGCGCCCGGGTCGCGGTGGCCCTGCTCGATGGCCCAAGCGGACCACTCGTCGGGCAAATCCATATCGGGGGGAATGCGGGTGCCGCGGGGCGCGGAAGCGCCCTCTCTCATAGGCGGTTTACTAGGCGGTTTACTATAAGAGGTCTTGGCGGAACGGCTGTTCCTGTTCTCCCGGAACGGCTGTTCCTGTTCTCTGGAACGGCTGTTCCTGTTCTCTGCTGGAGATGAGGAACCGTCGTTCCTGTTTAGGGGGCGGTAAGATAGGGAACCGTCGTTCCTGTTCTCCATGTTCGGGACGTAGTGGCTGGAGACGCCTGGACCGCGCCCACGCCTCACCTGACTGAACCAGCCGCCAGCTATCAGACGTTGCACCGCACTGCGCACGGCGCGATCGGTTACGCCGATTTGCAGGGCAAGCCATTCCTGCGACGGCCAGGCGAAGCCCTCCGCAGCGTCGTACTTGTCGAGCAGCATGAAGGCGACGCGGCGGTCTATGTCGCCGAGATCCGGATCAAGCTGGACGCGCTGAATGAACCGCCATTGGGCGAGCAGGGTGTGCGCCATCGGCTACGCCGCTCCGCCGGGTCCAAGGCCGAAGCTACGGCGCGACCATGCGCCTTGCGGTTGGCGCGCCTCGGTGGCATTTTCCGGAGCGTCGAGCTTGCCCGCGTCGACTTTTCCGAAGCGCTCCCGGGGACGGCGGTCCCGCGGGGGCGCTTTCTGTTTTGGGCCCACCTCAGGCAGCCGCGGGCGCGGCACCATTGATCATTCGCTCAAGCTGAAGTCGCGGCACGAGGATTTTCCGGCCGATGCGGATATGCGGCACCTCGCCCCGCGCGATGGCCTCATAGATGCCATTGCGAGATAGGCGGAGGATCTGGCGCGCCTCCTCCGGGGTATAGAGTGCGGTGTTGTTCTCGCTCACCTGCCATCTCCTGTTTAATCACGCGAAAACCCGTGACTTAATCACCGTTACCACGCCACCCCGTCCTTGACAAAGGTTTTTTCACGGGATATCACGTGACTAAATCGGATAAGAAGGGATGGCAGATGGTTGACCAAGCAAAGCCCGGTCGGAAACGGGGGCGGCCCGCAAATCCCGATGCAGCGAAGCGCAGGAACAACGTGACCATCCGGATGAGCGACGCATTGAAGGCAGCGTTGCAGGACCGAGCGGAGGAACACGGGCGCTCGCTGAGCGAAGAAATTGAGCGACAACTCGATCGCCTGCTCGAGCAGAAAGAAATGCTTCCTGAGACACTTGAGCAGATTTATGGTCGCCAACTCGCCGGTCTTCTTTTGCTTCTCGGCAAGGTCATGAGGGACAGCAGCCGTTCTGCCGCCTTTTCGATCGAGCCGACACTGGAAGCCGCAGAAGGTTGGATGGACCGTCCGTGGGCTTTCGAGCAGGCGGCTAAGGCTGCGGTCACAGTGATCGAGGCGGTAAGGCCGGAGGGCGAGCCGGCGCCACCTCATTCTATTACGAAGCTTCCCGATCCGATTAAGTCGTCGATGCTCAACGTCGGCGAAAGCTTTGCCCGCACTGCCCTTCTCGCCGTGCATTCTCCCGACCGGGGACCGACGGCGTCTCTGATCAAGTTCGGCGGCGAGGTCCGCGACCTGCTTGGCCCGGCTGCCAATCGGATTGCGGAGGGGAGCCATAGCAATGGCTGAAGGCTCGGTCCGCCAGCGCAGCCCCGGCAGCTGGGAGGTCAAGTACGACCTCGGCCGCGATCCGCAGACGGGCAAGCGGATCACGAAGTTCAAAACGGTGAAGGGGACGAAGCGCGACGCGCAGAAGGAACTGCGGCGGCTGCTGACGACGGTCGATTCCGGGACGCACGTCGATCCTGGCAAGATGACGGTCGCCGAGTGGCTGGTCGAGTGGCTGAAGGAAGCCAAGGCGGCCGTGAGCCCGACCACCTATGAGCGCTATCACATAATCGTCACGAAACACCTTGTCCCGGCCCTCGGGTCGCACCTGCTGGCCAAGCTCGCCCCGGTGCATATCCAGAGCTACTACTCGGAGGCGCTCGTCTCCGGCCGACGCGATGGCAAGGGTGGGCTCTCTGCCCAGACGGTCCGCCACCACGACCGTGCGCTCAACGTTGCCATGAAGCGCGCCAGGGCGTTGCGGTTGATCGCGACAAACCCCGTGGAAGACGTGTCGGCGCCCAAGGTCGAGCGGCAGGAGATCGAGGTCCTCGCGCCGGAGGAAGCTGCGGCGCTGCTGAAGGCGGCCGCCGGGACGCGCCTGCATATGCCGATCTTCGTCACGCTGGCCACCGGCCTCCGACGCGGCGAGGTACTGGCGTTGCGCTGGTCGGACCTCGACCTCGACCGCGGCGTGATGACGGTCGCGCAGAGCCTCGAACAAACGGAAGCCGGTTTGCGGTTCAAGGCGCCGAAGACGAAGCGCAGCCGGCGGACGATCGCCTTGTCGGGATCCGTCGTGGAAGTGCTCCGGGCGCACCGGGCGCGGCAGGCGGCGGAGCGGCTGCAGCTTGGCCTCGGTCGCGACGCGGCGGCCCTCGTCTTCCCCCAGGTCACCGGTGAGCCCACGAACCCGCACACCTTCTCGCGGCGGTTCGCCGAACTGGTCGAGCGGGCGAAGGTCCGGCCGGTCACCTTCCACGCGCTGCGGCACACGCACTTCACCGAGCTGCTGCGCGCCGGCGTCCACCCGAAGATCGCATCCGAGCGCGCCGGGCACGCCTCAGTGTCGGTGACGATGGACGTCTACAGCCACGCCATCCCAGGCATGCAGGAAGACGCCGCCGCCCGGATAGACGAGGCGCTGCGCAAGGTCCTGGAAAGCTGAGGCGCCGCGCATGGTCGAGAGAGGCACCATCGTCACGTCCGGCTTGGACCGCGATCTGCTGGCCGCGATCGGCGAGGTCGCGACGGCGTCGACCGCGCTGGAGCATGTCCTGCACCTGGTAATCAAGCGACTGCATGGCGGCGGCTGGGACGCCGGAATGGAGCTCGCCCAGAAGAACCGAAACACATGGAAGGCGAAGTGCCAGATCGCGGCGAAGATCTTCCCCGGCTCCGCCGCGGCGAAGCCCGACGAGGCCGCGTTCAAGGATCTGCTCGCCCGCATCGAGGCGGCCGGCCGGGATCGCGGCGCCTACATCCATAGCTTCGTGTTCCGCACCCGCGCCGGCGCCGAGCTGCGGCTCAATAGGGACACTCCAGTAAGCCCGGACGTGGATCAGGTGCGCGATCTCGCCGCACGTCTGTGGGCTCTCATGGTCGAGTTGAACAGGGCGGTGCCGCCCGAAAAGGCCGCTGAAGAACAACCCGGAAGCTGAGGGTGGCAATCGGGTGGCAATCGGCCTCTTGCTACCTTGCCCGCTTCCGCTAAGGTGTTGAAACCGAACGACGGAAGGGAAACGCACCCCGGTGGGGCGCCTGGTCTTCAAAACCAGTGAGGGGGCGCAGGCCGTTCCCTGGTGGGTTCGACCCCCACTCCCTTCCGCCAGACCCCTTTTTGAGTGGATTATCAATAGCTTAGGCCACTTGGATGCATCCATAGCCGGTTGATGCATCCAAATTGCCGCTTGTTTGGGCAGGTCTAGGACGGCAGAATCATAGGTGCGCCCATCGGTGCCGCTTGTGAATGGCGCTCACCGTTTGGTTGCTAACGCCGTATCTGTCCGCAACCGCTTGTTGCCTCATGCCTTCCGCAATCAGCTTCCTAATTTCTAGTACGTCCGATTCGGTAAGCCGAGAATTCGGGTTCCGTTCTCCTAATGTTTGTCGTTTGCGTTCCTTCATATCGTTGCTGTTGTCTTGTTTATCTCCTGACAACAAGTGTTCCGGGTTGCAACACGCTGGATTGTCGCAAGAATGCCTTACGAGAACGGTAGCCGGAAGGTCTTCAATTCCATTTTGCATCATATAAGACAATCTATGCATTCTAAGGAATTTACCATCTACCTTTGCCTTTCCATATCCGTCTTTATCCTTATACCCAATCCAATTCCAACAACCAGTTTCTTTATCAATCTGAATTTTGTTATTAAATCCATACACAAAACCTTTCCTCAATTATTAACATAACAATTATATTTATCCCACTCGTCTAACATTCCACTCAGAAAGGTAAAATATGTCCATATACACCAACGTCTACAAAGACCGCCGCACCGGCATGTACTACTATCGTAAGGTTATCCCTCCCGAACTGAGGGAGACGTTAGGACGTACTGAAATCCGTAGGAGCCTCAAAACCAAGGCACCCGGACAGGCGAAGATTGCGGCTCTAGCCGTAGCTATGGACGTAGAGAACCAGCTACAGCAAGCCCGCCAAGCGTCTGCACGAACCGACAAAGAAATAGCCGCCCTAGCTATCGAATGGCTATATTTTCAATATGATATGGAAAATATGGATACGTACCTCGAAAAGGGTACGTTCATAAAAACCGATGATGAATTAGTTTCTTCAATCAATGCATTCATAAAAGAGAAAGGCATATCCCTTTCCGAATTTGATTATGATCGGTTCCATAAGCGTTCAATGCGTATGGCTATCGAGGTGTTCGGAACTGCTACCGGCAAGACTCCCCTATGGGAAACCTATCGGCAAACGTTCCCCAAAACTGAAATTGAGAAAAAAGCACCGGTTGTTATTACGATAACGGACCTTTTGAATAAGTGGAAAGCCGAACGCAACCCAGGCAAACAGACGGCTCACGAATTCACGATGAACGTTGAACGGTTCGTTAAGGAATTCGGCAACATGAATGTTAAGGATATTGATAAGGCATTAATGAGGGAGTTTAAAGACCGCCTCATTAATATGCCTAAGATTATTCGCGGCGAACAATTGCGTATGTCAATGTCGGAAGTGATTGCTTCCCAGGCACCCGGCTATCAGAAAGTTTCAGCTAAGACAGTTAACAAGTACCTTGGTTATATCGGTATCATTTTTAATTGGGGGGTTAACAATGGCTATATGGAAATCAACCCATCTGCCCGGCTTTCAGTGAGTGAGAAAGGTAGCGATAAAGCCCGCATCGCTTACACACCGGAAGATATGCAGAAAATCATTGCTGCCGTGTCTGTCCATAAGAACGACAAGGCTACAGCCGAACGCTATTGGCTAACGGTACTCGCCATGTATACAGGCGCACGATTGGAGGAATTGGGGCAATCTGATATAGCCGATATCAAGAACCAAAACGGCATCATATATCTTGATATCCATAACAATGGAGAAGATAGGAGTCTTAAGACTCATAGCTCTAAGCGGTTCGTGCCGCTTCATGCAGATTTGCTAGAGCTAGGGTTTATGGATTACGTGAAGTCATTGGACGGAACAAAGCTGTTCCCCAATCTGAAACCTAATGTGAATGGTTCTCTGACTGCTACGTTTAGTAAGTGGTATAACAAGTACGCTAGGCGAACGGTTGGCATTGAAGATAGCCGTAAGGTGTTCCACTCATTCCGTCACGCCTTCAAAGAACGGTGCCGTGAAGCTGGCATCATGACAGAGGTACATGACAGGCTAACCGGTCATACCCCTGCGAACGTTGGCGGTAGCTATGGCGATTACCCCTTAACGGTTCTCTCTGAGGCTATAGGCAAACTCAGATTTCCTATCGTTTGAAACCTGTTTCTTTCCATCTGGCAAAACAATAACTGTCACGAATGGATCATTAGTAAGGGGTATCAGCGATTGCTCTAGCTGATACTCCTTTTCTATATACGTTCCACATTTCTCGCATTTCACTTCTAGAAATCCGACAATCATTAATCCGAACATAACGATAAACATAACGAACAATACAAACGTCATTGCCTTTCCGCTATTATCGAATATCACTTTTAAAAAATCCGCCCAACCACTCATAGCACTTACCCATTTCTAGAACATATAACTATTTACCCCTATCGATACATAAACTTTATTTCGCATTCCCGACACATATGCGACACTTTATTACAAATCGTATAAATAAGGATACGAAATAATGGGTATTTTATTATGGATTTTGAGACTATGACGTACCAAGAGATAAGAAAATTCCTAGAAGCCAAACGCAATGATGCAGATAATAACCTGCAATATGCGAATGAACTTAAGAAACAGGTTAATGAATTCATGAAAAGTAGACGCGACTCAACTGAAAAGGAGATTGATGATGGACAATAAAGAGAAAGCGGAACATTTAGCGCATCTGAAAAAGAAACGAACCACTCGTAAGGGACTTAGAAACAAGTATCAAGATCCCAATGAAGTTCTTAGGAAGAATTTGAATAAGGCAAAATCCATAGCGTTGCAGTTCTGGAAAGATAACATTAGTGAGGCATTGGCTTATATCGACGTAGAGAACCAGATCCCCCCACGCCCAGGACCGGACGCTACACCTACACAGGTTATGCAATACAATAAGATGCTTCAATCCATGGCGATTACCAAACGTCAATATGCTTTGAACATACGCCAGTTATCTAAAATCCTTTGCGCTGATTTCCAGAAAGACGACAGAGGTATTATTTCCGGTAAAGAGAATATCAAAGCCGCTATGAAATTGCAGCAAGAAGGTATGTCTATTATTGAAGAAGCAAGAGCAAAATTGAGAAAAAAGGATAATGGATGATAAATGCACGTTTTATGAATTCGTTTTTATATGGAATGAATTATGCGGATATGATGTTCCTGAAATACATGAACGCTTCATAAATTTTATTGAGACTACCGAAGGTGTATATGACAGAAGAATCATTTACGCATTTCGTGAGTCCGGTAAATCTTATATCATTTCATTATATGTCGCTTGGAAGATTTACTTAGATGCAAACTTCACTGCGGTTATAGTATCTGCCGAAGGTAACTTGGCCACTGAAAGAGCTAGGTTCATTAAGGAAGTTATTGAGACACACCCTTTAACGAAACACTTAGCTCCTACAAAAGAAAACTTAAAACGCTACAATGCCAGTTCGGAAACCAGCCAACTATTACGCAGCACATGGCGAAAGAACAACTTTACGGTAATCAGAAGCAAGGTTGATCTTGCTCCTACATGCCGTGTTCTTTCTATCGGTTCATCCTTAGCCGGTGCCCACGCTGATATTTCAATCATTGATGATGCTGAATCCGAAAAGAACGTACAGACTTCCAAAAGCCGTGAAGATTTGAAACGTAAGTTTTCTCATTTGCTTTCTGTATCTCAGAACAGAATGCTTGTAGTTGGCACACCGCATCATGAAGAAAGTCTATATGAACATCTACGTGAACATTCTGATTTTCATTGGCTAACACAAACGCCTTATAAAGACGGCTCCCCACCTTCGCCTAAGTGGTTAGATGGCGATTTCTCCGCTTACCCTGGCGAACCAATCTGGCCGGAAGTGGTATCTATCGAGCGACTACAGACGACTAGACGAAACTCTAGTACCGGCTTCTACATGTCTCAGTACATGTTGATTCCGTCAACAGTCACGGACTCTGTACTAGAACCAACCGCTATCAGGAATTACAAGCTAGACCTTAGAGAAAGTGATTTCGAGAGAACCGCCTTTGGTAATCCGAAAATCAGCATTGGTGAATTGTCTGTAAGAAAGATTGTCGGTTATTGGGATAGTGCGCTAGGTCAATCTTATGGGGATAGGTCAGTACTAGCTATAGCTGCCATGATGGATAATAACGACATTTACGTATTGGATATAGTCACGTTGCCGGAAGCCGATCTAACGTTGGAACGTCCATTTGAAAAGCAATTTCGTTCTGTCTTAGCTGCGATGAAGAGATATCATTGCCGGGAGATTTACATAGAAAGCAACTTCATTAAGACATTGCCTAGCGAATTGGCGGTATATGCGAAGGCGGTTCAACAGAAGATCAAGGTTCACACTGTCAACAGAACAAGCTCTCAAAACAAAAAGAAACTTATCACTGACACATTACAACCGGTTATCAGCTTTGGACGTTTATATATTCCGCCTCATGTCCGTTCTCACCCGCATTTTCTTATGGAAGTGAAGCATCATCCTTATTCAACGAAAGATGACTGTATCGACGCCTTAACCGGTGCGATCATGCATCTTCCAGGGGTTAAAAGCCAAGCTCATAAGGCTCCTGCAATTCGTCACGGTTTCGGAAATTCGGAAATGGGAAATAATATTATCAACCGATACACCCTAGGTTCATAACCCACATTCCTGTTTGACATTCATACCGGAATCATGCTGCTATCCGTTTCGGTACGGTTCATATGGAGGTTCTAGGTTATGGCTAAGGCTCCCGCTTCCTCGCAGCCCATGCTTGCCGGTTTCAAACTGGTCACTGAGGCAAAGCCCATCGGGAATGCAGCGGTACAGAAAGACCCTATCGCCAACTTCAAAGGCGGAATCGACAAACAGCTAGAATTCGTTGAACTGGAGTTGGCAGGTAAGCCCCTGCCCATGACGAATAAGGGACGCAAGGTGCGTCTGGCCTACTTCCGCAAGGGTGGCGTCTGGTACATCACGTTGAAGTACGGGAACACGAACCTCCTGATCGATGGTCGCGGCACTGTGGAAGCTGGCCCGACGCTGGAGAACGTGAAACAGGCGTTTGAAGCCATCAGGAACGCGGCGGACAACGAATTGAGGGAACCGATCACCGAAGCTGCCGACGCTATCGGTGCACGGCTTAAGGGTCGTACAGGACGCAAGAAAGCCGCATAGCCTAGCGGTCACATTCGGCACACAAGAATGAGGGGAGCTATCACGGCTCCCCTCTCTTTTTGTCTCTATGGTCCCAGGATCGATGCAGCCACGAGCCTACCCAGATTGAAGATTGGCGCGGCTACAGCGTTCTCGAAATACGGGTAACAGGGACGACCTGCCCCGACTGCCACCTCATACGACACGCTTATCGTGGGATTGTATGAAACGTATAGAACAGTAGACCAGTAGTTAGTGCTGTTTTATTTGACACAGTTACAAGAACGTTTGTTCCTGGATCACGAGCCGCAATAGTTGGTGTATTTAAAGCACCCAGAGTCGCCACAGCAAGATTGTGATTAGCCACCACTGAATCATCATTTACTGCCGCTGCGGTTGAAATAAAACCACTACTTAAGCTAGGAGTACCGCCACTTGGCACCACAACTACCTGCTCTGTTATTATTGCAACTATCTGTCCAACTCGGGCAGTATATACGGGAACGAAATTGACAGTTCTCATATCGAGAACCGCCGTATATTGCAATCCAGTTCGAAGCGAAGTTGAGGCGTTCGTAAACGTTCCTCCACCTGTCCGCCCACGTGATCCGATAAAAGGATCTAAGCAATTCGAAGCGATATCAAAGCTAGTCGCAATGGCACCAATTACATGATAATTGTCAATAGTGAAACGATCGCTATCAACGAGCTTCACCATAGTAGTTGAAGTTGCTCCCGCAGCAATTTCGACTTTGAGATTATTAACAGAACAATCATCGGAACCATTAAAATCTACAGCAATACCATTAGTTGGCAGTTCTTTAATAGTAAGATTGGTAACTTGATGATCGTCTCCATTATTAGAGAAGAATCCTTTTACGCAACGAATCGCGTTAATGTTATTCCATACCGCCTTGCTACCATCTTGTGCACCCGCCGCAGTGTGGAAATCAATTACTGTAATATTATTATATGTATTTGAAAATGCGTCGTTACCGGAACTATCATCTTTGTGCTGGACCGCAATACGGGTTATTTCGTCCCCTTCATACAGTTCAAAATGCATGTTGCTATATATGTTGCCATGACAACCATTTGACGTTAATCCATGACTCCATAATTTATATGCACTGAAATTCTCCAAAACGTTACCAGTCGCTTCTGTCGCCAAACGCCCCGACGAGCTTCTGTTGTCGCTGAGATGAAACTTGTGAGAAGCCCCAACGCCATCGGCTGTTATATCGATATATATGCCTCTGATTGCATTATAATGTGAAGAAGCCACTCGAATCGCGTTCTCGTTCAACGCTACAAGCCAATAATAAACATCATGGGTGAGCCCTCCAATGGAAGTACCCCCTCCATTGTCGTACCTCATTACCTCGCCCTGCGCACGCCCATGCGCCGTCAGGGTGATTGAATCTGTTACAGGATCAACATCGCTCGACCCGTCGAAAGTAATAGGAATAGTTCCGTCGTTGGCGGCGACGGTGTAGGCAATACCGGTCATTTCTCCGTAGGCACCATCAAGTATACAATTATTGCATCCATCCATGCTTATGACGCCGCCGCCTCTTTCCGCTTCGTAATCCACCACAATCTCATTGATGTGCTTAATATTGCGGAACGATGTGTTGTCACAATCCAGTGCCCATACCGTCCGATCATCAATATTGGTGCCGACGATGTTCTCAATGAGGCTATCGTGGACCGAATTAAAGTAGATCCCTGCATATGTTCCGTTATTGGCTCGTGCAGTCTGCTTCAGTCCAAAATTACGAAGCCGAACGCCAGTTAATGGGTTGGCAAGAGTCCCGTTAAATACCATCAATACGAATCCGCTTGGCGTGCCGAAGTGAAGAATACTACTATACGGATCAATCCCCTCAATGCTCACATTGCTTCTACCGATGATTGAACTATCGAAATAGTAGGTTTCGAAACCGATCATAAGCGAGATGGATGCCGATGTGCTGGCGATCAGTGCATTGAGTTTAGTTGTATTGGAACTTGCGTTCCCTGCACCGGTACGCATACCGATCTGGGAAAAATTATAGCAGGACGACCCACTTAACTGCTTCCAACGATTACCATTGTTATCAACTACAGTAAATCTTCCGGTACTGTCGAAACGCTCTGATACCGTCGAGTTATCGGTTCCGTCCTTATAATACATACCTTCGCCGCCGTCGCCCGGTGTATAATACCCTTTTAATAAGACATGGCTTGGCGATTCCGCTAATTCTAATAGCGTTAATTCTTCAACCGATTCCAACTCAACGGTAGTAATTCCCTGTCCTATCGTCGCTGGTGTATATAATTTAACATCGGAGGCTGCGTCAAATCCGAATATTTTGTTCGCTCTCTGCGTTGGTATCTCCAATTCTCCGGATGTATCTGTGATTTCTAACTTTAACGATCTGTCAATATCCCTGTTATGCTCTTGAAGCTTCATCCACAATCTATCGATATCTTCATTAATGTTTACCGCACGGTATGCGCCTTCTTCCTGATAATCGATAGTTCTTACCGTTGGGATTTCACGATACATAACAATGACCGCACCTGAAGATGGCACGTGATCTGTTATGAATGTTACGGTTCCGCCATTATCTTCACCTTCACCGGTAACGTTATAATCTGTTCCTCTAACCTTTAGTGTTCCATCAACATAAACAACTATGTCGTCTTTTTCAAATATCTCAAACGGATAAGAGAATGACGCTTGCCCAGAACTTATGTATTGAACACGTGTTACATTATTTTCAATAGCCACATTTTTTGCCTCACGTTCTTTTCATTATTTATGCAATTACCTAAACCATTCATCTACCCAATCTTCACGACCGGCTTTCTTTAGGTATCTCTTTCTTGCTCTTTGCTTTCTTTCCCATGCATTCGCATCGATAACTCGCTCAATGGTATCATCAACCAACTTACGTGTTGCCAATTCCGCATAGAAATTATTAAGACCTACAACGCTTCTTCCGTACTTAGAAATCTTTCCGCCAGCTTGGCTAAGTTCTTCCGTATCAAAACCAGAAGCTATAGGATCTACAACAATTTCTTTCAACAAATCATACATTACGTTTGTAACCGGAGTGAGTTTAGCGAGTGTGGCTAACTGAGTGGCCCTTGGTCCAAGTTCTTCACCTTGCACGAATGCAGCAACCTTAGCCGGGCTATCGATTCCCATGATATGCATGATTGCTGTTCCCATGATTGGGATAACGTCCTGTCTCCCAAGGCTCATTAAGAAGAAATCATAATTGAATTCCCCTTTATCATTCACCAACGGTGTAGGTGTTTGTCCCCTTGCTAACTCACGTGACCATGAATTAATCACACCGAGAACCATTCCACTAAGAACCATTGTTGCAAGCATCTTCGCTTTTACACCGCCAGAAATGTTACCTCTTCTATAGCTTATCATCGGTTTCCAGATAGCTTGATATGAGGAAGCACCATACTTCATGAACTGTCCGCCATATCGCACCATCTCGCCAGCAGCGGTACCAGATTGAATATGACGCATCATCAATCTATCAGCATGGGCATTATCAAATATAACGGCTTGTCTAGATTCACCAGTTAGATAAACCATAAGCTTATCTGCAAACTCTGCATCCCTTGCTTTTAATCCATCTAGATCAATGAACTTTTCCCCTTTGAAATGGTCATATGATTTCGTTGGTACCTTTCCGCTAACATTATTCCATGCATCTTCTGTGATACCTGAGTCACGCAACTGAGTTTGTAAGTTAGGGTTTTTCTTACCCATGCTTTCCCAATCCATACCCCAGACACGTCCGAGTTTTGCACGCAATGAGGTTTCATAGGCTTGCCTCATAGCTTCTGAGAACTGAGGCATACCAGTAGCGGTAATCACCTGAGAAAATTTCTGATTAACTTTGTTGAAGCCGCCGCCTTCCGCACCTAAACGGATCAACATATTTGACGTAGCATTGAATGCGGATTCATGAACTATCTTTTGATCTGCTAGGAATTCAAACATTTCTTCTTTGTTCTTTACCGTCTTCATAGCGATACTAATTGTTTTGAACGGGTTTATATCATTAGCAAAACCTCTAGCTATGCTGTTAATCGGATCACCGAACACAGATGAAATCACAGACGAACCAAGTAGGAGAGCACTTGTTCCGGTTCTGGCAACGCTGCCTGTCTTTCCCCAATTCACCCAATCATCAATATTTCTTGGACCAGTTATGTTCGAATGACTAGCCACATTCCATGTCTGTTCGAATTGTTGAGCGGATTTGTCCCTTCCTTGACTTCTCAACCAGCTTGCTATTTGTCGTCTTCCTGCGGCTGGCTTTGGTCCGAATATCTTAACTTCCGCAATGTCACTAGCGACGGAATGCAGATAACCGAATATCCCTGAAATCATGTCATCAGGTCCGAAACGTTCCATGATTTCGGGCCAAGCTTCGTCGGTGTAATGAAAGACACGTGAATGAGAATGGTTCAAACCGGTTGCACCGAATGAATTACCGTCGAACTTCCTTGCACCATTTTTAAGGAATTCATGATACGTACCTAATGCCATACGTAATTCGTGATCCGTCCAAGGCTGTTGTGTTAGCGGGTTGTTCTTTGTTCTATCAATTCTTACAAACATGTAATCAACGAATTCATCCTTCTGCACCATAAGCTTTTTGCCTTCATAAAGCTTATTCCAATCCAAATGCTGCATCTTGTAATTCTTTATTTCACCTACATCTATTCCGGCTTTCGTCATCATGTCATGCGAAGTTGCCGCTAACTTTTTCCAAGCTTCGGCATACGCTAAAGCCTCTACGTCTTTGGTTCCTTTTCCCGATAGTGCGTTAATGAATTCGCTACTTACTCGCTTACGTTCCTTGATGCCCCAGGTTGTCAACGGCTCTAGGATGCTAGGCAACCATTTGTCTCTATACGGAGCTATGTTATCCGCAATCGATGAAACCAAGTCACGTTCAATGGACGCCTTATAATCCATATAGTTACCTTGATCATTAAGCTTTCCAAATGGGTCACGCTCAATCAGATAGTTAGCTGCATATTCTTTAGGATGCGCCTTAATCCTTTCAATCCATCCTTCGGTTTTCGCAATGGTATCAACGGTTTCTTGTCTCTGTTTAAGACGCTTAAACTTCTCTTTCTCTGTTACAATCTTCAATGCATTGCGGATTTCAAGTTCGCCAACCAATCCATTATCTCTAATATATTGATCGGTTAGTTCCTTAACTTCGTCTCTTATGCTTTGTCTTACCTTGGAATTGTCCAAACAGTTCATATTCATGTTGCTTGCCCCACTATGCAGCTTAATACGTCATCTAAGGTATCTATGTCTTCCTTTAAGTCAGTGAAGAATTTATCAGCTAACACTTCTTCACCAGTCATAGGATCAATAACTTTCTGCCCCTTGTATTTCATAGCAAATTCTTCGGCAAACTTTGTATACATAGGTTCATCCCATTTGTTTGCTTTCGCGAAATAGTCTCTAACGCTTTGTCTTACGGTTTCGAAATTGTTTACCTCATTGAATGTTGCCATTCTTTCAGCGGCTCTAGATTCCCCCACCTTATTAAGGAAATTCGAATACGCCTGTCTCTTTTCTAAGTTACCTTCACGCAATTTAATGTCACCGTTGGCAAACTCTTCATATATTCCTTTATCAATAACCGGTAAATCACGGAACTCTCTTCTGACTTCATATTTTTCACGCAATACCTGAGTTTCATTTCCTTCCGCTTCTAGCTTCTGGATACGCGATATCTTGTCGTTCAACGATTGTTGACGCAATGACAAAGGCTCAACTATCCCATTGTCTGCATTATCTAATAATGTCTTTAGTTCCTGTTTTTCGGCATCAGTAAGGAACGTTAATTCGTCTATTGGTTTGAATGGGTTTGGTTCTGAAACCGAGAATGAGAATTCGTCAGATATTTTATATTCATCTTCGGTAATTATCATATTCTCAATGTTAGGTTCTTCCTCTTGCATTTGCGCAGCCATCTTCTGAATGTTAGCTCTATGCGTTTCGAGTGACATGCCTTCCGGTCTAGAGGCTTCCAGTTCAACACGTTCACGCAACACCTGTAGTTCGGTTAGTTGGTTACTAGGTGCCCTTGTTTCAGCGATCTTGATAACATCATCAATCGCTTTCAAACGAATTTCAGGATCTATATCAATACGTTCATCCAATGAAACCCTTACGTCTTCACGAAATTTGGTGGCGGTTGGTTCGTCCAATCCCCTGTATCGGTTTCGGATAACCTCCCTCCCTGCCCTTCCAAGGCGACGCAATCCCGCGCCCAAGGCGATAGGAGCGGCACCTAGAGCAAGCGTACCCACACCGGCCCCTATAGCCTCGCTAGTGGTCGCGGCTTCCGCTTCCGCCCAGGTCATGCCCGAACGAACACGACCGCGTTCTAGACCCTTAGAAATTCGGTACTGATCCGCAGCCGTAAGCCCGGCTTCCGCTGTCAGGATTCCCAAGGTGGCAGGTATCGAGAGTCCGCCAGATGCAACCGCAAGCGTAGCCGCACCTGCCATGATCATGACTTGGGTTGGTTCCGTGAACATCGCAGCAGTTCCGGCTATCGTCTCATTGATAAGGTTGCCAGACCAATGACCGCCTTCCGTTGCCTCATTATATGCCTTTTCTTTTCGTTCTTGCTCCTTGTACATTTCATGTTGCAAATCATCGATGGTTTTAAGATTCGATAGATCGGGATTATCGTTCCTTAATTGTGCAATTCTTTCATTATATTCTTTCAATCTTTGTTGATCGCTTTCCCTCATTTGCTCAGGTGAATTGAATAAACCTCTTTGAGCAAATGGGACCGCTTCATATTCACCAAATGAACGCTTCCATGCATCAATAGGAAATTCTATATCAATATTCCTTTCCTTTAATATTTCCGCCTGTTCCCCGTATAACTTATCAACCCTTCCGCCTTCCGACCAAGAAGTATCGATGAACGTTTTCTCCCATATAGGCGAGAAGCTTTCACCGATTGTTACCGGTGCCGCACCTGATTTAGTTGTTTCGTCACGTCTTAATAGTTCTTCTGTGTTATTCCAAAACATTCATTATTCTTCCGGTTGATTATCATATTTTCTTTCACCCGATTCACTTACGAAACCAAGCGCAGACCACTTTCTATCATATTCCACTTTACCCAAAAGCGTTCCGAATCTTACAATGAATGGATCACGGCTTTCTTGTTTCTTAATAATCTTCGGATTACCTAACGAATCTCTGTACTCCAATCCATAAACGATACCTTCGCCATCGTCATAAAGAGGAACAAGTTTAGAATGATTGTAAATCCATGAAGCGTTTCTAACAATTCCTCTGTCATCAACCGGGTTTGCACCGCCATTCATTCCAATCAAATCAGTGTCAGTGAAATCTTTAAACTCATCTTCCATTTCAGAAACAGAAGCGCCGTATTTGTAAGGTATGATATCGAATGAACCGACACCGGTTCTCATACTCATATCATCCGTACCGAATACCAAAGCAACCGCACTATCTAATATGCCTTCATCGTAATCTTTCTCGTCTGGATCGATGCCCGCATCCAAGGAAAGTTTTGCATAAGCGGACCATACCAAATCATTGTATGCAGCGGTTCCCCTTCCACCGGTTCTATCAGGAACTATAGAAGTTATCTTTGAATTGATAACTCTCTTGATACCAGCTTCATCACGGATCAAACCTTTGTTATTATCCAACCAAGTTCTACCTTCCAATATGATATTGAACGCATTCTGTTCTTCCATATTGTCACTAGCTGCCATCTTCATCATAAGAGCAACGGAAGGCTGTTCCTTAGCAACTCTTTTAACAACTGAGTTTACTAACTTAGGATCACCGTTTGTAAGGTTCTTAATGTATTCAACCTTAGTTCTACGTTCGCCTAGGTCCGCAACTTCCCATTCATTTTTAAATCTCTTAACGTCATCCGCAGATATGATTTGTGAAGGATCACTTGTTACCGCTGTACGTGAATATCTGGCATCCTTAGCCATGTCCGGGTTTGAGAAATCATGCGGCACGATGGGGTTAGCCGTTCTCCCTCTAGCTGATTCGTATTCAGGTATGGTTCCGTCTTCTTCCGCTTTACGTCTCGCATCAATTTGTTTTTGAATGGCTTCCGTGATTAACATTCCTCTATAAGGATCAACTTCGCCTTCAACCATTCTTTGACGTAAATCATCATGTGCTACCTGCATTCGTTCTGCCGTCATGTCGTCACTGTTAGCCAAACCGAAAGCGATATCAGCCGCTTCCGCTCGCATTGCGAAATCATTGATCTTGTCAGAACCAAGGTTCACACCGGTTGCGATACCTCTAACAATTTCGTCTCTACCGACACCGGTCTTTTCGTAAGCTACAATTTTATTCGTCATGTCGTCTTCATATCGTGAAAGCTGTTCCTTCCTTGCGGCTTTAGCTGCGGCAAGTTCACGGTTCATTTGCTGTTCAATCTCATTAGCCATCTTTTCGCTAACTCGATATGAAACACCGCCAGACATTTTGCCCAATATCTTTTCAGATATCCCAGGTTGTGAAGATCCGTCACCCATCTTGTTAGCAGACCATTCCTTTAGATCACCAACGCTTTTACCCTTAAGGAATGGGTTTGCGTTGAGAACCGTAGACGGCAAAACATTATTCAATTGTTGCCCATCATCCTTTTTAAGAATGTCGATTGCACCGGCTGGCCCAAGGAAATGAGCTAGGTAAACGTTACTATCTGTAGGAGTGATACCAGCTTCGGAAAGTTTTCTTTTGTTCTCTTCCGCATAACGAATTGTCATATCCCTGGATAATGCAGGGTCATTCCTTAATGCTAGGATTTCTTCACGGCTTTTGCCTTGCACCATCTGCGGTGCATATTTGCCCATCATATCAAGCCACGTGGCTTCTATGAACTGGCCCGCTCCTGTAGCAGACGAGTTAGGGTTCTTAGCATCGGCCTTACCGCCACTCTCTACACCGATAATCTTATCAACTAATGTATCTGAATTCGATGTATCAGGCGTTTTCAAGAAACCTGATAGAACGGACTTTCTAAATTCCTCTTTTTCCTCAATCGTTTTGAGTTTTGAGAATTCACCCATAACAGCATTAATAGTTGTGGATTCTCTTTCGTTATCCTTGTACGCAGCCGCCGCCTTGGGACTGATAAGCGGCACACCGTCACGTTCACCAGTGGCTTGCGCTAACAATTCGTCTCTGTCTCTTTTCAATTCCTCGATACGTGAACGATTTGTGGAATAATCCAAAGCCAATGAGGAAATTTCGTTATTCAAATCTGTTATACGTGTCGTGATAACCGCTGATTGTCTCTCAATATCAAGCTTGAAGTTCTCTTCATTCGCCTTGTTACCGATAGCCGCAATCTTTTCATTCGTTTTTAAAAGAACTTCGCTTCTATATCTCTGAGGAACAGATGATATGAATTGATTTCTAAATTCTAACGTTTTTTTATCGAGTTCCGCAGGATTATGAAAGTTGCTTCTGTAAATTTCTGATAGTGACTTATCTAATTCCACTTGCTTTTGGCTAAGGAATGCCAATCGAGCCCCCTTATTATAAGCCTCACTCGCATTGGTACGCATACCAAGGAAGCCGGACTTTTCTTCGACCGCGTTAGGTGAATTGGTTTGCTCGTCTAAACCTCTATCAAATGATTCCTTTTCTACAATCTCAGTAGCTTCTTTCATAAATGCATTCGAAAGATCATCGAATATTGGCGATGCATCTGGTACCTGTCTTGGAAACGGTACGCTGCCTAATTGAAATGGACGCGCTGTTTTGATATCTACTTTTGCCATATGTTTTTATTTCCTTTCCTATCAAACACCGCCAACCATACGGCCTGATTTACTGTCAACGATACCAGACGAGTAACCTATTCTTCCCAAATTACTGGAACCGGAACTAAACCAACTGTCCCCCACACCGGAACTAGCCATGCTTTTACCGGCACTTAATATTGTGCCCAGGTTCTTTTGACCAGCGGCTTTAACGGTGTTCTTAGCGGACGTATTCAAACTATCAACGGTTGCTCTCGTATTGAACCTATCGTTGAACTGTTCGTATGAATATTCTTTTTCCTGATCGTCTAGAACCGGATCTGTACCGATGAAGGCGTCACCGCCAGATGCCGCAAAGTTGGCGATTGCCGAACCTCTGGCCCTAGCGGCTTCCCTGGATCTGTCCGCGCTACGCAAGTGGTATGCGTCACGCTCCATACGTGCCCTATCGTTGATGGCGTTCGCTTCCGCCTTAGCCGCTGAGTTAGTGGACGCAATGGAAGCGATTGTCGATATTGCTGTTAATGCAATCATGGCGGGTAATCCACACACGGAACAGAATCTCCTAATATTTCTATTATTTAGGAAATGTTTGCATAGCTCACACCATGCTTTATTTTCCAGACCGCAGTATCATAAACCCCATACTCAGCGGCAATCGATGCAATGGTTTCACCAGCCTTCAAACGTTTACGAATGTCAGCAATATTATCTCTCAATACCCACTTTCTGATATGGCCCTTTTTAGCTGCATCTTTGGAATTATCCTTATAACTTCCAACAAATAGATGATCTGGATTGATGCATTGTGGATTATCGCAGCTATGACAAACCACTTTTCCACGAATGTTTAAACCTTTGACAAATCGTGCAATCAATCTGTGAACATACAAATTAGCACCTAGTACCTTTCTTTTAATATATCTAGTTTTTACAACGTGACAGCCATCAATCTCGGCGTACTTAATATTTTGAATTGCTTCTAAAGCAAGCTTTTTTAGTTTGGTGTTTTTCTTTACCAATTCGATATGACACGGCTTGCACACATGACCGGCTGTTTTATAAGTGGCTTCAAACTCATTATTACAAATTTTACAAATCATTTTCTTATCTCCCTTTTTGTTCTAGGTATTCCTACCTAAAACTATTTAGAGAGATTCACCAAAAATGGTGTTCAGCCGTTGATTTCCCTCAGTTTTTTATATGTATCAGGGTCGTACAGTCTTAACTCTGTCATGATATCCGGTTCATATGTACGTGGTCGATATTTAAACGTTCCAGTTCTTCATATAGCTTTTTGACTTGTTCTAGTGCGTTGTGCATATTCGGTTTCCTCTTTCATTTATTTAACTATTGCTTGCGTTTTTGATGTATAACCATAAATAGAATGTGAGAACTTGTTCATTCTCCAAATCGTTTTCTTGTCACTCCTGACTACGCCAGATGGTTTATTCCCTTTCACCATCTGGCGTTTGTTTTTTTGAGAACAGCACATAGATTAAGACCGGCACTTTCGCCAAACGACAGAAAGGGAACTGACATGAACAAATATATGAAACTCGCACTAACCATCGCAGCATTCTTAGGAGTGCTAACGTTTACGGCTCTCTTTGCACCAAAAGCAATCTTCATCATGCTTATCATGGGAATTGCAATGCTTTGGTATCCTGTTAAAAAAATGATGAAAGAGGGGGAATGAATATGAAAATTAATGGTCTTGAAATTACGTCAATATCCGCTTCATACCAAGCCGATAAGGAAAATGGATTTTCGTTTAGCATTGATAACAAAGTCCCGGCTAAACAACGCAATGCATTTATTAATGATGTCGAATTTCTACGCGGAAGAATGCAGGCAAGCAGCAAGGGCAATTGTTTCGATATGCTAGAGAAATTTATCGAATGCTTTATTCTATATGAAAAAGGTGTAACCACAGACACCACGACACACATAAAAATGGTGACAATGGCAACGGCTCTTCTGTGGTACATGGTTGATAACGGATACATCACACAAGATGAAAATAATGGTATACAATTTGGCGCTTTGTCTACCAATCCTGAGAACGGCAAGGTACGTATTCATGTCATTAGACCAGGAAACCATTCGCCTGCGGAAATTGAACGAGTACAGAATGAGATGGAGACTACCGCATACATGAAGAAATGGTCACGCGAATCAAGTTGAAACTTACACGTTTTCTACATACCTAACGTAAATATAATAACTGATGTTAGCCGGGCATCAAAGTTGGTTGTTTTTTTTGTATAAATACATAAATAGGTATAGGAAGGTAGCTCCTTCTGAAATCCCCAATAAAAGAAAAACAAAAACCTTAACGCCCGGCATAGCGTTAGGGTTTTTTCTTTTTAGAGGATATGCCAAGTGATTGAAGAACTAAAGAACAAGCTAGTTACGAAACCAACCAAGAAATTACGCAAGATCATTAAATCAGGTGAACAAGTACCGTCTGATTTCTATGAAACGATCTTACATCCGGTCAACCTAGACCCCTCAGAATTCTATTATCCTATAGATTCTCAGTTTTATACAGAAGGCCGCTCTTCATCTAGAGCTATCGAAATATCCAAACGCTTTTCAAAATATCCATGGTATCAAGGCGGTTACTCGTATTTCATGAATGCCATAAGACCGGGCGATGAACGCCCAAAGTTCCGCCACAAGCTATCGCCTTATATTTTCGGTACAGTGGAAATTGATAAGCCATTTATAAACGATTGCTCGATTGAAAGTTTATCCGAGCAACTAGAATGGTGCACCCCCTACCCTTCCAATCGTCCTATGAACTGCAAACTAGGTGAACTTCACAATTTTCTTTGCCAGTTTTATGATTATCGAGGTTCCGTAGCTGTATGGTCCGGTAACAAATCCATTCATTATCATTTTATATTTTCCCTTGAACACTTATCGGCAGAACAATCACAGCAAGCCAATAGAAGCAAAGGTAAATTCATAACCGAACCAAACGACAGATACCTAGAATCCATTCATATGAAACTATACGCCACACTAGAAGACTACTTCCGTAAATTTGTGAGCATAGGACACACCGTAACGTTTGATGATAGAATGAAAGAATATAACCGATGGAGAAGATTACCCTACGGAACCAGAATCTTTGACGGTTACAAAGGTTCTCCAACAGAAAACATATTTGGTGACAAGAAAGCCGTACAGTTTCCAGTTTGGGAAATGATCCTAGGTAGACAACCCAACTGCCCTAAAGACTTTGAGGAAGAAGAACGTTCATTCTTATTGGATCGTGCATTTGTTTATGATGCTATCGAAAACCATACAATTAAAAATCGCACCTACAAGAAAACTAACAAATTAGGCGATGGAGATTTCGAACTTCCCGACGCGATACTAGATGAATTAACAGAAATTACTTATGCGAAATGGGGAGAATTCCCAAAACCTGCAAGGCTCGTCATAGAAGGCGGATTACTAAAACTGTACCTATACAGAGATTTAAACGATAAGAACCCATCTGGCGTCATTATTGGCAGCAATAGCAGCGTATACATGGATGGTAAACGATTAGAACATTGTGATTTGGGTTTCTCTCTTGAGGATTTCGTGTTCTCCCGTATCGATGATGTTAAGGATATCAAACTTAACAAAACAGAATTGATATTCAGAGAAAGCACAAAAGGCAAATCCAACGATGAAAAACGCCAGATGCAGAACCGCTTACTGCCACGTCTCACAACCAACCGCCTTACCTGCATCATGGGCAATCAAGGCTCAGGCAAGAGCTACAGCTATATGAAAAATGCCAGAGGATCGAACAGCGGTTTATGGGTTTTCTCTTGTCTCAGTTATGAACAAGCCGAAGCACAATGCGAAACGTTCAACCGTATGCATAACGATAAGAAAGGGAAAGTGGTTAAGACATTCAGCCGCTTATATCAGGAACTAGGCGGAGAACTTACACACCTAGACGCAATGACGCACGGATATCCTACACTTATTCACCTAGTCAGAGCATGTGAACCGGAAATTTATAACAAATGCTTAGAAAACCGCACACCGATTAGCGCCAACGATTATATTTTTACCGTTCACCAAGCCGCAATGAACTGGAATGAAAACAGTATCAGTAAGATTTGGCTATCTGATAAGTTTAAAGATGAAATGCTAGATACTCCTGAATATGGAGACATACCTAACACACTTCATATCAGTGCACTTGCTATTGACGAGTTCGCATACTCAGACTTCTATGACGTATTCACATATGATGAAGGCAGGTGCATTAAATCATTATCGAAACATAAGGAATGGGCAGAAGCTAAATCTACCGCTGAAAAATATGCGTTCTTTTGCTCATACAACAAGTATTACACATATGGCGTATCATTCGATAAGATACAGAACGTTATCATTCCTCGGAAACAAGAACCTATAACTGTTAAAAAGGATTTCGATAACTTCTCACGTATCAACGATATTATGTATAACGAAAAAGATAAAGACGACATTGATATTAGATATTTCGTTGTGCCTAAGCGTTGGTTTCATAAGATGGGAAACACTAAGATTACCCTTCTAACTACTGAAATCGCCCCTACTCTCATAGCCGAGAAACTTGGCTTCCATACCTACAAACTTCTACCTGATATGAACCCTACAGTTATACCAATCGTTACATGTCAGGATATAACCGCAAAGAAAACACATGAACACATGGAACATTATCATTCCATTAATCCTAATATCGTCTTTGTCGGTAACTTCACTAACAATCATGATTTCATTACTGGATACAGCCACCAGACCGCTAAAGGAATGAACGGATTATCCGGAAACGATATTATTTCTTATTATCACTGGATGAACTACAAACAATATCACGTTATGAATGTACTTGGGCAATATCTAGGAATGAACGATATTATCAGACTTCACTATCTCGATAACATGTATCAGGCGATTGGACGCAATCAGGGATTCAGAAATGAAGGCAAGAAACACGTTATTGTCATGAGATCCGATCTTTATGCGCTACTCAACCCTTGCACATATAACCCATTCGGTTACGCATTGACTCTTACAACTGAACGCCAATTAGAAAGCTATATGAAGGAAAATGCCTAGGATGTGTTCACATTATGAATTTTGCAGACTTATTCTCGCTCCTATAATAAGTATTAATAAGATGCGCTAACAAGTTCGCAAAATCACTCATTCATTCATTTTAGGGGGATAGGGAGGCATTGAATGCAGGATGGGCATTTTTCAATCACATGGGAATGCATTTGATACTTTAGCCACTATCAAGCTTGGTGCCATGAAGTGCCGCTTCTCTGGTGTTTCTGACAAGAACTTAATAACTATGTCCGCTACCTGTTTCCTTGTCACGTTATCTGGAAGACAATTCTTAAATTCATTGGCAATTCCATATACGTTCACACTATCGACCACACCTAGAATGTACATGGAACAGGCAACTATATCTGTCTCACATACCTGATGAAGCCTGTTGCCGTCAAAGAAATACTTAACCATTTCGTCATTAGCCATAGCAGATGATATAGAAAACAAACCATACAGACATATGGCAATCATGTTTCTCATAGCTCATTACTCCATACGCAACAAACATAACGCATCAATGAAAACCAACTGAGTAGAATTAAGCAATCGTAATCGTAATTGGACATTATCAAGTTATATGGAATGATGAAGAATGGCAGAATTCCGCCATTTATGTATGACAATACGTTTATCACATAAGTTATATGAAATGAATGCATATACACATAATGGGAGAAATGCTTAGTTTTTGGTGATTTATGAGTGAATCTTTTAGTGTCATTTATCTGCATAGTGCCGCAGCCCCCCCGCCCCGTTCCCTCCCCTATCCGTACAGCGGCGTTCTCTGTAGCTCCCCATTGCCTCACATGCCTAAGCCCAGGCGCACTATCAGTGCCGTTACCCTCGCTCATTCCTGACTGTCATGCCTAAGCCCAACCGATACCCATACCCAAGCTCTAACAATATTCCATGATGCATATTGTCGGATATTGTTCATTATGTGAAGTGATTATCAGTACTCAGGAAGTACCTGTAACTATCCGATTGCCCCTAGTTGGCGAGTACTGACACTCATATGTAATGGCGTGCCTCATTTCGCACATGCACCATGGCTGATTACTTGTCATGTCGCGTTGCACGATGTGCCTGCATAGAGCCTCACTGGTGGGCTTTCATGGTGCCTGATGTGTCTCAGTCTGTCACGTCCTGGCGTTGATGTGCGGCGATCCCTGCGGGCCACGTGGCTATCAGCGGCGATCATAGCTCATTCATTCCCCCAGGATTCCTAAGCCCCTCCCCTATCCATTTCCCCAGGCATCGACCAAGGGGGGGTAGGGTCATTGCACCATATGTGGGGGGTTGGCGAAGGGTGGCCCCCAAAATGTGGGCGCGGCGTGTTCTTTATAGTTCGGAAAATTATATGCATACCATTTTCAAATAACCTTTCATGTCTCCATTCATGCAAACTTTCATGTCTCCATTCATGCAAACCTTAATGCAAACTTTCATACACTCTGAATTAAACCCATAATCACAACAATCATCATTCTTAAATACCATCAGTTAATGATGGAGAATAATATGAATGATAGATCCTATTGATGAGGTATTGAGACACGAAGGAGAATATACGGATAATCCCAAAGATAAGGGAAATTGGCTTCGTGGTAAGTTAGTTGGTACAAAGTATGGCATTACGGGAGCTACATTAGCTTCATGGTTAGGCAGAAGTGTCACTAAGGATGATGTTAAGAACCTTACAGAAGAAGAAGCTAGAGAGATTTATGAGATACGTTATCTTACTGGCCCTAGGATTCATACGTTACCTAATCCGCCTCAGACGTTGATTCTTGATATGGCTGTTAATCATGGGCAGAAAACGGCAATCATGATGTTGCAGAGAGTTTTAAACAAGGCGGGTTTTGGTCCTGTTGATACTGATGGCATCATGGGGCCACAGACAAGGAATGCGACTATTAAGGCTCAATCGGAAATGGGTAATTATTTACAGAATGCGATTGTTGAAGAGCGTATCAATTTGTACAAAGCGATAGTTAGAAATGATGCCAGTCAAAGAACGTATATTAGAGGATGGTTGAATCGTGCAGAAAGTTTCAGATTGTAAGATTGTTAAGAAATCATGTGAGCGATGTGACTTGTTAAAGTCTATTAATGAATTCGCTTATAATAATACAAGATATGGTGCGGCCGGTTATCAGAATATTTGTTCATCGTGTATGATCGTTCTTAGGAAATCTAACCAGACACCTAAAGGACCGCAATTAAGCGATTCTGATATGGATGATATTGCTGTTATGCTTGCTACCGGTTACAAACCGAAAGTTATAGCTGGAAAATATTGCGTGCGTATTCAGAGAATTTATGACGAAATGCGAAAGATTACACGAAATTCTACTGTTTGCAGTAAATATAAATGATACGATTTCATACGAAATTGCAATAGGAGAAACGGGAAATGACTAAAACGCTTACAGGATACAGACAGTTAACGGATGAAGAGATTGATACTATCAATGCTCTTACAGATATCGGCACTATATTACAAGAAATGTTGGATGAATTGAAGGATTGGCCCACTGTTGACCAGCGATGGTTAGCGATTGCCAGAACTGATTTTCAAAGAGCGTTTATGGAAGTGAATAGAGCTATCAGTTCGCCCTCAAAGTTCTGAGTGCAATCGGAACACAAACAAATTTTAATAGGAGAATATGACAATGAATTCCAATGACATAGCACGCCAGTACTTATTGACTAAAAGCGATAAGGTTGGCCAACAGAAACTAGATGCATCATTATATGTGTTTCTTGATTCGATGATTAAGATGATTAAGGATTTAGTGCCTTCTTTCAGAGACGTAGTTAGCTTGGATGACTTCTCCGGGTTCATCGGAAAAGATACTATATTTGAGGGTACTATTACGGCTCCCGATTCCGACATTATAGGTTGTCTTGACTCTGATTTAGTACAAAACGCCACAGCACATGCATTGACTAAAGCCATTCTGGAAACATTTGAAGGAACAGGATTTGTTAGGGGCCTTCATCCAGATTTCATTTTGAAGAATTCCAAAGTTGGATTAGGCGTCGCTTACAAAAAGAATAAGTTAACGTTCATCGTGAAGACGGTTTTTTCCATTGATCCGTTCGAGATTAGTGGAAAGGCTTAATGTCATACTTTGATAGAGCATAACACAAATAAGTTTTAATAGGAGAATATGAATATGATTTATGATTTGGTAGGACGACAACAGAGACTCACACAGGCTCAAAACTTTATCAGCACGCTAACATCAACTCTCGCTTGGAACGGAGAACGTTCTAATTTTCGCTGTCCATCAATTTACGTTGTGCCTGATGAAGATATTAAGGAAAATCCAGAACGCTATTCTGTTGGCGCATTATACAATTTCATTATCTTGTCCGGTGACTTTTCCCGCATAGTCGAAACGTCATATAGAAAACAAATGGCAATATTGATAGCGGAGGAAATGTCTAGGGAATTAGGAACAGATTCAAGGATTGCATACGTAAGCCGTCTTATTGGATCGATTAGCCGCGACCTCAGTACATTTCGTGTAGAGTACACACCATGCGTTTATCATAGACCAACTACATTAGCCGTTCTTTGCTCTGGCGATTGCCTTACGGAAGTTCCACCACAGGCAAGGCATTATGATTAATGTCATACTTTGATAGAGCATCATTCGCTTATGATGATGGGTGTTTATTGATCGTTCACCCAGGTCATCCGCCTATCAAGGTTCATTTGCCTTATGATGGCGAAGAACCGTTTGTAGAATTTACAGAACCACAATATGAAACAGAACATTAAGGAGAATTATTAAATGGGCGTAGTAGCAGCAGCAGCAGTAGTAGCCGCAGCGGGGGGAGCGTGTTCATCAATTTTTTGCTGGCTTCCAATCATGGTGTTTGTAGGGGGTTATATTGCACTTCTCGTCGCAATGTTTCTATATCTCACAATCAAATGGCTTATAGCCAAAATAACCAAACAAACTTAACTTAATAGATTTACCAAATAAAACAGAACATTAAAAGGGAGAACTATAACATGAACACAGAACTTAAATATTACGATTACATTTCAATACCGATGTTCGCATTAGGAATGTTCTTATTATTCACAATCATTTAACAGGAGATATATAATATGGATTCTTACAATAATACATTGTTATGCGGATGGTTTTTAGTTCTATCGGCATTGGTACTTAGCGGATTATTCGGTTCCTTGTTAGGAGCGGTGTTCGCTTTGTCTAGTGTCGGTTTCTCATACTTTCTTAGCAACTCACAAGCAACCGGCTTCCTAGAAGAATATCAGGCTGAATTCTCATATGGAATGATTGCCTGTACCGCGTTCGCTCATATCGCTTGGGTGTTTGCCGCGATCATGTAACGCATTTCATCATATCGAGTATCAGAGGGAGGCTTAGGCTTCCCTTTTTTATTGTCAGAAATCACGTTTTGCAAAATCACATAAATAGCTTTGTACAACTGAAAGCCTTGAAAAGTTCTGGATACCTGCATAGCAGCCCGGCAACGAATTGTAGAGAACACCTTGACGTTGGAAAAACCAAATTTCAATTTCATGGAGAATATAATGAATGGCTTATACATTAGATGATGTAGCTGTAGAAGAATTCAGCGCACGAGTAACTACCCTTTACCAACAGGAAACCTCTTTACTTAGAGATTCCTGCACATATTACAGCGGCAACGGTCTTACAATGAACATTCCTACGTTCGGTTCTGTAACCGCCACTGTTAACAAAGCTGCAAATGCCGCATTAACAGATAGTGAAGTACCAGCCGCACAAGTAGCTGTAACTGCTAACAAGATTCACGTACCAGCTTATTTCGATAGTTTGGATCAGTTCACTACAAACGTAAGCTATCGTGAAAACTTAGCTAAAGCAGTTGTTGCCGCAGCAATGAGAGAAGTTGATGATTTCATTCTTACCGCGTTAGACGCAACAGCAAGTTCCGCTGTAACCATGCCAACCGCCAACACGCTTAACAAAGCCGGTATCGCAAAACTTGCTTCTCTTTTGATGGCTGACAAGGTTCCAATGGCTAATAGAACATTGGTCGTTTCCGTTGGCGCATGGGAAGATATGATTGCAGATACTACGCTTACAAGCTCTGACTATATGAAAGACAAAGCTATTGCAGACGGTTACTTTACAAACGTTCTTGGTTTCAAGGTTATTCCTCACACCGAAACTAAAGTAACTGCCACACCTACAGGACGTGAAGTTTATGCATTCCATAAAGATATGATTGCTCTTTATGAACCTGCACCGCTTACGGTGAAAGTAAACTATTCCCCTGATAAAGACAGTTGGGTTGTATTGGCTTCCGGTATGATCAACGCTGGCTTAGTACAAGATAAAGTAAAATGGGCGGCAATTGCGGATTGAGACTAATCGGCTTTAGATAACGTAACATGAAAGAGAGAGGCTTAACCGCTTCTCTCTTTTTTTTGTAAATATAGGAAACAAGAGGTTTCCATGAATGACAACAGCAATTGATTTATGTTCCGCCGCATTAATTAAAATAGGCTCTAGTAGCATAAACTCTTTCAATGATGGTTCTAGAGAATCAGAAGTAGCCGTTTCTCTTTATCAATCCATTAAACGTGCAGAACTTACACATACATGGAGTTTCAACGCGGTTAACTGCATTCTGTCACGTCATGTAGATGCACCTACCGATAAGAGATATACAGCGAAATATCAGAAACCTTCTGATTGTTTGAAGATTGTTGCAGTTTATGATTCCAGTGGAAGACACATTGACTTCCTATCAGAAAGTTCATTCATATACACGAACACGGAATCAGCCACATTGAAATATCAATCTGATTGCGATGAAAACTTATTCCCTCCCCTCTTTGCGGAAGCGTTGATTTCTAAGCTTGCCTATTCGTTCTGCACACCGATGCAAGGCGATAGAGAATTAGCTAAATCATTATGGGGAGAATATACGGATAGAATTAAGAAAGCCCGCTTTGATGATATGTCTTCATCTATTCCGCGTTCTGTATATTCCAGTTCAACATTCGTGAAAGCCCATTATGGTGCAAACTATTAAGGAATTAGATATGTGAAGAAACCTATTAGCTTACCTCAGATATCATTCGGTTCCGGTGAATTCGGGCCATATATGTACGGTCGTTATGATTTGGAAGATTACCAACGATCAGGGAAAACCGTAGAGAATTGGTTGGTTCTCCCGCATGGCCCTATCCAGCGAAGACCGGGATTCAAATTCGTTTATGAACTTCCTGTATCTGGAGACAATACACGATTAGCAAGATTCAGTTTCAACACAGAACAGCAATACTTACTATGCTTCACGAATAATGCCTTACGTATTTTTCGAGATAACGTTCTGGTATCGACTGAGACGACTACTTACCCTTTCTCTGATTTAACGGATTTGAGATTTACAACAGCCGGTGACACCATGTTGATATTCCATGAAGATCACCCGGTTAAGGTTTTGCGTCGTAACGGTGCCGATGATGATTGGTCATTCGAGTCTGTCACATTCACTAACACGCCATTCTATCGTTATAATTATACGGTAACTATTACACCTTCCGCAGCTACCGGAACCGGTATCACATTCACGGCTTCCGACGATTATTTTAGTTCTGATTGGGTTGGTTTAAAAATCCGTATAAGTCAGGGATTGGCTACCGTTACCGGTTATACCAGTCCAACAGTAATCACAGTTGATATTGACGAAGATTTAATTGATACCGTCGCTAACAGCGCATTTGAGGAAGAAGCATTTTCCGTAGTTAGAGGCTATCCTAGAAGCGGTGTTTTTTATCAGAACAGATTAGTGCTAGGTGGCGTTAAATCCGCACCTTCCTTGTTAATGTTCTCAGTGGTTGGCGATTTCTATAACTTCATTGATAAGCAATGGGACGGTGTAGAGGTTGCACCCGGAGAAACAGAGAACAGAATTGTTACCGACGATTCAGGTTTCATTTATCAAATCACGACTGGCGAACAACAGATTATCACAGAGCTTAAAGCTTCCAGAAACCTACATGTTTTTTCAACGGAAGCGGAATCAATCGTAACCGGCGGAACCGGACAAGCCATAACGCCAACCAATCGAAACGTTTTAACTCAATCATTCTTCGGTAGTGCCAAGGTTCCTGTTTTGGATGTGGAAGGCGAATTAATGTTTGCCACTCGAAACAATCGTGAAATCAGAAAGATGGCTTATGATCTCAATACAGACAGTTTCAAATCCGATAACAGCACATTGCTTGCCCATCATATTTTCACTTCCAATAACAAACCGGTTGATATGGCTTTGTTATCTGGATATCGAGACACACAATCAAATTTCGTATTCATCCCTAGAACGGACGGACAATTAGCGGTTTGCACCATTAACACTAATAAGGAAGTTCTAGGTTGGTCTAGGTTCACAACCCAAGGCGATTTCAAGAGAGTTATGGTTCTCAGTTCTGATAACGGGAATGGTTTGCGTGAAACACTTTATGTGGTTGTCGATAGGGAAAACGGCACATTCATTGAGCGATTAGAGGAAGAAGACGTTTATCTAGATTCTCACTACGTCCTAACCAGCGGCACCGCTAAGACCGCTTGGACCGGAGCAACCGCCTTAGCCGATGAAACCTGCCACGTCCTAGCAGGGGGCTTAGTGGAAACCCCTGTAACCGTAGCTAGTGATGGCTCATTCGTGACGGAACAAGAAGTTACGGACGTGCATATCGGATTACCGTACACCTCTTTTGCCGAGACGATGGAATTCGTTGTGAGCATTGAAAGCATTGTGAAGAAAGGCGAACGTATAACGAAGGTTAAGGCTCGTGTTCATTGCCTGGATACAAAAGCCCTTAATGTTGATCAGTACAGAGTTCCATTCAGACAGTTAGGCGACAACTTATTAGATCAGCCGTTACCCACATTTACCGGTGTAAAGACGATTGCACTTTCCGGTTCCGGTAGTTCTCCTACTTTGACTGTATCTGTAAGCGAACCGTTGCCTTGTACAATCTTGAATATCGTAACAGACATATTGGTACCTGATGCATGATAGAATGTAAGGATGCTACAGAAGAAAACTTAGCGTATATCTGGCAGAATATGAGGAAGCAAGATAAGACGGAACTTACTCATATGGGCTATACCGATGCCAACTACATTGACAGGCTTATTAATGTCGATATGGGATTGGTTGTTTATTATGAAGGTGTTCCGCTTTGTTACATTTTTGCTCAGAAAACTACGCATTGCGCCATAATAGGATTCTTCGCAACTCCTGAAATCAATAAGCGTCCATTTGTGTTTCATCTATTTGCAAAAGGTATCGTTGATATCTTTAAAGAAGAGCTATTCGGCTACAGATGCATGATTTGCTTATGGGAAAAATATGAACGATCCAAGAAATGGGTTAAGGCTTTAGGTTTTACCCCTACCAAACATACAATGTTTATGAACAATGAGTTGTTCCGTTTGTATGAAAACAGATAAATAACTGAGAATTGAGAGGATAATCATATGTGTGGATCGTTACTCGCCCCGAAAGCGCCAAAACCTGTAAAGGTAAATGATGAAGATATTGCGAAACAAGAAAAGGAAAGACAGTTAGAAGCTTCAAGGAAAGCCGAAGAAGCTAAGAGACGTAGAGCTACCGGTTTCGGTTCATTATTCAGTGAGGAAACTGGCCAGTTAGGAGTCTCTACTAAAAAACTTTAATGAGAACAATAATGAATGAAAGATATTACAGATATTAAATTACTCCTAGAACATGCCAAGTCATTGAAGTCTATTCATGCTGGCGAAATAGATGAAGCGTACAAGTACGTATTCCCTAGTCGTCAATTATTCATTGGCGATGTTCCACCAGATCGCAGCAACATCTTTGACACCACTGCATATGAAGGCGTAAGAGAGTTACAAACCTCAATTCAAAACATGTTGATTCCTCAATCTCGCCCTTGGGTTAACGTAACGTTCAAGAATGATAACCTAAAGAACGAACTTAATTCCTTGATCGCGGAACACTTAGCGGAATCCAACAGTACGATTACAAATCACTTTCTTAATTCCCGTTTCTATCTCGAAATCGGTAATTGTGTTTTGGACACAATCATTGCAGGTACCGCTTGCATGGCTATTCATGATGATCCGTTTGAACCGATCACTTATGAATGTGTACCTCTTAAACAAATTTCATTCATTGAGAACAAACAAGGTAACGTTGATTGCGTATTCAGGGAACATGATTGGACGGCACGCCAGCTTATGGCGAAGTTTAATAACCTACCTTCATACGTGACGGAAGCTAAGGAAACTCAGACATTCACAATCGTTGAAGCTGCTATCACTCATAAGAAACAGGTTCATTATTCCATTAATCTTACTAAGGATTGGACGAAGCTTTCTGAAAAGAAGATGAAATATCTTCCATTCATTGTATGGCGTTGGAGTAAGAGCAATACGCCTTGGGGAGATTCCCCCGTTCGTGCGGCACTTCCTACCATTCGTGTAATCAACGTCATGCAGAAAACCCTTATGGCCGCAGCCGAGTTTGCGAGCCTAGGCGCATGGCAAACTTCCGATGAAGGCGTAAATATTGAGTTGCTTTCCCGATTGCTAACCCCAGGCGGAATCGTTCCATCTGCGGAACCGTTGCAACCAATCGCATTCCCAGGCAACTACCCAATCACGTCCGATCTAATCGAGAAAACAAAGTTTGAAATCCGTTCAATCCTTATGAATCGCGGATTACAACAGAACAAAAACACCTATAAGACCGCTACCGAAATCTTAGCAGAACAGGAAATGTTCCTAGCTTCCATCGGTGCGCCAGCTAGAAGACTTCAAGATGAAGCCTTGAAACCTATTGCTACTCAGATTGTTAGCCGTCTTTCAGATAGAGGCGATATTCCTAAACTTACTAAGGAACATATTGCCATTGTTCGTGAGTTAGGTTTTGACGTTGAAACCGCAGAAGATATCTTTGAAGTTGAAGTTAATGCGGCTGTGAAACAGGTAATCAATCAGCAACAGGCACAGCAAGATTTAATGGCTTATGCCCAGGCGATACAGGTATTGCCGGAAGAAGTTTCAATGCGAGTTAACAAGGATAAGTTCGCTATCAAATTATTAAGAGGCTTTGGGTTCTCAGACGAATTAACAAATTCAGATGAAGAAGTTGAAGAAATGAAAGCACAACTAGCACAACTACAACAAGCACAACAGGCTATGAGCATGGCGCAACAAGCGGGCGATGCTGGCGGCTCAATCAATAATGCACTTAACGGACCATTAGGGGAGGCATTAGGTCAAATAACAGAACGATAATTAGAGGAACCATAACATGAATTATAACGACGATAAGAAACCTGAACTTGAATACACCGATTGGCCAGAACTTTATAAGGTAGTTTTTAAACATAATGCAGTTGGCGCTAAAGTGTTAGACGATATCAAGCGCAACATTATGAAGACAAAGATTGATGCAAATAATATCAGTCCTGAGACAGCTATCTATAAGGTAGCTCAATTAGATGTAATTAGAAGAATTGAAAACCTATTAGAGGAAAAACGTAAATGACAACCACAACTGAAACCACAAACACAACCGTAACCGAAGAAACTAAGGCACCTGTAGAATCTCCTAATTCCTTGTTATCGAATACCGAAACCAATGATAAAACGGAAGAAAGTTCCACTGAAACCAATGAGGTTAAGGAAACAACAGAGGAAGCACCTAAGCTATTAGCAGGTAAGTACAAGACACCGGAAGCTTTAGAGGAAGGTTATAAGAACCTTGTTAAGAAGTTAGCTGAAAAAGGTCCACAACCTCTTGAAGAAATTACACCTGACATTCTTAAAACTGCAATGGATGAAGCCGGATGGGAAGCTTTACCAGCGGATGAAAACCCAGAAGTTTACGAAAAGTTCATTGGTGAATTGAAAGATAAAGGTTTCACTACTCAGGAACAGATTAACAATGTTTTCAAATTAGGTAGCACATGGCTTGCAGAACATGTCGCTAACGTTGGCCCATCTATCGACATTCCAGCCGAACAAGCCGCATTAGAAAAGGAATGGGGAGCGGAATTCAAAGGCAAGGTTGATGCAGTTACGAAGTTTGCTAAAGCCAATCTTGAACCTGATGTATATGAACCATTGGGCAGAACCGCAGCCGGTATGAAGTTCCTTGAATCATATATGAATAGCAATTCTAACGGTGTTTTATCTAACACATTATCTAACGCGGATTCTGCAAACACATTAGAAAGCCTACAGAATGAATTACAGGAAGTTAATAGGAACCCTGATTACCTTAAAAGCAAAAGCTTACAAGCCAAAGCCACTGAATTAGCTACACGAATTGTAGCGATTAAGAAAGGCCGAAGATAATTGCTAAGACGTTCTGCTAAATCAAAAGGCGTATTGTTCCAGAATTGGATTCGTGAAACAATCGTTGATGAATTCGGGATTGAACCGGACGAGATACGAACGGCAGTAGGTGGCGAAACGGGAGCCGATATCAAGCTGATCACCAAGGCAGCTAGGGAGCGGTTCCCCTACACCGTAGAAGCCAAGCGGCAAGAGGGGTACGCCAACGTCTATCGAGCCTATGCCCAGGCGGAAGCCCATAAGCATGAGGGAACGCCTATAGTCGTCCTACGGTCTAACCGGAAGCCTCCCCTTGTCGTCATGTCATGGGAAGATTTCGTAAGGTTGGCCCGCTGATACCCTCCCTTTCGCCATGCCCATGCATCCAAATTCCGCATCCACCTGCCACTTTATCCACAGGCTGAACTTTCTTCTAAGCGATTGATTCAACAGGGTAAAACAGGCTTTTTTTCATGGTGTACATTCGACCCCCACTCCCTTCCGCCACGGTAACCGGTCACGCTGCGGCACTTGGCGCGTTGCGACCTCGTCACGAGGCGTGCGTAGCTTGGTCGCAACCCGAGACGCCGAGCGTCCGGGACCGGAATCTCGATTTTCGTGGAGATGCGACGTGTCGCCAGCCTCGCTGCTGCCGCTACTGACGGCCTGGATGTGGCTCAACCTCGCCGCGGCGGGCTATCTCCTGTTCCAGGCCGGCGCGGGCCAGCGGTTCTGGTTCCTCCTGGTGTCGGCCGCCTCCAGTTGGGTCAGCCTCCACCTCTTCCGGACCTACCTCGCCCGCAGCCGGGACTGAAGCGCGGCGTCTCCGGTCAGGAGACGCCCGGCGGCGTGTGGCGGTGCCATTCGGTCGCCTGTTCGTATGCCCAGCCGATCCGCAGCGCCGTCGCTTCGTCGTAGCCGCGGCAGAGGATCTGCAGCGACGTCGGCAACCCGCCGGCGGTAAAGCCGTTCGGCAGCGAGAGGCCGCACATCTCGACGAAGTTGCCCATGCGCGTCAGCGTCGCCGGCGTCTTTCCCTCGTCGATTCCGGCCACTGGCAGCGCGGCCGAGGTGGTCGTCGGGGTCAGCAGGGCGTCGATACCTTCCATCGCCTCCAGCATGGCCTGCCGCAGGCGCCGCTGCAGCCGCAGGGTCAGGACATAGTCCTGCGCGCTGAAGGACTTCCCGGCGAGCACGCGCTCGCGGACGTGCCGGTCGAGCGCCAGGTTGCCGTGCTCCACCGTCTCGCGCAGGTTGGCATACCCCTCCGAGGCGATGATGGTGGCCACGGGGGCGGCATAGGCGGCGATGTGCAGCGGCAGTTCGATCGGAACGATCGTCGCGCCGAGCGATTCCAGGCGACGGAGCGATTCGTCGTAGTTCGCCAGGACCTCCGGATCGATGCCTTCGCGTTCGGCGGCCGGCAGTGCGGCGAGACGAAGTCCCGCAACGCCGCGGCGCAGGGGCGCCAGCACATCGGCATTGTCGCGCCGCAACGTGTTCGGGTCCTTCGGGTCCGGTCCCTGCAGGGCGTCGAACAGAAGCGCCGCATCCTCGACCGAGCGCGTCATCGGGCCGATGGTGTCGAGCGTCTCGGACAGGGGCAGCACCCCCCAGGTCGAGATCCTGCCGACGGTGGTCTTCAGGCCGACGATGCCGCAGAAGCTGGCCGGGAGCCGCACGGACCCGCCGGTATCCGTGCCGATGGCCGCCGCCGTCAGGCCGGCGGCGACCGCGACACCCGAACCGCAGCTCGACCCGCCCGGAACCCTGTGCTCGTCCATGTCCCACGGGTTCCAGGGCGTTCCCATATGCTGGTTGGTTCCCCAGCCGCCATAGGCGAACTCGACGGTCAGCACCTTGCCGATCACGATCATGCCGGCGGCAATCAGCCGGTGGACGATGGTCGCCGTGACCTGGGAACGCCGGTCGCGCCATGCCGCCGATCCGCCGGTGGTGACGCGGCCTTCCATCTCGACCAGATCCTTGAGCGCGATCGGCACGCCGTGGAGCGGACCGATGCGATGGCCGGACCGGATCGCCTTCTCCGCACCCTCCGCCGCCTGACGCGCCTGATCGGCATAGACGTCGACGAAAGCCCCCAGCTTGCCGTCCAGCGCGCCGATACGATCGAGATACGTCTCGGTGAGCGCCACCGGCGACGCCGCACCGGAGGCGAAGGCCGCCGAGATCTGGTGAATCGGGGCGAACGGCGAGAGGGAAGCTGGCATGCGTACTTCTCCATGGAGAGAGACCGACCGCTCCCGACGCGCGCGGGCCGCGAGAGGCGGATCAACACTGCGTGAATCAGGCGGAAATTCACACATACGAGCGGCAGCTGGTTATTCTGCACCCTCGGAGGACCTTAGCCAATGCGCGGATACCCGACGGTCGGCGTCGACCCGGATCGTGGTCGCAACCAGTCACGGTACGCTGGCCCGGAATGACCGTGCGGCTCAAGAGTCCGCGCTTCCGTGAGATCATCGTCGCCGGCTGTGCGATTGCGCTGGCGGGAGCGACGGGGCTCGGACTTCTCGCATCATGGTGGAGATCAGGCGACCTGGGCTGGCTGCTCGCCCTGGCCGGACAGGCGACGGCGGTGACGGTCTTCATACTGCTCTGGCGGCGGCACGTCCGGGTCGAGGAGGTGCGCGAAAGTCTGCGCCATAGCGAACTTCTGTATGCCGCGCTCTTCGAGACGGTCCAGGAAGGCATATTCCTGACCGACGCCGCCTTCAACGTGGAATTCGTCAACGATCGCCTGCTCGAGATGACCGGCCGCGAGCGTGACGAGGTGATCGGACGCTCGATCGCGACCTTCGTGGACCCCGAAGATCGGGCGTTCGTCGCTGCGCGACTCGCCGCACGCGCCCAGGGAAAACGCGAAAACTACGAGTTGCGGGTCCCGAAGAAGGACGGCGGACACTTCCTCGCGAACATCAGCGCCAGCCCACGGGTGGCAGCGGACGGCACGTTTCGCGGCACGCTGGTGACGGTGGTCGACGCCACGAAACAGGCGATCGCGGACGAGCGCCAGAGCGCGCTGCGCAACGGCGAGCAGCATGCCATCGCGACGGTCGCCCAGATCGCGCTGGAGGACCGCAGCCTGGATCGGCTTTTTCCCGCGGCTGCCCGGGCGACCTTCGACGCGCTCGGGCTCGATCTCTGCAACATTTACAGGATGGCCGCCGACCAGGACAGCCTGGAGATCCAGGCAAGGGTGGGATGGCCCGACGGAGTGCCGGCCCGGCAGTCCGTATCGGCACGCGGCTATTCGCTGTCCGCCCGCGCCCTGGACCAGAGGGAGCCGCTGATCGTCGACGACCTCCGCCGCGACGACAGCCTGAAGAGCGTCGACGACCTGCTGGAGCGCGGCATCCGGTCGAGCCTGGTCGCCGTGATACGCCTGAACGAAGGCGTCTTCGGCGTCATCGGCTGCCATAGCCTTCGACCGTCCCGGTTCTCCAAGGGGGACGCCACCTTCGTCCAGGCAATGGCCTATGTCCTGGCGACGGCGATCAGCCGCTGCAGGGACGCCGAAGCGCTGAAGGACGAGAGGGTAAGGCTCCAGGGCATCCTAGACACGACGGCGGACGCGATCGTAACGCTCGACGGGAGCGGGTGCATCGAGCAGGTCAACGCCGCCGCCGAAACGATATTCGGCCATACCGGGGGCTCGCTCTGCGGCAGCCGCATCTCCCGGATCCTTCCGGAGTGCGACCCGGACTTCGTGGACGGCATGGACGGCCGGGCAACCGGCCTCAACGCCGACACAGTCGGCCTGCGCGCCGACGCGATCCGCTTTCCGGTGGAGCTGTCGGCGGGTGTCGTCAGGCTCGGCGGCGAGCGCCGCGCCATACTGACCATTCGCGACGTTTCACAGCGGCATGCGGCAGAGGACCAGCTCCGCCAGGCGCAGAAAATGGATGCGGTCGGACAGCTCACCGGCGGCATCGCCCATGATTTCAACAATCTCCTGACCGTCATCGTCGGCAATGCCGAACTTCTGGCGGACGCATTGGCCCACGACCGCGGTCTGCACGACATGGCGGATCAGGTGCTGCAGGCGGCGGAGCGCGGCGCCAGCCTGACCCGCCGCCTCCTCGCCTTCTCCCGCAGGCAGACGCTCCAGCCGGCGCGAATCGACCTCCGGGAGACGATGGTCGCTATGACGGACATGCTCCGCCGCACCCTGGGCGGCAATATCGAGATCAGGTTCGACGCCCAGCCCGACCTGTGGTCGACCTCGGTCGACCGGGCCCAGTTCGAGACGGCGGTGCTGAACCTGGCGCTGAATGCCCGGGACGCGATGGCGCAGGGCGGCAGGCTGACGATCACGGCCCGGAATGCCACCATCGCCGAGGACCCGGCGAGACCGCAGGACGAGATCGCACCCGGCGACTATGTCGCCCTCGCCGTGTCCGATACCGGAACGGGCATGAGTCGCGACGTCGCCGCACGGGCGTTCGAGCCGTTCTTCACTACGAAAGACGTCGGCAAGGGCACCGGCCTGGGCTTGAGCATGGTCTACGGCTTCGTCAAGCAGTCCGGCGGACATGTGACGATCGACTCGGCGCCGCAAAGGGGCGCGACAGTGACCATCTACATGCCGCGCGCCCGGTCCGCCGAACAGCCGGAGCGCGAACGGCCCGGCCCGTCCGGCGACGCCGCCGGCAGCGGCGAAACCGTCCTCGTGGTCGAAGACGATCCGGGCGTCCGGCGGCAGGCGGTCGACAAGCTCGTCGCGCTGGGCTACCGGGTCATCGAGGCGTCGGACGGCAACGCCGCTCTCCAGCGCCTCGCGGCCGACGATCCGATCGATCTTCTGTTCACCGACCTGGTGATGCCGGGCGGCGTCAGCGGGCTCGCGGTCGCACGGCGCGCGCGCGATCTGCGCCCGACCCTTCCCGTTCTCTTCACGTCCGGCTATCCGACCAGCACCATTGCCGACGCCACGGGGGAAGAACCGAACGTTGCGGTGCTGCTCAAGCCCTATCGGAAAGCCGAGCTGGCACGCCTGATCCGCGATGCTCTCGACGGACGTCTTTCGCAAACCGCGCACGTCGACGCCTGAACCGCATCGCCGACGCAGACGGTCGTGGCCATGGTGGGTTGCCCCTGTGAGACCCGCAGCTTCCTGCTAAAACGGCGCATGATCAGCGCGCAGAGCATCAAGCCCCCGCCCCACCCGCACTCCGCCAAACCGGCCCCCACCCGGCGCATCCAGTTGCGGACGCTCGTCCTGATCCGGTGGATCGCCATCGCCGGCCAAGCGCTGACGCTGCTCCTCGTCGACCTGGGCCTCGACTTCGACGTGCCGCTCGTCCCGGCGCTCGGCATCGTCGGCGCGTCGGTGGCGATGAACCTTGCGGTCATCCTGCGCTTCGGCAACGGCGGGCGGCTGGGCGAGCGGGCGGCGACCTGGCACCTCGCCTTCGACGTGCTGCAACTTGCTGCCCTCCTCTATCTGACGGGCGGATTGCGCAATCCCTTCTGCCCCCTGCTGCTGGCGCCGGTGACGGTTTCGGCCAGCATCCTGTCGGGCCGGAGTACGATCGCCCTCTGCGCGCTCGCGATCGCGGCCGCGTCGCTGCTCGCCGTCGAACACTGGCCGCTGCCCTGGGACGGTCCGCCGCCGGAACTGCCGCTGCCCTACGTGACCGGAGTGTGGGCGGCGCTCGTCTGCGGGATCGGTTTCATCGCGACCTACGTCGCGCGCGTTGCGACGGACGCCCGGCGCATGTCGGACGCCCTGGCCGCCACGCAGCTCGCCCTGTCCCGCGAACAGCGCGTATCGTCGCTCGGGACGCTGGCGGCTGCGGCTGCACACGAACTGGGCACGCCGCTCGCGACCATCGCCGTCGTCGCCCGCGAACTCGCGAGCGACCTGCCGGAGGACAGCCCGCAACGCGAGGATGCGGAACTGCTCCTCAGCCAGACGGCGCGCTGCCGCGACATCCTCGCCGAACTGGCGCGACGCCCCGACACGGCCGAGACGTTCCTGCGCATGGCGCTGGGCGACCTGATCGAGGAGGCCGCCGCACCGCATCGCCGGCCGGACGTGGAACTCGCGGTGCTGCGCGAGACGCCGGACGATTCGCCCGAACCGCATCTGGCCCGCACACCCGAAATCGTCCACGGATTGGGAAACTTCCTCGCCAATGCACAACAATTCGCCTACAGCGAGGTGACGGTCGACGTGACCTGGACCGCGCGAGAGGTGACCGTGCGCATCGCGGACGACGGCCCGGGCTTTCCGCTTCAGCTCCTCGGCCGGCTGGGCGAACCGTATCTTTCCAGCCGCAGCGGCGATACCGAGCATATGGGCCTGGGCATCTTCATCGCGCAGACCTTGCTGGAGCGGACCGGAGCGCGGGTCTCGTTCACGAACGCGCCCGAAGGCGGGGCGGAAGTTGCGGTCACGTGGCCGCGCGCCATATTCGATACATCGAACGAGGGGGGATGATGCAGGACGCCGCCACTCACGGGGAAAAGGCCCGCACGCTGCTGATCGTCGAGGACGATCAGGTCTTTCTCACGCGCCTGGCACGCGCGATGGAACGGCGCGGCTTCACCGTCCGCACCGCGGAGAGCGTCGCCGACGGCGTGGTCGCGGCGCGGGAGGACGCGCCGAATTTTGCGATCGTCGATCTGCGGCTCGGCGACGGCAGCGGCCTCGACGTCGTCACCACGCTGCGGGAGGTGAAGCCCGACATCCGCATCATCGTCCTGACCGGCTACGGCAACATCGCCACCGCCGTCGCGGCCGTGAAGGCCGGTGCGGTCGACTATCTCAGCAAGCCGGCCGACGCCGACGCCATCGAGGCGGCGCTGCTGCAGAAGACGGACGGCCCGCCGCCGACGCCCGAACGGCCGATGTCCGCCGACCGCGTACGCTGGGAACACATCCAGCGCGTGTTCGAGCAGTGCGACCGCAACGTCTCTGAGACGGCACGCCAGCTTCGCATGCACCGGCGCACGCTCCAGCGCATCCTCGCCAAGCATGCGCCCCGCGAATGACGCTTGCACGACGGGCCGGCTGACGCGGTCCGTTCCGCGGCGATGATCGCGCGTTTCTTCAGGCCAGCCTCCAGGCATGGTCGCCGCCGCCCGCAATACGCGCTGCCGCCCGGCACGCGGGTCTACGCGGTCGGCGACATCCACGGCCGGGCCGACCTGCTCGCCCGGCTGCACGCGCTGATCCGCCGCGACGCCGCCGCATCCGCAGCGGAGCGCAACGTCCTCATCCATGTCGGCGACTATGTCGACCGCGGCCTGCAGTCCCGCCAGGTCCTGGAGATGCTGGCGGGCGATGCGATGCCCGCCTTCGAACGCGTCGACCTGATCGGCAACCACGACGCCTGGATGCTGAGATTCCTCGACGACCCTGCCATCGCACCGGCCTGGCTGGCCAACGGCGGGCTGGAGACGCTCCTGAGCTACGGCGTGGGGCGGGCGGCGGACGCCGCGCCGGACGAACGGCATGCCCGGATGAGCCGCGACCTCGCGGCCGCCCTGCCGGCAGCGCATCTCGACTTCCTGCGCAACCTGCAACGGACGCACCGCGAGGGAGACTATGTCTTCGTCCATGCCGGCATCCGCCCTGGCGTCGCACTCGACGATCAGGAGCCGGACGACCTGCTCTGGATCCGCGAGCCGTTCCTCGATGACGATCGCGACCACGGCCTCGTCGTGGTGCACGGCCACACCATCGCCGAGAGACCCGAAGTCTTCGACAACCGCATCGGCATCGATACCGGCGCCTTCGCCACCGGGCGACTGACCTGTCTGGTGCTGGAGGGCGCCGACCACCGCTTCCTGCAAACCTGAGCGACCTTCCTCACCCTTCCGGATCGAGCAATCGGTGCAGCCGACCGCTCGCCGACAGCGCGAAGCGCAGCAGCAGGTGGCGCCGCCGCGCCGGCGCCAGACGAAGCGACGGCGACACCCGCAGGATCGCCCCGTCCCAGGCGTCGGCGACGATCAGCCCGCAGCTGTCGGGCACCAGCTCCTGCGGAAAATCGGCCGGCACGGCGAAATAGAAGGCGTCGCACCACTCCAGATACTCCGGCCACTTCCCGTCGCCGCGGAAGTCGACGATCGACGTCTTCACCTCCACCGCGATCATCGTCCCGTCGCTCGCCAGCGCGAACAGGTCGACGCGCCGGCCGGTGCGGAGCGAAAACTCCTGGACGACCCCGTACCCCATCGCCCGCAGTAGTCGCCCGGTGCCGCGCGTGACCTGCAGTGTGCGCTCCGGCGCGGTGCTGCCGTCGAGCATCGTCCGCCGCCCGTGTTTCCTGTTTGTTCCAGATGCTCATCCTCTGCAAACGGGACGCCGGAGTCAACCGGCGGCACCCGCCGGTCCGCGACGCGCCGCCTCGCCCACGCCACCCGCTTCCGCCGTTTCCCGTGCATGGCGGAGGTCCGCGACGAGGTCGCCATAGGCGCGCTCGCGGGCGTCGGACGGGCCGCGCAGGATGGCGGAGGGGTGGAGCGTGGCGAGGACGGGGTAGCCGCCCTCCGCCTTCAGGACCTGCCCCCGGCTCTTCGTGACGCGGAAACCCGTGCCCAGCAAGGCCTGGGCCGCCGTCGCACCGAGGCAGACCACCAGCGTCGGCGAGACCGCCGCGATCTCCGCCCCAAGCCACGGCGCGCAGGCCCGGATTTCGTAGGACGACGGCTTGCTGTGTATGCGCCGCTTGCCGCGCGGCACCCATTTGAAGTGCTTCACCGCATTGGTGACGTAGGTTCCCGACCGGTCGATGCCGGCATCGGCGAGGGCCCGGTCGAGCAGCTTTCCCGCGGGGCCGACGAAGGGCCGCCCCTGGAGGTCCTCCTGGTCGCCAGGCTGCTCGCCCACGAGCATCAGAAGCGCGCCGCCGGCGCCTTCGCCGAAGACCGTCTGCGTGCCGCGCTCGTAGAGATCGCAGCCCCTGCAGCCCGCCGCCGCCTTGCGCAGCCGCGGCATCGTCGGGTTCTCTGGGATGAAGTCCGCCGCACTCTCGGCCATTTCGCCTCTCCCGTCGTGTCGCTGGACGAAACACGCGGCAGGCTCGGCCGGTTCTCAGCGCGGGCGGCGCACGAAGGAGAGGTAGATCGGCTTGCGGCCCGTGATCGCCTTCTGCTCGTAGCGGGTCGGCGGCCAGTCGGCCGGCCGCTCGCGCCAGTCGCCCGGCCGCCTCGCCGTCCATTCGAACGCCGGATGCCGCAGGGTGTGCTCCAGCATCCAGCGCAGATAACCCATGTCGTCGGTCGCCAGGCGCAGTTCCGCGCCGTCGCGCATCAGCACGGCGAGCCGGTCGAGCGTCGCCGTCGAGACGATGCGGCGCTCGTGGTGGCGCGTCTTCGGCCAGGGGTCGGCGAACAGGATGAAGACACGCGACAGGCTGCCCGGCGTCAGGCGGTCGAGCAACGGGCGCACGTCGTCCGCGTGGATGCGCACGTTCGGTCGCGGTCGCTCGTCGAGATAGGAGAGCAGCCGCCCAACCCCGGAGAGGAACGGCTCGGCGCCGATGATGCCGACATCCGGGTTCGCGTCGGCCTGCCAGACCAGGTGCTCGCCGTTGCCGAAGCCGATTTCGAGCCACACCTCGCGCGGCGCGGGATCGAAGAGCGAGGCCGGCTCGAACGGCCCCTCGCCTTCCGGCATCGACAGCGCAGGCAGCATCGTGTCGAGCAGCGACTGGCGCGTCGGACGAAGCGGGCGGCCCTTGCGGCGGCCATAGAAGCGATGCTTTGGGGCGTCTGTCATTCCGCGCCGTCGGAGGGCCGGTGCCCTGCCGGAAAAGAAAGATCGCCGGCATGACCGGCGATCGAACAAAAGCCGCGTCGGGGCGGCAGGTCCGGCCCCGGCCTTGCGGCCGGAGCCTTACGCCGGGTCAGAGCCCGAGCATGCCCTTGGAGATGATGTTGTGCTGGATCTCGTTGGAGCCGGCGAAGATCGAGTGCTTGCGATCGTTGAAATAGTGCGCCGCCAGCGCGTTCGCGTAATCCGGACCCACGGGCTCCTCGTTCCAGCCTTCCTTCAGCGCCTTCAGCTCGAACGGCACGCCGTAATAGCCGATCGCCTCCATCTTCAGTTCGGAGAGGCGCTGCTGGATCTCGCTGCGGCGAATCTTGATCATCGACGCCTCGAAGCCCATCTCGCGGTCCGCCGAGACGGCCGCCAGTTGGCGCAGCATCAGCATCTCCAGCGTCTGCAGCTCGATCTCGACCTCTGCGACCTTGCGCGCGAAGGCCGGGCTCTCGCTCAGCGGCGCGCCGTCGACGGTCTCCTCCGACGAGACCTTCTTCAATTCGGCGAGCAGGCGCTTTTGGCCGCCAAGGGCGCCGCCGCCCATGCGCTCGTGGCCGAGCAGGTACTTGGCGACCGTCCAGCCCTTGTCGATCTCGCCGACCAGGTTCTCCCTCGGCACCTTGACGTTGTCGAAGAAGACCTCGTTGACCTCGTGGCTGCCCTCGATGGTGATCAGCGGCCGCACCGTCACGCCGGGGGTCTTCATGTCGATCAGCAGGAAGGAGATGCCCTCCTGCCGCTTACCCTCGTTGTTGGTCCGCACGAGGCAGAAGATCCAGTCGGCCATGTGCGCCGACGTCGTCCAGGTCTTCTGGCCGTTGATCAGGAAATGGTCGTCATGCACCTCGCAGCGCGTCTTCAGCGACGCGAGGTCGGAGCCGGAGCCGGGCTCGGAATAGCCCTGGCAGAAGATGATGTCGCCGGAGAGGATCTTCGGCAGGAACTCCTGCTTCTGCGCGTCGGTGCCGAAGCGCATCAGCACGGGGCCGCACATGGTGATGCCGAAGGCGATCAGCCGCGGCGCACCGGCGAGGGAGGCCTCCTCGTCGTAGATGTACTTCTGCGTCACGGTCCAGCCGGGGCCGCCATGTTCCTTCGGCCAGTTCGGCGCGACCCAGCCCTGCGCGTGCAGCGTCCGGTGCCAATGCATGATCTCGGGCCGTGTGAGCTCGTAGCCCTTCTTCACCTTTTCCGCCGTGGACGCCGGCAGCTTCGCCTTTAGAAAGGCGCGCGCCTCGGCGCGGAAGGCCTCGTCCTGAGGGTCGAATGACAAATCCATGGCGGTGCCTCCCGGCTGCTGTCTCTGGTCCGAACTCCTGAAGCGGAGGCTAGGCGGGACCCTGCCCCTTTTCAAGCGGACGTTGCCGCCGATGGCGGCGCACCGCTATCGTCGGCGTCTCGCACACCCGCCGATGGAAGCTGTCGCCGATGTCGCCACGCCTGCCCGACGTCCCGGGGCTGCCACGGGACGAAGACGGCCCCGTCTTCCGCGAGCCGTGGGAGGCCCAGGCGTTCGCGATGACGGTGAAGCTGCACGAGGCCGGCGCCTTCACCTGGCCCGAGTGGGCGACGACACTCGCCGCAGAGATCGAGGCCGCCGTCCGACGCGGCGACCCCGATACCGGCGAGACCTACTATCTGCACTGGCTGGCGGCGCTGGAGCGGATTGTCATCGAGAAGCGGATCGCATCGCACGACATCCTCGCCCGCCGCAGACACGCCTGGGAAAGGGCCGCCGCCCGCACACCGCACGGCAGCCCGATCGTACTCAGACCCGAGGATGAGCCCTAGAGGCTCAGGTCAGTTCCTCGTTCACCAGCGAGATGATCTCGGCGGTGAAATCGGCATTCTCGTTGTCCAGTTTCTGCCAGAGAGGCTGGAAGACGCCCTTGTCGTGCTCGTCCATCTCCTCCGTATCGACGCCCTTATCGGCGAGATGGCGCAGACAGCCGTCCGACGCATAGGCGAAGATCTTGCCGGTGCTGCGGATCGTCACGTCCAGCTGCAGGCAGGACCCGCTGCCGTTCGCCTCCGCCAGCGTGCACCAGCGCACCTTCTCCAGGTCGCCGAGCGCGCAGCCGACCAGCTTCTCGGTGTTGGCGGCGTCCTTGAGCACCAGGTTCTCGTCCTGCACCAGCGCGGCGTCCCATGTCGCGACCGGCGGTCCCTTCCAGTCGCTCTCGGCCGCGGCGACGAAGATTGCGTAGGTGGTCATGGATTTCTCCTTACACGCGGCAGGAACGAAGGCAACCGGCGTTGTGCCCGGTCATTCTTCCGGACTATGTCGTAGCGGTGTCCGACGAGCGGAACCCTAAATCCAAGAATTTCCGCAATTCGCTTGGGTGGAACCGTCGCATACAGTGACGCGCGCGTTGACTTCGTGGCAACGAACGGCCATCTCAGGAGGCGAGGCCAACGACCTCGTCTCTACGCTCCGCGCGCCAGCCGCCTTCCGAGCAGGCCATCGCGCGACCCGCCACCGGTCCTCAGGGATCTGCCGTGGCGGGTATGCACGGGCCGTTAATCGTTCCTCGCTGTCCATCACCGCGCAGCACCCGGGGCACAGCCCGCGGGCGCGGCTGCGCACGCATTGAAAGAGTCTCCACCGTATGACGTCGTTTACCGATCTCGGTCTGATCGAACCCCTCCTCCGTGCCGTCGCCTCCGAAGGTTACGAGACCCCGACCCCGATCCAGGTCGGCGCAATTCCGCCGCTCGCCGAAGGCCGCGACCTGCTGGGTATCGCCCAGACGGGCACCGGCAAGACCGCCGCCTTCGTCCTGCCGATCCTGCAGCGCCTCGCCGCCGGCAACGTCCGGCCGAAGTCCCGCACCATCCGGGCCCTCGTGCTGACCCCAACGCGCGAACTGGCGGTGCAGATCGCCGATTCCGCCCGCAGCTACGGCCGCAACCTGAAGCTGACCCGCGCCACCATCTTCGGCGGCGTCGGCCAGAACCCGCAGACCCAGGCGCTGGCGCGCGGCGTCGACCTGGTCGTCGCGACCCCCGGCCGCCTGCTCGACCTGATGGAGCAGGGTCACCTGCGCCTCGACGCCGTCGAGCATTTCGTCCTCGACGAGGCCGACCGGATGCTGGACATGGGCTTCCTGCCCGCCGTGCGGCGCATCGTCGCCGCCCTGCCGACCGACCGGCAGACCGCGTTGTTCTCCGCCACCATGCCGACCGAGATCGAGAAGTTGGCCGGCGGCCTGCTGCGCGATCCGGCCCGCGTCGCGGTGACGCCCGTGTCGTCGACCGTCGACCGCATCAATCAGCGCGTGCTCTTCGTCGAGAAGACGAACAAGCGCGCCCTGCTGGCCGACCTGCTGCGCGATCGCGGCATCGCGCGCGCGCTCGTCTTCACCCGCACCAAGCACGGCGCCAACAAAGTCGCCGAGCAGCTGGCGAAGGGCGGCGTCCGCGCCGACGCGATTCACGGCAACAAGTCGCAGAACGCCCGGCAGCGGGCGCTCGACGGCTTCCGCTCCGGCGATCTGCGGGTGCTGGTCGCGACCGACATCGCGGCACGCGGCATCGACGTCGACGGCGTCACGCACGTCATCAACTTCGACCTGCCGAACGAGCCGGAAAGCTATGTCCATCGGATCGGCCGCACGGCCCGTGCCGGTGCCGACGGCGCGGCGATTTCCTTCTGCGACAGCGAGGAAGCCCCCTGGCTGCGCGACATCGAGAAGGTGATCGGCAAGCAGGTGCCCGTCGACCCGGCGCATCCCTGGCACGACGAAGCGGCCGCCGCAGCGGTAACGTCTCGGCGCAAGCCGGCCGGCCGGCCGGGTCAGGCGCCGGGTGGCGCCGGTCGCGGACGGCGCAGCGGCGGCAGCGGCAACGGCGGCGGCTTCAACGGCGGCGGGCGCCGCCGCGCCGCCTGACGGGCCACTGCGGGACCGACCTCATGCTTCGAGACGGCCGCTCGCGCGGCCTCCTCAGCCCGAGGCCTTCTATGGCAAACGAGTAGGAAAAAACCGTCCTGAGGCGGCCCGCAGGGCCATCTCGAAGGGCGGGCCTTTCCGCCCCCACGCGCGCTACGCCAGCGACTTCGAGACGATCTCGTAGACGTCGCGCGACAGCTTCGGCACGGCGAGGATCCGCTCCAGTTCGGCGCGCATCTTCGCCTGCCTGTCCTTGTCGAACTTCTTCAAGCGGCGCATTGGCGCCACCATCCGCGCCGCCACCTGCGGGTTGAGCGTGTCGAGCTCGATCACCTTGTCGGCCAGGAAGGCATAGCCAGAGCCGTCCTTGGCGTGGAAGCGAATGGCATTCCCGCTGGCGAACGCGCCGATCAGGGCGCGCACCTTGTTCGGATTCTTGATCGAGAAGGCCTTGTGGCCGGTCAGTTCCTTGACCCTGTCGAGGGTACCCGGCAGCGCCGACATCGCCTCCAGGCCCAGCCATTTGTCGATGACCAGCCCGTTCTTCTCGAACCTCGCGTAGAAGTCGTCGAGCGTCTTCCGGCGTGCTGGCACGTCGAGATCGTTGAGCGCCGCCAGCGCCGCCATGCGGTCGGTCATGTTGTCGGCGCCGTCATACTGTTCGGTCGCGAGGTCGATCATCGCCTCGTCGCCCAGCGCCGTCAGATAGCCGAGTGCCGCGTTCTTCAGCGCCCGGCGGCCCGCCGCCTCCGGTTCGAAAGCATAGGGTCGGTTGCTCCGGTTGCCGCGATAGATCACCAGCAGGTCGTGGGTCAGGCGCGTGGCGATGGCCCGGCGCAGGGCCTGGCGGGCCTTGTGGATTGCGTCGACGTCGGCCACCGCCATCTGCTCGGCCAGGAAGTCCTCGCTCGGCAGCACCAGCATCTGCGCCATGAAGCTGCGATCGGGGTCCTCCTCGCGCAGGCCGGCGTGGATCGCGTCGACGAAACGCGAGTCGGCCTCCGGCTCCCTGCCGGCGCGGGCCTCCTCGACCATCTTCAGCAGAAGCTTCGTCGCATAGCGCTGACCCGCTTCCCACCGGTTGAACCGGTCGGGGTCGCTGGCCATCAGGAAGGCCAGATCCTCGTCGGAATAGGCGAGGTCGATCCGCACGGGCGCGGAGAAGGCGCGGTTCACCGACGGCACCGGCCGTCCAACCACCCCCAGGAAACGGAAGGTTTGCCTATCTTCGGTAAGCTCGACGACGCGGGTATAGGCCTCCTTGCCGACGCTCTCGCCCTCGAAGCGCAGCGGCATCTCCCGGCCGCGCCGGTCCATCAGCCCCACCGCGAGCGGAATGTGCAGCGGCTCCTTCGTCGGCTGGCCGGGCGTCGGCTTGGTCTCCTGCGTGACCGTCATCTCGTAGGCGCGGGCGAGGTCGTCGTATTTGCCGGTGACCGTGACCGTCGGCGTGCCCGCCTGGCTGTACCAGCGGCGGAAAAGGGTCAGCTTCTGGTCGTTGGCGTCCTCCATCGCGGCGACGAAGTCGTCGCAGGTGACCGCCTGCCCGTCGTGCCGTTCGAAATAGAGGTCCATGCCTTTGCGGAAGCCGTCGCGGCCGAGCAGCGTGTGCATCATCCGGATGACTTCGGCGCCCTTGTCGTAGACCGTGGGCGTGTAGAAGTTGTTGATTTCGATATATTCCGCCGGGCGCACGGGGTGTGCCGTCGGACCCGCGTCCTCGGGAAACTGCCGGGCGCGCAGCGAGCGCACCTGGTTGATCCGTTCCACCGCCGGCGAGCGGGTCGTCTCGGAGAACTGCTGGTCGCGGAAGACGGTAAGGCCTTCCTTCAGGCTCAGTTGGAACCAGTCGCGGCAGGTGACCCGGTTGCCGGTCCAGTTGTGGAAATATTCGTGCGCGACGATGGTGTCGATGAAGCTGTAGTCGGCGTCGGTCGCCGTCTCGGGGTCGGCCAGGATGTACTTGGCGTTGAAGACGTTGAGGCTCTTGTTCTCCATCGCGCCCATGTTGAAGTCGCTGACGGCGACGATGCTGAACTGGTCGAGGTCGTAGGCGAGGCCGTACGTCTCCTCGTCCCAGCGCATCGAGCGCTTGAGCGCGTCCATGGCGAAGCCGCAGCGCCCCTCGTTGCCGTGCTCGACGAAGATGCGCAGCTTCACCTCACGGCCGGTCTCGGTGGTGAAGTCGTCCTCGACCTTGGCGAGGTCGCCGGCCACCAGCGCGAACAGGTATGACGGCTTCGGGTAGGGATCTTCCCAGACGGCCTCGTGCCGGCCCTCGGGGAGTTCCTTCTCGGCGACGAGGTTGCCGTTCGACAGGAGGAACGGGCACGCCTCCTTCTCGGCCCGGATCGTCACGCGATACTTCGCCATCACGTCGGGCCGGTCGGGGAAATAGGTGATCCGCCGGAACCCCTCGGCCTCGCACTGGGTGGTGTAGACGCCGCTGGAGCGGTAGAGACCCTCCAGGCGCGTGTTGTCCTCCGGGGCGATCTCCGTGACGACGGTGAGTTCGAAGTCGTCGGGCACGTCGGCGACGGTCAGCGTCTCGTCGCCGACCACGTAGTCCGCCTTCTCCAGCGCACGTCCGTCGAGCGCGACCGAGATGAGCTTCATGTCCTCGCCATCCAGGACCAGAGGGCGCTTCTCGTCCTTCTTGTGCGCTGGATTGCGCCGGAACGCGGACTTCGCGGTGACGCGTGTCGCCTTCGGTTCGAGATCGAACGTGAGGTCGATCGTCTCGACGAGGAAGTCCGGCGCGCGATAGTCCGCGAGACGGATCGTCTTCGGCGTTTCGGCAGCCATCGGTCGCCTCCGGTTGGCGTTTTGCTGGAGCGTTTCGAAGCGAAAGTAACCCTCATGGTAGGTGGGCCGAAAGGTCTCTGTTGGACATCCGGGCGGAGCGGCGCTGCCATTCCCGCCGCCCCCCTCCGTCCGGCTTCCCCGTTTTGGAACGTGCGACGGTCGAAACGCGTTCCGGATCGGCGACTGACGAACCGGGCGCGACGCGAAAGTACAGTCAGAACGAATATTTCCGAACCGCTTTGGCGGCCACCGAAAGCCGCCGACACTATACAAGCGCAATACTTCACCGCGGACCGACAAACGGCCAGGAATCCGCTGACACAACGCTGTTCGCAGCGGACCTTTTTCTTATCTGATGCTCATATCGACCGCCAGGGTTGATTCCCGGGATTATGGCGGATATATGGAGATGCTCGGCGCCGGTATGCGCTGATTGTTGCGGCCGCCGCTTTCGGTCGCCGTTGCGGTGTGCGCAGCTTTTGCCGGCCGCCCTCTCGTTGAAACAAACCCGGAAGGTCGATGACCGAAAAGCTCGTCGCGAGCGACCTGTTCAAGATCTTCGGCAACAAGCCGGAGCGTGCCCTCGCGCTGATCGAGGCCGGCAAGGACAAGAACACGATCCAGCAGGAGACCGGGAACGTCGTCGGCGTCCATTCCGCCAGCTTCTCGGTGACCGCAGGCGAGATCTTCGTGGTCATGGGCCTCTCGGGCTCGGGCAAGTCGACGCTGGTCCGGCTGCTCAACCGCCTGATCGAGCCGACCGCCGGATCCGTCCTCATCGACGGCGAAGACATCACGAAGATGGGCAAGAACGCGCTCATCGAGGTCCGCCGGCGCAAGATCAGCATGGTGTTCCAGAGCTTTGCCCTGCTGCCGAACCGCACGGTCCTGAGCAACGTGTGCTTCGGCTTGGAGGTCGCGGGCGTGCCGGCGGCGGAGCAGACCCGGCGGGCGATGGAATCGATCGAGGCCGTCGGCTTGGCGCCCTATGCCCAGAGCCTGCCGGACGAACTGTCGGGCGGCATGCGCCAGCGCGTCGGCCTCGCGCGTGCCCTGGCCACCGATCCCGAGATCCTGTTGATGGACGAGGCCTTCTCGGCCCTCGACCCGCTGATCCGCACCGAGATGCAGGACGAACTGCTGCGGCTCCAGCGCGAGCATGCCCGGACGATCGTGTTCATCACGCACGACCTGGACGAGGCGATGCGCATCGGCGACCGAATCGCGATCATGGAGGGCGGCGCCATCGTCCAGATCGGCACGCCCGAGGAGATCGTCCAGAAGCCGGCGAACGACTATGTCCGCTCGTTCTTCTACGGCGTCGACGTCACGCGGGTCTTCACTGCGGGCGACGCGGCCCGCCGCAACCTCGTCACGGTGATCGAACGGCCCGGCGTCGGCATCCGCGCCGCCATCGACCGCCTCGACGAGCACGACCGCGACTACGGCCTCGTCATCGACCGAGACCGCCGGGTCCAGGGCATGGTGACGACGGACACGCTGCGCGAGGAGCTGAAGCGCAGTGCCGAACCTCGCTACGCCAACGCATTCGTCGAGGGCTGCATGCCCATCCGCAACGACACGCCGCTGGCCGACCTGATCGGCCCGGTGGCCGAGAGCCGCTATCCCGTCCCGGTGATCGACGACAAGGGCCGCTATGTCGGCGCGATCTCGAAGACGACGCTGCTGAAGCTCTTGGACAGGGGAGCCTGAGCCATGGGTTTCGAGATCGAGATCGGCTCCTGGGTCGAGGCCATCGTCGAATTCCTGATCGACAATTTCACCCCGGCCTTCGACGCGATCGCGTGGGCCATCGGCCTGCTGGCGAACGGCCTCGAGGACGGGCTGCGCTGGATCCCCTGGTGGGCCTTCATAGCCGGAGTGGCAGTCCTGGCCCTCTGGCGCCTCGGCTGGCGGTTCGCACTCTTCACCATCGTCGCATTGCTGCTGGTGGTGGGCATGGGTCTCTGGCGGGAGACAGTGTCGACCCTGGCACTCGTCCTGTCGGCGACGGCGGTTGCGCTGGCGATCGGCATTCCGATCGGCATCGCGATGGCGCGCAACGACACGGTCGAGAAGGTCATCCGGCCGGTTCTCGACCTGATGCAGACGATGCCGCCGTTCGTCTACCTGATTCCCGCCGTGATGTTCTTCGGTCTGGGCGCCGTGCCGGGCACGATCGCGACGGTCGTGTTCGCGATGCCGCCCGCGGTCCGCCTGACGAATCTCGGCATCCGCCACGTCAGCAAGGAGAACGTCGAGGCAGGCATCGCCTTCGGCTGCACCGAGCGGCAACTGCTGTTCAAGGTGCAGTTGCCTCTGGCGATGCCGTCGATCATGGCGGGCGTCAACCAGACGATCATGCTGGCCCTGTCCATGGTGGTCATCGCCTCGATGATCGGTGCCGGCGGCCTCGGCAACACCGTGCTGACCGGCATCCAGCGCCTGAATGTCGGCCTCGGCTTCGAGGGCGGCCTCGGCGTCGTGATCCTGGCGATCATCCTCGACCGCATCACACAGACTGTCGGCACGCGACGGACGGACGGAGGCCTCGCCGCAGCCTTCCGGTCGCTGTTCCGCCGCGGCCACGCCACGGCGGGGTCGGCCGAGAGTTCAACCGTTCACCCCGCGCCGGCCGAAGCTCGGCACTAGGCGCGGCAACAAGGAACGCCGCTCGAAGCGTTCCGCCTCCGACGGCTGCGCCGGCGGACGACCTGAAACGAGAGACGAAAAGGAGAACCGCATGATTCGAACAGCGAAGGCTCTGCTGATGGGGGCCGCGATCGCGACCGCATCGGTCGCCGGATTCGCCGGAAGTTCGGTGGCGGCCGACAAGGAAATCAACATCGGCTGGACCGCATGGTCCGACGCCGAGGCCGTCACGAAGATGGCCAAGAAGCTGATCGAGGAGAACTACGACGGCTACGAGGTCAAGCTCACCCTGGCCGATATCGCCGTCCAGTATCAGGGCGTCGCCAAGGGCGATCTCGACATGATGATGATGGCGTGGCTGCCCGGCACGCACGGCGACTACATGGAGAAGGTCGCCGGAGATGTGATCGATCTCGGCCCGATCTACACCGGCGCCAAGCTCGGCTGGGTGGTTCCGGCCTACGTTCCGAGCGACCAGCTCTCCTCCATCACCGACCTCAAGAAGGACGCGGTCAAGGAGAAGCTCGACGGTAAGATCCAGGGCATCGACCCCGGAGCCGGCCTGATGCGCCTGTCGAACGAAGCGGTCGACAAGTACGACCTCGACGACTACGAGCTCGTCTCGGCCAGCGGTGCCGCAATGACGGCCGCGCTGGAGCGTGCGGTAAAGCGCAACGAGTGGATCGTCGTCACCGGCTGGAGCCCGCACTGGATGTTCGGCGCGCACAAGCTGCGCTACCTGACGGATCCGGAAGGCGTCCTCGGCGGCCAGGAGCGCGTTCACGTCATCGCGCGCGAAGGCTTCTACCAGGACAATCCCGAGGTCGGCGCGTTCCTGGCGCGGATGTACCTGCCGCTCGATGAACTCCAGGCGCTGATGTACGACGCCCAGGAGACCTCCTACGAGAAGGCGATCGACAAGTACATCGAAGCCAATCCGAAGCGGATCGACTACTGGCTCACCGGCAAGATGGGCTGACGCTCGCCGTCATCCCGGCCGTCCGACGGTCGAACAGAACGCCCGGCCCACGCCGGGCGTTCTTCGTTTGTGAACGGTAAGGCCAGCCGTCGGAGCCAGCTGTGAAAGCCGACCGTCCGGGCTTTGCGATGCCGCCGGAAAACGGCCCGCACGCCACGCCGCCGAGCGCCGCCGGCCGGCCATGGCGGGCGCTGACCCTCTCGCTGAGTGTCCACGCCTTCGTCGTGGCGGCACTGTTCTTCTTCCAGTGGCCGGGCCGCGTCATCGAGGAGCCGGCGCCGCAGACCGTGCGTCTCGTGCTGGGGGACGGGCGGTCCGGCGCCCAGGGCGGCGGACAGTCGAGCCGCAGCGGCGGTGGCGGTACTGGTGAAGCGGGATCGCCCGCGGCCGCGGGCGATCCCGGCGTAGCGACCGCTGCAGCACCCGCCGAGCCGCCGGAGCCGCGCCCGACAGGATCGTCGGTCGGCACGCCCGCCGAACCTTCGCGCCCCCCTGCCGAGACGACCGATGCAGCTCCCGATGCAGCGCAGCCGCCCGCTGCCGCGACGCGCGCCGACCTTCGTGAGCCGCCGCCACTCCCCACGCCTCGCCCTTACCGGCCGCATCCGCCGTCGCCGACCCCGCCGCCGCCCCCACCCTCACCATCGCTATCGCAGCCGGCACCGCCCGACATCCTGCCGCCGGCACGGAACGAGCCGGCCGACGCAGCGCCCGGCCCGCCCATCGACCTGCTCGCCCCGCGCGTGGCGAACGGCTCGACCGGCCAGGGCGGCGCACCGGGTGAAGGCGGCGGGGGACGGGGCTCGTCCGGCGGCGGCCGCGCGGTGCTCGGCGACGGCGCGCGCGAGAACCCGGGCGACGACTATCTCGACCGCCTGCTCAGGCATCTCGCGCGCTACAAGAATTATCCCCGGGAGGCACGCGACAGAAAGCAGGAGGGCACGGCGGTGGTGACCTTCACCATCGGCCGCGACGGCAGCGTGAGCGGAGCGGCTATCGAGCGAAGTGCCGGCGCCGCGGCGCTGGACGAGGCGGCGCTCGATCTGTTGCGGGCCGCCGATCCCGTCCCGGCACTGCCCGAGACCTTCACCGGCCGCAGCGCGACCGTCTCCCTGCCGATCACCTACTCGCTCAGCGTCCTCAATCGCCTCTTCTGAGTAGCGGAGTCCATTGCGGCGGTGCCAGGCGATACCCGTGGCCGGGCCGCGATCAGCCCGTGGCGTCGCGTTCGGGAAGCCGGTGCCGGTTGAGGAGAGGAACCTGGGCCATCGCGAACGCGAACGTCAGCACCAGGATTCCGAAGACCTTGAAGCTGACCCAGACGTCCGTGGACTGGGTGCGCCAGACGATCTCGTTGAGCACCGCCATCGCGACGAAGAACAGGCCGAACCGGAGGGTAAGGCGGCGCCAGCCGTCATCGTCGATCGACCACACCGTATGGAAGAGCGGCTTCAGCAGCATCCGGTTGAACAGCAGGCCGCCGAGCAGCACGCAGGCGAACAGCATCTGCACGATGGTCGGCTTCATCTTGATGAAGGTATCGTCGTTCAGCCACAGCGTCAGTCCGCCGAAGACCACGACCACGCCCGCCGTCACCAGGGGCATGACGGGAACACGACGGGTGACCGCCAGCGACAGGGCCAGACCGACGGCCGTGGCCGCCATCAACGCGGCGGTCGCAGGCAGCAGGCCGCCGACGAGATAGACGGCGAAGAAGGCGGCGAGCGGACCGTAATCGACGGCCGGGCGCAGCCAGGAGGGTTCGGCATTCTTCATGGCGCGTCGGATATGGGGTGAGCGTGCCCGCTAGGCAAAGGCGGTTTCCGGTCCGCCGGTCGCGGCTCGCGCCAGCGCCTCGATCCTCTGCCAGTCCCCGGCGGCCACGGCATCGGGCGGCACCATCCAGGAGCCGCCGACCGCGAAGACCTGCGGCAGCGCGAGATACTCCAGGCTCGAGCGCCGGTCGACACCACCGGTCGGACAGAAGCGCACGTCCGGGAACGGCGCCGACAGCGCGCGTATGGCCGCGACCCCGCCCACCTGCGCGGCCGGAAACAGCTTCAGCCTGTCGAAACCCAGCGAAAGTGCCCCCATGATCTCGGTCGCCGTGGCGACCCCCGGCAGATAGGGCAACGACGCGTCCGCACTGGCGCCGGCGACGTCGGCACCGAATCCCGGCGATACGATGAACCGAGCCCCGGATTCGGCGGCGCGCATCGCCTGTCGCGGGTCCAGGACCGTGCCCGCCCCGAGGATCGCCTCGGGCACCGAGTCGGCGATCATCCTCAAGGCGTCGGCGGCTGCGGCCGTCCGGAACGTGATCTCCAGAACGCGGATCCCGCCGCGAACCAGCGCGCGCGCCAGCGGGATCGCTGTCGACCGGTCGGCGATCGTCAGAACCGGAACGACCCGTTCGCCGTTCCAGACCCGCTCGATACCGGAGATGCTATGGTCCGGTGGAGGCATGGTGTTACGCTCCGCGGCGATGAACGGTCAGTCTAAACGGGTCGCCGCGGTCGGCGAATGCATGATCGAGCTGACCGAGACCGGTCCCGGCACGATGCGCCGCCGCTATGGCGGAGACACCTTGAACACCGCCGTCTATATGGCGCGGCTCGGCGCCGGCCTCGGCATCGCCGTCGACTACGTGACCGCGCTCGGCGACGACCCTCTGAGCGACGAGATGCTCGCCTGCTGGCAGGCCGAGGGCGTCGGTACCGAGAGGGTGGCGCGCCTGCCGGGGCGCCTGCCGGGGCTTTACCTGATCAAGACCGATTCGAGCGGCGAGCGCAGCTTCTGGTACTGGCGCTCCGCATCCGCGGCGCGCGACCTGACCGCTCCGCCGCACGGCGACGCCGCCCTCGGCTCGCTCGCGCGGGACGACCTCGTGTACGTGTCGGGCATAACCCTGTCGATCCTCGACGATCCGGGACGCGAGCGGCTGCTCGCGGCCGTCGCCGCGGCGCGGGCCGAAGGCGCACGCATCGCGGCCGATACCAACTGGCGACCGCGCAACTGGCCGGACATCGAGGCCGGCCGGCACTGGACGGCGCGCCTGTTCGCTCATGCCGATATCGCGCTGCCGAGCGCCGAGGACGACGTGGCTCTCTTCGGCGACGCGACGCCGGAAGGTACGGTCGCCCGCCTGACCGGCCTCGGCATCGCGGAGGTGGTCGTGAAGAACGGCGCTGACGGCTGCATCCTCGCCCATGACGGCTACAGCGAGCGCATTCCGGCGACGCCCGTGGAACTGCCGGTCGACACGACCGCCGCCGGCGACTCGTTCAATGCCGCCTACCTGATGGCACGCCTGGCCGGACTCGATCCGGCCACCGCGGCACTGTCGGGCCACCGCCTCGCCACCGCCGTCATCGGCCATGCCGGCGCGATCATCCCGCGCGATGCGATGCCCCATTTCGATTGGAGCCCGCAGTGAATCCGCCGGCCATCGAGATCGACTTCTACTACGGCATCGGCAGCCGCTATTCCTATCTCGCGTCGACGCAGCTGGACGGGATCGCCCGCAGCTATGCCTGCCGGTTTCGCTGGCTTCCGCTGTTCAGCGGCCGGCTGATCGCCGCCGACGGCACCGACCCGTTCGCCGGCGCCCCGGTCTCCGGCCAGTACGACTGGGCCTACCGCCAACGCGACGCCGAAGCCTGGGCATCCTTCTACGGCGTACCGTTCCACGAAGCGCGCGGCCGCCGGATGGATGCCGAACGCCTGGCGCTCGCCTGCGTCGCCGCCGGCCGGCTCGGGCTCGCCGAACCGTTCAGCCGCAGGTTGTTCGCCGCGATCTTCGCCAGCGACCGGACGGTGATCGGCCAGGACGCCTGCGACGAGGCGGCGCGCGACCTGGGGATCGATGCCGCGCGGTTCCGGGCACTCACCGACGAGCCGGCCACCGCGGCGCTGCACGATGCGCGGCTCGCCGAAGCCCGCGCCCGCGGTGCCTTCGGCGTGCCGACCTTCTGCGTCGGCGACGCCGTCTTCTGGGGCAACGACCGGCTGCCGCTGCTCCGCCACCACCTCTGGCGGCTGCGGGCGGAGGCGGCTGCGGTCAGCCCGGCTCGTTGATCAGGTCGAGCGGATAGACCGGCCGGCGCACCCGCTTGAAGGTGAGCTGCGAATAGTCCGAGGTGCAGACGCCGGTACCCGCACACTCGATGATCGCCTTGGCGATCGGCTTGAAGCCGGCGCGATAGTGGATGCGGCTCTTCAACATCAGGTAGCGCTTCGCCAGCGGGTCGATACCGACACTGTAGAAGGCGTTGAGGTCGTTGGGCTCCTGGTGGCGCGAGACGACGACGATCTCGACCTTTCCGGTGTCGAGCACCACGGTCGGGCCCATGTCCATCAGCACGCCCTTCGATGCCGGCCCGCGGTTCCGGTACTGGCCGTTGGTGATGACCCGGACGGTGCCGCTCACCTCCAGGGGCTCGCCGGTCTTGCCGATCGACGGCATGTCCATTTTGCCGCCGAGCTTCAGCGTGACCTTTGCGCCGACGCCGGCGGCGATCATCTCCTGTACCGATGCCGGGTCGAAGATCGCGAACGCCGCCACGCTCTCCAGTCCGGCCTCGATGATGCCGCGTAGCACGGTCGTCGTGTCCATGGTGCCGCCGGACGCGGAATTGTCGAAATGGTCGAGCAGGACGACCGGCCCGTCCTTGATCGCCTTCGCGCGCGCCAGCGACTCGGCCAGCGGCTCAATCTTGTAGACGAAGGCTTCGCGGTTCTGCCACGCCATGTCGAGCAGTTCGTCCACATACTTTTTCGCCAGCGCCGGATCGTTGTCCGTCACGACGATGGCGCTCGAGCCGGCGAGGCTGATGTCGGCGTGCGGGAAGCCGACGAAGAAGGTCGCGGTCAGGGCACCCTGCCGCTCCATCTCCTTGCAGCGCGCCTGGATCTCCTTGTTGGGGAAATCGTCGGTGCCCTGGCGCATGACGTGCGGCAGCATCGGCCGGTTGTCCCAGGCGATCACCGGCTTCACCTCGCCCTTCAGCATCGCGAAGATCGGCTTTCCGGCCCGCATCCCGGTCTCGTAATTGTCGATGTGCGGATAGGTCTGGTAGCCGGCCAGCACCGTCGCGTGCGCGGCGATCTCCGGGTAGAGGTTGGTGTGCATGTCGAACGACACGCCGATCGGCACCGTCGGATTTATCGCGCGCAGGCGCTTCAGCAGCGTCCCCTCGCCGTCCTCCAAGCTCTCCGTGACCATGGCACCGTGCAGGTCGAGCAGAACGGCATCGCAGCCCTCGGCGACCGCGTCGCAGATCAGCTTCGCGATGTGTTCGTAAGCCTTGTCCTCGACCTCTTTCGACGGCGGCGCGCTGGCGGCGACCGGCGTCACGATCTCCGCGCCGGCGGCCTCGGCCAGCTCGATGAAGGCGCCCATCGCCGTGCCCGTACCCTTGAAGGCGTCGAACGCCTCGCGGCCGTAGTAGGGCTCCGCCTGCCCTTTGGCGAAGCGCGCGAGCGGCGTCGGCACCGGGGAGAAGGTGTTCGTCTCGTGCTTCATCATCGCGATCACGACGCGCATGCATCAGTCTCCTCGAAGTGCGGTCCGCCACAGGCCGGTGGTCCGCGACCTGCCCAAAGCATGAGTCGTGCCGCAAGCCGCGCGCAAGTGGCGTAGGTGTGATGCAGGTAATGCAGGCGTCGCGCGGACGCGGCTATCATTCCCCCGTACCGGTGGGGGCACAGGCGCATGCAGGATAACCGCAAAGACGAGGTCAGGTCCGCGGAAGGCCGTCGCGAGGTCGGCCACGACGAGGCGCTTGGCAGCTTCGGCGACATCGAAAGCGTCGTTGAAGCGCTGGCCCGCGAGGTCGGCATCGAGGATGCCAGGGACATCATTCGCGACCAGCTGGCCCACCGGCCGGCGCAGGCGCAGCCGGTCGCGGTAGCCCGGACGCGTGCGCCTCGCGTGGTCGAGCCCTCGCACACCCCCAGGGCCCCCGGTGTCTGGACCGAACTGAAACACCTGTTCGGGACGCTGAAGCGTGCACCGGAGCGCACGGGCATCCTCATGCTCGCCGCCGGGATCGTCGTCGTCCTCATCGGCAACATGATCGGGCAGGTCCGCCTCAACAACTGGAACGGCGATTTCTACGACGCCATCGAGGCCAAGGATTTCGGCGCGTTCGGCGAGCAGCTCCTGGTCTTCCTGGCGATCATCGCCGTGCTGCTCGGCCTGGTGGTCAGCCAGACCTGGCTGCAGGAAATGCTGAAGGTTCGGCTTCGCGGCTGGCTGACCAAGCACCTGCTCAACGGGTGGCTGGCGCCGGGTCGCGCCTATCGTCTCGGGATGGCCAGCGAACTCGGCGTCAATCCCGATCAGCGCATCCAGGAGGACACGCGCCAACTGACCGAGATGACGACGGAGTTGGGCGTCGGCCTGCTGCAGGCCACCATGCTGCTCGTCAGCTTCATCGGCGTGCTGTGGGCGCTGTCGAGCAACATCGCGTTCACGATCGGGGGCGAGAAGGTCGTCATTCCCGGCTACATGGTGTGGTGCGCGATCGGCTATGCCGGCCTCGGCTCGTGGCTGACCTGGAAGGTCGGGGCGCCGCTGATCCAGCTGAACGCCCACCGCTACCAGCGCGAGGCCGAGTTCCGCTTCGCGCTGGTCAGGGTCAGCGAATCCGCCGAGAGCGTCGCCCTCTATGGCGGCGAGCCCGACGAGCGCCGTGCCCTCGACAAGACGGCCGGCACCGTCATCGAAGCCATGCGCCGCCTGTCCGGCGCACTCTCGCGTCTCACCTGGATCACCTCCGGCTATGGCTGGGTGGCGATCGTCTTTCCGCTGATCGTGGCCTCGCCCGGCTATTTCAGCGGCGACCTCACGCTCGGCGGCCTCATGATGGTCGTCGGCGCCTTCAATCAGGTGCAGGCCTCGCTGCGGTGGTTCGTGGACACCTTCCCGCGCATCGCCGACTGGCGCGCCACGGTGCAGCGCGTCTCCGCCTTCCAGACGGGGCTGGAGACGGTCGACGAACTGAGCGCGGAAGGCACGCGCATTGCGCTCGTCGACCACCCCGAGGGCGGCCTCGCCTTCGACCATGCGGGTGTTCACGTCGCGGACGGCAAGGTCGTGATCGAGGAGGCGACGGCGGAGATCAAAGCCGGCGAGCGGGTGCTGATCGTCGGCGAGTCCGGCACCGGCAAGAGCACCCTGTTCCGGGCCATGGCGGGGCTTTGGCCCTGGGGCACCGGCCGGATCCTCCTGCCGCCGCGCGGCACGATGATGTTCATGCCGCAGCGGCCCTACATGCCGCTCGGGACGCTGCGGGCAGCCCTCGCCTACCCCGCCGCACCGGACGCCTTCCAGGACGCCGACGTGCGAACCGCGCTGGAGCGCGTCGGCATCGGCCAGTTCGCGCCGATGCTCGACAAGGACGACCGTTGGGACAAGATCCTGTCGCTCGGCCAGCAGCAGCGGCTGGCCTTCGCGCGGCTGCTCCTGCACAAGCCGCGCTGGGTCTTCCTCGACGAGGCGACCGCCGCGCTCGACGAGGAGAACCAGCGGACGGTCATGTCGATCTTCGATCGGGAACTGCCGGATACGACGATCGTCAGTATCGGCCACCGTCCGGGACTGGAGGCGTTCCATACCCGCAAGCTGATGCTGACGCACACCGACCACGGCGCGCATCTGGAGCGTCCGCCCGTCCGCCCGGGTCCGATCCTGGGTACCGCGGACCGCCTCCTGACCCGGGTACTGCGGAGCCGCAACTGGCTCGGCCGGCACTCCTCGTTGAACCCGAGGCCACCGGTGTGAAGGCAGCGGCTCAGGCCGCCGCCTTCCAGTAAAACCCCGTGGCGTTTCGCGCGAGGCCGTCATGGAGGTCGAGACAACGGTCGAGCCAGGGCCGGATGGCGTCGTCGTCGGCGATCAGCAGGAATGGGCTGATCGTGCGCGCCCACATGAAGGCCCCGAAGACGACGTAGTCGGCATACAGCGGCGCCTCGCCGCCGAGGAACGGCTGATGGGCGAGCAGCCGGCGCAACGGGATCAGACCGGCACGAAAACCCTGCACCCGTTCCGCCCGGCCGGCGACGACCTCGTCGAGGGAGCGACCGTAGCGTGCCTCCCGGCTCTCGATGAAATATTTCCGGTCCTCCGGACCGAGATGCTCGGCGATGTCGCGAACGACCAGCCCGGCGACCGCCGGCTGCAGAACCCCGTCGGCCCACCCCTGGACGAAGCGGGAAACGGCGACTCCGCCTTCGCCGCCGAACAGGCTCGGCCGGTCCGGAAACGCCTTCTCCAGATAGACGGCGATGTCCCAGCTCTCCGCAAGGACGGTGTCGCCGTGCTCGAGGACCGGCACCGTCCTGAAAGCGCCACCGGCGATCTTCGGAATGTCGAGGAAGCCCGCGGGCCTCGTCTCGTGGTCGAGCCCCTTGTGCGCGAGGGCCATCCGCACCCGCCAGCAATAGGGGCTGAACCGGCGTCCGTCGGCGCCGCAGAGGTCGTGCATGATGATGGTCATGGTCCGGCCCCTCCCGATTGAAGCCGGAGAGCCTACAGCGGAATGTGCGGACAGGTCCAATGCCGATAACGGCGTCGTGCCATGCCGTTTTGGTTTGCCTCCGGCGGCAGGTCGGGGTCTATAATGTCCGTACTTGCCCGCTCAGGGGGAAACAAGCCATGCAAATACAAGAACATACGCACGCACCAGTCCTGATCCCATCCTCGTCCGCCTACGATAACGCGTGGCGGGAAGTGATGGCCGCACCTTGCGGAGCCGAACTCGAATATCACCAGGGCATCCTGGTGAAAGACCGCCAGAGAGACCCGACCATCGACGGTTGGGCTCAGGGTTTCTTCGACGCCGCGGCCAAGGGTCACGGCATTCTCATCCAGCGCCGGATGGACGAAGGCACCGTCTGCTACATCTTCCGCCGCAGCTGCGGCTGACATCGTCGCGTTTCTTGCGTTGCGGCCCCTCTCGGGGCCGTTACGCGTTTCTGACCCCGCTCAGACCAGCAGCATGTAGCCAGCAACCGACAGTAGCGCCAGCAGGAATCCTACGACCAACATCAGCAATCTGTCGTGCAGCGTGACCGCAAGGCCGAAGATCGCGGTCACCGAACCGGCACTGGTCGCCGCGAAAACCAGGATTTCGAGCGGCGGCATGGTGGCCGCGGTGACGAAGCAGACCATCGCCGCCAGCCGCAGCCCGATCCCTTCGGTCGCGGAGATCAGCCGGCGCCGCACGACCCGATCGATGCAACGGGCGACCGGCTCGACATAGCCCAGCGCCGTCTCCACGCGTCCCCGGTCTACCGACGCGCTCGACAGGCGTCGCGGCAGCCACAGGGAGCGTCGCCCGAGAACGGCCTGCGCCGACACAAGCATGATCAGCGTGCCCAGGATCGAGGGGACTGTGGGAATGCCCGAAAGCGGGGTCACCGCCAGGAGCGCCGGCAGCAGGACGAGCGGCGCGAATGACCGCGCTCCCGCCATTTCCTGAAGCGCGGCAACCGCCAGCCCACCATCGGCGCTCCGCTCGCGCACCGCCGCGAGCGGCTCGGAGAGAGCCTCGAAGCTGCGGGTTCCGCCGTCCATTTGCATCGCGTCCGCCCTACCCCTCGCCCGCCGGTCCAGATTAAGAAGCCCTCGGGGCCGTCGATGCGCCGGCAACGACTTCACAGGAGCCCGAATGTCCGACCTTCCGATCAGTTTCGACGATCTGGCCGCACGGCTGAAACTCAACCCCTTCCACCAGTGGCTCGGGCTGGAACTCCTGGAGATGGGCGCCGACAGTGTGGAGATCGCGGCGACGTGGCGGCCCGAATGGGTGTCGAATCCGGAACGCGGATTCGTGCACGGCGGCATCCTCGCCGCACTGGTCGACACGACCGCCGACTTCGCGCTCGCGGCGAAGCTCGGCCGCCCCTACCCGACCGTCGACATGCGCGTCGACTACCACCGCGGCGCCGGCAAGGGCGACCTGCGCGCCCGCGGCCAGGTGGTGCGCGCCGGAGGCACCTTCTCGACCGCGGAGGCCTTCATCTATGACACCAAGGGCACGCTCCTGGCCAGCGGCCGCGGGGTCTACTTCTCGGGTCTCGCCAAGGCCTGATAGGCTCCGGCCGACGAACGAACGCTCAGAACGAAGGAAACTGCCATGCGTCTCGGAATGCTACTGCGCTACTCCGGTGGGCCGATCAACCTCGATGCCGTGCTGGAGGCGGAACGCCTCGGCTACCACTCCGTCTGGAGCGGCGAATCTTACGGGACCGATGCCGTGACCCCTACGGCCTGGGTCCTGGCCCGAACGACGAAGATCAAGGCAGGCACCAGCATCATGCAGATGCCGGCCCGCACGCCGGCCTGCGCCGGCATGACCGCGATGACGCTGCAGATGCTGTCGGGCAACCGCTTCCTGATGGGCGTCGGCCCGTCGGGACCGCAGGTGGTCGAGGGCTGGCACGGCGAGCCGTTCGGCAAGCCGATGACCCGGACCCGCGAATATGTCGAGATCGTCCGCCGCATCCTGAAGCGCGAGGCACCGCTGGAGTTCGACGGCGAGATGTACCAGGTGCCGTACAAGGGGCCGGGTGCCACCGGCCTCGGCAAGCCTCTCAAGACGATCGGCCAGGGCGATCCGACGATGCCGATCTATACGGCGTCGATCACGCCTGCCGGCCTGCGCACGGCCGGTGAGATCGCCGACGGAGTCCTGCCGATCTTCATGTCCCCGGACCAGCCGAAGGTCGTCACCGACGCGGTGGGAGAAGGGATGGCGAAGGCCGGCGGCGGCAAGTCGCTGAAGAGCTTCGATATCGCGCCCTACGTCCGCATCCGCATGGGCGACGACCTGCAGGCCTGCCGCGACGCCATCAAGCCGGAACTGGCGCTCTATATCGGCGGCATGGGCGCGCGGGAGAAGAACTTCTACAACGACTTCGCCAAGCGGCACGGCTACGAGGACGCGGCGACGAAGATCCAGGACGCATTCCTGGGGGGCCGCCGGCCCGAGGCCGTCGCCGCGGTACCGGACGAACTGGTCGACGAACTCTGCCTGGTGGGCAGTGCCGACCGGATCAAAGACCGGCTGCAGGCCTGGAAGGCCGCTGCGAAGGACGGCTCGGTCGGCACCGTCCTGCTGGGCGGCGCTTCAGTGGAGGCGCTGCGCGTCTGCGCGGAATCGGTGCTCTGAAGCGCATCTGCGCCTGAGCCACAAACAACAACAATCGTTGGAGGAGCGCCCATGACCGGCCTGACCGTATTGCTCGACGGACTGCATTTTCCCGAAGGCCCGCGCTGGCACGACGGTCGGCTCTGGTTCTCCGACTTCTACGCGCACGAGGTCGTCGCGGTCGATCTGCAGGGCCGGCGTGAGACGATCGTGTGCGTCCCGGAGCAGCCGTCGGGTCTGGGATGGCTGCCCGACGGCCGGCTCCTCGTCGTCTCGATGAAGGACCGCAAGGTGATGCGGCTCGATCCGGACGGCCTGAAGGTCCACGCCGATCTCTGGCATCTCGCGGCTTTCAACTGCAACGACATGGTGGTCGATGCCGATGGCCGGGCCTATGTCGGGAACTTCGGGTTCAACCACTATGTCGGCGAGAAGCCGGCGCCGGCGCCGCTGATCAGGGTCGATCCGGACGGGTCGACATCGATCGCAGCCGAAGGCCTGATGTTCCCCAACGGGACGGTGATCACGCCCGACGGCGGCACGCTGATCGTCGGCGAGACCCGAGGCAGGCGACTAACGGCCTTCGACCGGGCGCCCGACGGCGGCCTGTCGAACAAGCGCGTCTGGGCCGACCTCGGCGACAACTATCCTGACGGGATCTGCCTGGACGCCGAAGGCGCGATATGGGTGGCCGATCCCCGTAACAATATGGTGATCCGGGTACGCGAAGGTGGAGAAGTGACCGATACCGTCTCCACGGGCGATCTGGGCGCCTTCGCCTGCATGCTGGGCGGGGAGGACGGGCGCACGCTGTTCGTGTGCACCGCGAAAATGTCCGGTCCCGGTGCGGCGGAGATCCGATCCGGGCGCATCGAGCAGATCCGCGTCGACGTGCCGGGTGCAGGCCTGCCGTAGAGCCGACGTATGCCGTGTCATGCGTGAAACAGTTCGTACAGCGTCAGCCCGATCTCGAAGATGATCAGGATAACGATGTACCACTCGACCCGCAGGCTGTGCTTGTGATGGACGAGATCGAGCAGCGCCTCGACCGTTCCCGAAATCACGTCCAGCTTCCGGCGTAGCGCGATGTCGCGCTCCCTCAATTCGTATTCGTCTTCGAGCCGGAGGTAGAGCCGCTCGAGCGCCGGGAATTCCCAAAGCACTTCCGGCTTCTCCGTCACCTCGACGCGGCCGACGGTGCGATGCTGCGCGATGAGGACGTCGCCGATATGCTTCAGCAGATCGACCGGGCGGGATCGGTTTCGCCCCGAGCGCTTCAGTTCCTCGGCGACCGGATCGATCCGGTCGAACGTCCGCGCGAGGCTCTTCTCGTAGTAGTCGAGGACGAGGCTCTTCGCCAGGACGTCGGCGATCACCTGCATGCGCTCGACCGTGACGGCCTGTATGCGAATCGCGCCGGACGCCAGGACGGTCTCATCGGCCGCCGGATCGACGACGATCGTCGCCTCTTCGGGCATCGCCTTTTCGACCGGTCCTCCGGCAACGGCAGCGAGGCCGGCGAGAAAGTCCTGCTGCTCCTCCGCATCGAGATCGAAGAGCACCGCGACACCATAACGGAAGAGCACCGCGTGCCCGGATGCGCCGGCGCGGACCGTGAGGGGCAGCGTGGCGAGCGCCGTCGCTCCCTCCAGTCGCCGCGTGTCGAGACGCTCGCTCAGAAGAACTGCCCATACGTTCATGCGTCACCGGGTTTCACGAATGTCGATCCATGACCGTCGAAAAGGAGGCCGCCTACGATCCTGTGACGACACTGCATGACGGATAGATGCGAGAACAACCGCGCGCGGCGGAAATTCGTTGAACCTGCGTCTCACTTTCAATAGCGTTCGCGAACCGGTACATGACAGTCTGATGCAGACCGCCCGCACACACGCCTCCGCCATCGACGCCGCCAAACCAGTCCTGCTCCGAGTGCCGCGGCAGACGGCGGTGCCTGCGCTCACCGTCGAGGGGCTGTCACACCGTTACGGCACGATGCGTGTTCTCGACGATGTCGACCTGACGGTCGCGCGCGGCGAGATCCTGTGCCTCGTCGGCCCGTCGGGATGCGGGAAATCGACCACGCTGAGGCTGGTCGCGGGTCTGGAGCCGATCGAGGCGGGGCGGATCGACATCGCCGGCGTCACGGCGTCCGCCCCAGGCATATACAAGCCGGCGGAGGAGCGGAACGTCGGCCTAATGTTCCAGGACTACGCGTTGTTCCCGCACATGACCGTCCTCGACAACGTCGCCTTCGGCATCCGCGGCGTGCCGAGGAGCGAACGCCGTGCCCGGGCGCAAGCGGCGCTGAACGAGGTGAATCTGGGGCAGTATGCCGGCGCCCATCCGCATGTCCTGTCGGGCGGACAGCAGCAGCGCGTCGCCCTCGCCCGCGCGCTCGCGCCGAAGCCGGCGCTGATGCTGCTCGACGAGCCCTTCTCCGGACTCGACCGGCAGTTGCGAAACCAGGTCCGCGACGACACGATGCATCTGCTGAAGCAAAGCGGTGCGGCCACCATGCTGGTCACGCACGATCCCGAAGAGGCCATGTTCATGGCCGACCGGATCGCAGTGATGCGTGCCGGCAGGATCGAGCAGATCGGCGCACCCGCCGAGATCTATTACCGGCCGGCGAGCGCGTTCGTCGCCGAGTTCTTCAGCGAGGTCAACCGAATGGAGGGCCACGTCGCCGACGGACTGGTGGAGACCCCACTCGGTCGCGTCCGGGCCGATGGCCTGCCCGACGGCATGGCGGTCCAGGTGCTGGTCCGGCCGGAGGGCGTGAAGCTGACGGCGAGCGGCTCGGGTCCCGCGGCGCACGTCATGGCTGCGCGCATGCTCGGCCGCAGCAGCCTGGTGCATCTTTCATTGGCCGGAACGGGGGACGACGTGCACCTGCACGCCCGGGTACCCGGGCGCTTCCTGCCCTGCGACGCACAGACGTTGTCGATCTCGCTCGACCCCGAACAGACCTTCGTTTTCCCGAAGTGAGTCGCCATATGCCCAGCTGAAGGCTCAGCCGCGTTGCGGCGCGGCCGGCTTTTTGCGATGATCCGCCTCGATGGCCAGGGTTTCCCGACCGTCGTTCCTGGGAGTTTTCCTATGGGTATCAGCGTCTGGCAGATCCTGGTGATTCTGCTGATCGTTCTCATCCTCTTCGGCGCAGGCAAGCTGCCGCGAGTGATGGGCGACATCGCCAAGGGCGTGAAGAGCTTCAAGTCCGGGCTGAAGGACGACGGCGAGGGTGACACAGAGCAGGCCCCGCGCGCGCTCGAAGGCCGCAACGATCCGCAGGCGGGCAAGGTGCATCACGACGAAACGGCGCGCAGCTGAAGGACCGGTCGCCGGCGCGTTCCGCCGGCGCGGCTGAAACGGCATGTTCGACATAGGCTGGTCTGAACTCGCGGTCATCGCGGTCGTGGCGCTGATCGTGATCGGGCCGCGCGACCTTCCGCGCGTGCTCTATACGGCGGGAAAGATGGCCGGGAAGGCGCGCGCTATGCTCCGCGAGGTCCAGCAGAGCATTGAGGACATCGGCCGCGAGGCCGAACTCGAGGACATGCGCAAGAAGATCGAGTCCGTCCGCGACGTCGACCTCCATAAGCAGATCCGCAATTCGATCGACCCCAAGGGCGAGATCGAGGCGGCGTTCGATACGGATGTGGAGCGACGGCCGGCAGCAGCCCCAGCCGATACACAGACTTCGGCATCGGCCGTCGAGCCGCCGGAGCCTGCAGAAGCACCGCAGTCCGACGACCCGCCGCCGGTGCGCCCATGAGTCCGCGCGACGTCCACGACGAGGAAGACGAGCAGGCGAAGATGCCCCTGCTCGATCATCTTCTCGAACTGCGGAACAGGCTTCTCTACGCGACCGTCGCGGTGATGGTCGCCTTCGCCGGCTGCTATTACTTCTCCGAGCAGATTTTCGGCTTCCTCGTCAGGCCGCTAGCGCATGCGTTCGAGGGCCAGACCGGACGCAGGCTGATCTATACCGGGCTGGCCGAAACGTTCTTCACCTACATCAAGGTCGCCTTTTTCGCAGGCACCTTCCTGTCGTTCCCGATCATCGCCAACCAGCTCTGGAAGTTCGTAGCACCGGGACTCTACCGCAACGAGCGGAAGGCCTTCCTGCCCTTCCTGGTCGCGACACCGGTGCTGTTCTTCATGGGCGGCGCCTTCGTCTACTACTTCATCATGCCGCTCGCCTGGCAGTTCTTCGTCGGCTTCGAAAGCATGGGCAGCGACACCACTCTGCCGATACAGCTGGAAGCCCGGGTCAGCGAGTATCTCTCGCTGGTGATGAAGCTGATCTTCGCGTTCGGCCTGTTCTTCGAGATGCCGGTCGTCCTCACCCTCCTGGCACGCGCCGGGCTGATCACGTCGGCGATGCTGGTCGCGAAGCGCAGGATCGCGATCGTCGTCATCTTCATCTTTGCCGCCGTGCTGACGCCGCCGGATCTCATCAGCCAGATCGGCCTCGCCGTACCGGGCATGTTACTCTACGAAATATCCGTCGTCCTGGTGCGGATGATGGAGAAGAAGCGCGCAGAGGCGGAAGACGAGGAAGACGAGGGCGTCTGATCCCGCTGCGGTGCCGGCGTCGTCGCCGCCGCGGTTTCGGCTGGAAAGCCGGCCGCCTTTCCGGTATCCCCTGCACCGCTCCGACAGCCGGGTGGTTGGCCATGTCCGATAAGATCAAGCGCGTCGTCCTCGCCTATTCGGGCGGCCTCGACACCTCCATCATCCTGCGCTGGCTGCAGGACACCTATCGCTGCGAGGTCGTGACCTTCACCGCTGATCTCGGCCAGGGCGAGGAACTCGAGCCCGCCCGCAAGAAGGCGGAGATGATGGGCGCGACGAAGATCTACGTCGACGACCTGCGCGAGGAGTTCGTCCGCGACTTCGTGTTTCCGATGTTCCGCGCCAATGCCCTGTACGAGGGCGTCTACCTGCTCGGCACCTCGATCGCACGGCCGCTGATCGCCAAGCGCCAGATCGAGATCGCCGAGGAAGTCGGTGCCGACGCAGTCGCGCACGGAGCGACCGGCAAGGGCAACGACCAGGTTCGCTTCGAACTCGGCTACTACGCGCTGAAGCCGGACATCAAGGTGATCGCCCCCTGGCGCGAGTGGGACCTGAATTCGCGCACGCGCCTGATCGAATATGCCGAACAACACCAGATCCCGATCCCGCGCGGCAAGCAGGGCGAGCCGCCCTACTCCACCGACGCCAACCTGCTGCACATCTCCTACGAGGGCCGGGCGCTCGAAGACCCCTGGGTCGAGCCCGACGAGGAGATGTTCACCCGCTCGGTCGCGCCGGAGAAGGCGCCCGACACGCCGGAATATGTCGAGATCGCCTTCGAAAAGGGCGATCCGGTCGCAGTCAACGGCGAGGCGCTCTCGCCGGCCGCCCTGCTGACGAAGCTGAACGAGATCGGCGGCCGCAACGGCGTCGGCCGGCTCGATCTCGTCGAGAACCGCTTCGTGGGCATGAAGTCGCGCGGCGTCTACGAGACCCCCGGCGGGACCGTCCTGCTCCATGCGCGGCGCGCCGTGGAGAGCCTCACGCTCGATCGCGGTGCGATGCACCTGAAGGACGAGATGATGCCGCGCTACGCGGAGCTCATCTACAACGGCTTCTGGTTCTCGCCCGAGCGCCAGATGATCCAGGCGCTGATCGACGAAAGCCAGAAGCGCGTGAACGGTGTCGCCCGTCTGAAGCTCTACCGCGGCAGCGTCATCGTGGCCGGCCGGAAGTCCGACGACAGCCTCTACCGTCACGATTACGTGACCTTCGAGGCGGACACCGTCTACGACCAGCGGGACGCCCAAGGCTTCATCAAGCTGAACGCCCTGCGCCTGCGTCTGGCGAAGATGGTACGCTGACCTCTCTTCGCAGGTGCGACAAAGAGGTCAGCCCGCGCCCTTGAAACCGGACCATCGCGGTTCTATTTTCCCGCCTGCATCTGCAGGACTTCCCGTCGATTGGGGTGACTCGGCCTGGGACTCTCACTTCCCGGGGCGCGGGGATTTTTTCCCCCGCGGCAGGTCTGACGCAGCCGCCCGTATGCGGCGCGTGCCTTGGGTCGACGGAAAAGCGACAACAGCTCCGGGAGACAGATTTCATGCAAATGGACAAGCGCCTCAGCGGCAAGACCGTCGCGATCCTCGTGGCCAACGGCTTCCACGAAGAGGACATGACGGAAACCCAGAAGGCGCTCGCGAGCGAGGGTGCTATTCCCCGCGTGGTGTCGACCGAGGTCGGTCTCGTCAATGGTTGGCATGAAGGCACCTGGGGACACAACTTCTACGTCGAAGTGAAGCCCAAGGACGTTCTACCGAGCCAGTACGACGCGCTGCTGCTCCCCGGCGGCGACCGTGGCGCGAAGACGTTGCTCGAGAGCGCACACGCCCGCCGGATCGTGAAGGGCATGATGGACGCCGGCAAGCCGGTCGCCGTCGTGACCGACGCCATCCAGTTGCTGATCGGCACCGAGACGCTGGCCGGCCGCACGGTTACGAGCCGGCCCGAGTTCCGTGAGGCCGTCGAGGCTGCGGGCGGCATCTGGAGCGAGTCCGGTGTCGTCAGCGACGGCGCGCTGATCACCTCGATCGGCGGCGAGACGCTGACCGAGTTCACCGCCACCTTCCTCGACGCGATCGAGCAGAACGCCGAAAAGGCCCGCGAAGCGGCCTGATCTTTCGGCGCCTATCGGAATCGTGAAGGGCCCCCATCCGCTGGATGGGGGCCCTTTTCGTGCGCGGCGGCGGCGCCGGCGGAAGCGTCAGCCGCCGACCTTGCCGCCAGCGGTCTTCGTGACCACGACAATTGACGGGCGCGGCGGCATCCCCGACTGGAAATCGGGCCACCGTGTCGCCGGGTCTTCGAAAGTTGAGTTCCGCCCGAACGGCGCGTAGTGCGCGACTCCGTCGGTCGCCGGATGCTGCACCGCCAGGAAGAGCGTCTCGTCGTCGGGGGTGAAGCACGGACCGCACAGTTCGGCGCCGACGGGGACCCTGAAGAACATTCGGCCGGTTCCACGCCCCTCGCCGTCGGTCGCCAAGCCCCACATGCCGTCGGCGGTGCCGCTCTTCGGCCAGGCGCTTCCCTGATCGGTGGTGACCCAGAGCCGGCCCCGCGCGTCGATGGCGCAGTTGTCCGGCGAGGCGAACCAGCCGTTGCTACTGGTCGCCGGGTTCCACATCGCACCGACGGCGCCCGCCGCCGGATCGCCGCACCGCACCAGCAGTTCCCAACGAGACGTCGCCGCGGCGTGATCGCCGTTGGCCGGAACCATCTCGAGGACCTGACCGAAAACGTTGTCGGCACGCGGGTTCGGGCCGTCGACCTGTTCCGGCTTGCGGCGCGTATTGTTGGTCAGCATGACGTAGACGCGGCCCGTGATCGGGTTCACCTCGACGTCCTCGGGACGGTCCATCGGGGTCGCCCCCAACAGGTCGGCGGCGCGCCGCGCCTCGATCACGACGTCAGCCTGACTGGCGAAGCCGTTCTCGGCGGTGAGTTTCCCCTCACCGAACACCAGCGGCAGCCACGCGACGCTCCCATCCGCCTCGAAGCGGGCGACATAGAGCGTGCCGCGATCGAGAAGCGACATGTTGGCCTTGCGGTCCTTCGGGTCGAACCGGCCTTCGCTGACGAACTTGTAGAGGTACTCGAACCGCTCGTCGTCGCCGGAATAGACAACCACCCGGCCGTCGGCGGCGATGACCGCACCGGCACCCTCGTGCTTGAAACGCCCGAGCGCCGTCCGCTTCACGGGCCGAGACTCGGGATCGTACGGATCGACCTCGACCAGCCAGCCGAAGCGGTTCGGCTCGTTCGGCTCCTTGTCGATGTCGAAGCGGTCGTGGAACCGACCCCATGCGTACCAGAGGCCCGGCACACCGTAGCGCTTGTGGTTGCGTGCCTCGGGGTTGCCGGCGAGATAATCTGCCTTCTTGTCGCCGGACGCCGGCGCCTTGACCGACGCGACGAAGTAGCCGTGGAAATTCTCTTCGGCGGTCAGAACCGTCCCCCAGGGCGTGACGCCACCCGCGCAGTTGTTCAGCGTACCGACGGCCAGCATACCGTTCGGATCCGCCTTGGTGCGCATCCGCTCATGCCCTGCAGCCGGACCGGCGATGGTCATCTCGGTATCGGCCGTGGTGATCCGACGGTTCAGTTGGCCGTCCGGAACGACTTTCCATTTGCCGGCACCGTCGCGCATGACTTCCACGATCGAGGCGCCGTGGGCCGCCATCTCGATGCCGACATGATCGGCCGTCATCCGGGCGAGCGGATCCTCACCCTTGGCCACGGGCGGCAGGCCCGGGAACATGACCTCCTCGTTCGTGTACTCGTGATTCACGAAGAGCAGCCCACGCGCCGACCGCTCGCCCGCCGGCGCATTTTGCGGCAGTGGCATGAAGCCGACGAAGTCGTTGTTGTAGCCGAACTGCAGCGCTTGCGCCGACGCCGTCTGCTTGAGCGGATCGAAGGGCGGTGCGCCCGGCATCACCGGATCGCCCCAGCGGATAAGGATGTCCGCATCGTAGCCGGGGGCGACGTGGTGCGTTTCGTCCACGCCGTGCGCGATCTCGTCGAAGACGAAAGCCGGCAGCGCAGCCGCGGCGGCGCGGCGCGAGCCGGCGAGGAGTGCCGGTCCGGCGGCGGCAAGCGCGGCTGCCGCGAGGCCCCCGCCCAGGAACGCGCGCCGGCCGAAGCGGCGCCGAACGATCTCGCCGAACACCGGCGTGTCGGAAGGATTGATCGGGGTGTCCTGAGACCTGTCGTAGGCTTCGCCCCGGCTGATCTGTTCGTCGCGCCACGCGTCCATATCCGGCCCTCCCGTCGGGTACATACCGTCGTGGATAGGTAGCATGCCGCCGCGACAGACGGATGACAGCCACCGCGCTACCGATCGTTCATTCTCGCGCGATAGAGTGCGGCCTTCACCCCTCCCCCGCTTCGCGCCTGGAGCCGGCATGGTCACCGTCAGCATCATCGTCCCCACCTTTCGCCGACGGGATTCGCTCCGGCGGACGCTGGCGAGCTGCCTGCGCCAGGAGGGCGTCGACCCGGCCACCGTCGAGGTGGTAGTGGTCGACAACTGTCCTCAGGGATCGGCGGCGGATACGGTGGCAGCGGCCGCCGACGGCGCTGCGATGCCGATCCGCTATGTGCACGAACCGCGCTCGGGTGTCTCCCACGCCCGCAACGCGGGCGTATACGCGGCGCGCGCCGACCTGCTCGTGTTCCTCGACGACGACGAGGAAGCGCTGGAAGGGTGGCTGGCGGCCCTCCTCGCCACGCAGGCGCGCTTCGGCGCCGATCTGGTGTTCGGCCCTGTGATCGCGCATTTCGAGCGCCCCCCGCCGCTCGACGCGGATTTCGTCGGCCTGTTCTTCAGCCGGTCTGACCCTGGGCCGAGCCGCCTGATCGACACCTACTACGGCAGCGGCAACTCGCTTCTGGTGCGGGCGCGCTGCATCGATGGCGACGAACCGTTCGATCCGCGCATGACGCGCACCGGAGGCGAGGACACGATGCTGTTCGAGAGCCTGAAGCGCAGCGGCCGCACGTTCGCGTGGTGCGCGGAGGCGCCGGTGCTGGAGCATGTCGACGGCAGCCGCGTGGGCTTGTCGTATCTCGCCAAGCGCAGCTTCCGGCGCGGCCAGAGTCCCAGCATGGCGTGCGCGATGGCGGACCCGCCGGACCGGCTCGGCGTCGCCCGCTGGATGGCGATCGGTGCCGGACAGTTCGTGGTGCACGGCCTGATCGCCGTCGCCCTCTCCGCTTTCCGGTCGCGCGGGGCCCTGGATCAGGCACGACGGGCGATCGAGGGCGCCGGGAAGCTCCTCTGGATGCAGCCGTTCCGTCCAGCCGACTATGGCGGCTGATCGATCGCCGAAACGCAGAATGCCCGGGGCGAACCCCGGGCATTCTCGAAAGCCGTGCCTGCGGGCACGCCGCGATCAGAAGATGAAGTTGTGCGAGATGTCGAGGTCGGTCGCCGCGAAGTTCATCAGCCGGATCGAGTGGTATTCCTGGGCGTCGGCGTCGGAGTAGAGGCCGATGATCGCGTCGGCACCGTCCTGGCCGATGAAGATGTCTTCCCGGCCGTCGATCGTGCCGATCTGCGACAGGTCGAGGATGTCGCCGCCCTGGCCGCCCTCGAAGCCCCAGACGGTGTCGTTGCCTTCCTTCTCGGCGAAGATGAAGCGATCCGTCTCACCGTCACGCGATGCGTCGGTGATGACATAGTCGACCCCGGTATACTCGCGGACCTCGACGCCGCCGACGAGAACGTCGTCGCCGGTGCCGCCATAGATCACGTCGGCACCGTTGCCGCCGACCATGACGTTCGCGTCGCCGTCGGTGCCGGCGGTGAGGACGTCGTTGCCGTCCTCGCCGAAGAAGCCGTCGCCGTGCGGGGCACCGTCGGCGCCCTTGGTGTCGGTGATGATGTCGTCGCCGGCGCCGCCATACATCTGGTCGAGCCCGTCGCCGCCCTCGATGATGTCGTTGCCGTCACCGCCTTCGAGATAGTCATGGCCGGCGCCGCCGTAGAGGACGTCGTTGCCAGCGTCGCCGAAGATGTCGTCCTCGCCCTCGCCGCCATAGATGCGGTCGTTGCCGTCGCCGCCGAACAGCAGCTGGGTGTTCTCCGGGTCGGGATCGTAGATCGGCTCGTCGGGCCGCACGGCGCCTCCGCCGGAACCGCCGTAGATCAAGTCGTTGCCGACACCGCCGTAGATCTCGTCACGCCCGTCGCCACCGCTCAGGGTGTCGTTGCCGATACCGCCGTCAAGTATGTCCTGGCCGCTGCCGCCCTCGAGCCTGTCGTGGCCGCCGTCGCCGAACAGGCGATCGTCGCCGCCGTTGCCGTAAAGCAGATCGTTGCCGTTGCCGCCGCGGATGGTCTCGGACCCCCGCCCACCAAAGATGATGTCGATGGCGCCGCGCGACCCGCCGTCATACGAGCTGTCGCTGTTGTCGCCGTAGTAGGTACGAACGAGATTGAAGAAGTTGAAACCCCGGAACGCCATGCCTTCCCCCTGACCGCTGCCGGCGCCGCACCATCAAGAGAAACCGGCGCCCAATATCTGGCATTTTCGATAACAGCCCGAGACGGGGAAACGCAATCGCGAGAGCGACTTAAGCCCTGGATATGTGATCGATTGCCATCGCGCTGAGACTGCGGGGCATCAGGCGCCCCCAGACATCCTCAGGCGAAGCGGTCGGCGGGGACCTTGTCCGACAGTTCGCACCAGATCGGCGTGTGGTCGGACGCCTTGGGCGCCCCGCGCGGCCCCTTGTCGATCTGGCACCCGATCAATCTGTCGGCGGCGTCGGGAGAGAGCAGGAGGTGATCGATCCGGATCCCCAGATCGCGCTGCCACGCACCGGCCTGATAGTCCCAGAAGGTGTAGGCGTGCGTCGCTGTGGGCTCCAGCGCCCGGAAGGCATCGGTCAGTCCGAGATTGACGATGCTGCGCCAGGCGCGGCGCGTGTCCAGCTTGAACAGCGCGTCGTCCACCCAGGCAGCCGGATCATACGCGTCCCGCGGCTCCGGGATGACGTTGTAGTCCCCGCCCAGCACGAACGTAACGTCATCGGCGAGCAGGGTCTCCACACGCTCCCGCAACCGCGCCATCCAGCGCAGCTTGTAGGGATACTTCTCGCTGTCCGCCGGGTTGCCGTTCGGCAGATAGATCGACGCCACCCGGACGCCGCCGATGCTCGCCTCGAGATAGCGCGCATGGTCGTCCGCGGGCTCACCCGGCAAGCCTTCCATCACATCCTCGATCGGATGCGGCGACAGGATGGCGACGCCGTTGTAGGCCCGCTGACCGAGCACCGCGCACCGGTACCCCAACGATTCGATCTCGAACCGGGGGAATGCGTCCGTCGTGGTCTTGATCTCCTGAAGGAGCAAGGCGTCCGGCCGCTCCTTCTCGATCCATTCGCAGACGGCGCCGAGCCGGACCTTGATCGAATTGACGTTCCAGGTGGCGATCTTCACAGGCGGCGCCGGCCCATCAGATGGCGAACGACGTGCCGCATCCGCACGACGAACTGGCGTTCGGGTTGCGGATCTGGAAAGCGGCGCCCGAGAGATCCTCGACGAAATCGATCACCGCGCCGCCGAGCAGATCGAAAGAGACCTCGTCGACGACGACCCGGCTGCCGGCATGGGCGAAGACGCGGTCGTCGTCGGAGGCCGTGGAGTCGAGGCTGAAGCCGTACTGGAAGCCGGAGCAGCCGCCGCCGGAGATCGTGATCCGCAGCATCGTCTCGGGATTGTTCTCCTGCTCCGCCAGCCTTGCGATACGGGCTGCGGCGCTGTCGGTGATCACCAGTCGCGGCACCGACATGACGGCGGCCTCGGACATCCCGTTCTCCCTCGAATCGGCTTCCCGGAACTTAAGCATGCGCCGCGGATTTTCAATCGAGCCGGCCGGCGCCAGCGGCGATCGTCGTAAGCCGGGCCGGGTAATCATCGGCATTTTAGTTGAATTGTCCGCTAACGGATCCTTTACTGTCTCGCATGCAACCGCCCCGCCGACATGAAGGAACCACCGCCCTCGTCCCGGTCCGGCGGACCGAACGGGCGGTCGCCCGACATCATGCGGGCATCCAGACATCGCAGCACGGCACTCTCGTCAGCGAACGGATCGCCATCGACGCAGCGTCGCCCCGGCCCCGGCTCTCTCCCGACGCCTGGATCGTGCAGCTTGTCGCGCACTGCTCCGGGTCTGCACCTTGCGAGAACGCGAAGGCCGCTGCCCGGGCGGCAGCGGTCTATGACGCGCGGGAGACCTATGCGCGTTCCCGCGCCCGCTTGAGCCTGTACGCCTGAATCAGACCCAGTTGATCGTCCCTCCGACCGTCACCGCACCAGCCGGACGTTGTCGCGGGTGATCTCGCTGCCGATCCGGCCGAAGGCCTCCTCCAGGTCGGCTTCGGTGGGCGCGCTGAAGAAGTGATGGTCGGGTGTCGTGGCGCACGCCGAGTAATATGGGTCGATATTCGCCGGCGCCTGGAACGTTATCGTATAGATGATGATCCCGTTGTCCTTCATACCCTGACAGGTATTCCCGAGTTTCGCATAGGTCTGCGCTTCGCTTTCGTTGTCACCCGACTGCCATGGCGTGTTCTCTCCATCGGTCATCAACACCGCGATCTTGCGCACCTTGGGGTCGTCGTAGTCGACCGGCGTCGTTGAGCCGGACGTCCAGACACCACGCCATTTCGGCGAGAGCGTCCGCCAACCCCACGACATGCCGATGTCCGTTCGCGTGTTGCCGGAGGCCTGGAAACCGTCGATCAGCGCCTTGACGGTCGCCTTCGATGCCGTCAGCGGCAGGGCCGCGTTGGGCGGACAGTAGCTGCCGGCGTTCATCACGCTGCCACCGGGAGCGAAGTCGGGGAACTTGGTGGTCGCCGGCGGCGTGTCGTCGTACGCCGCATTCCCGCTACGCTCATTTGCGCAACCGGTCCACCACCACTGCCACAGGAAAGGCTGGGTGGTCATCCATTCGCGGCGCGGCTTGATGTTGACGCGCCCGGCAAAAGGCACGACGGCGACCGCGAGATTCTCGACCGTGTCCTGATCCTTGTAGAGCACGTTCAGCAGGTTGTTCGCCGACGTCTTGAGCGTCGACAGTTTCGTCCCCTTCATCGATCCCGTGATGTCGAGGACGAGCGACAGTTCCATGCCGCCAGCGCCAAGGGCCTGTGCGGTGGCAGCGGCCGTGACGGTCATCGTGTCGACGCCGAACAGCTTCATGAAGTTCGTCGGCACCACCGCAGTCGCCGACACGGCCACGGTGCCATCGGCCTGTCCGACGATGACCGACGGCGGTTCCTGGATCTCGCCTCGGTTGAAGTTGCCATAGACGTACTTGCGCGCCTGCGCCTGCAGATCGGCCTGCTTGAATGCCCGAGCACCGGCAAGCGCACCCGCGTCGACGGCGCTGGAGAGTTCCGCCCTCGCCAGCATTGCCAACAGACCGTCCGCCGCCAGTCCTGCAGCGGCGATCATCGGGATGGTCGAGAAGGCGACGATGGCAGCGACGCCACCCTTGCTGTCCTTCCAGAGGCGCCACCTGGTGCGCACCTTGGAGGTCTGCTCGTCAGAGGTGGCGACCGCCGGCTTGCGGGAGAGCATGCTGTATCTCCTGGGCCCCGCCCCCATCATGAAGGCGGAGTGTTCGCTGGATCAGTTTGCGGAGCTGACGGTGACCAACTCGCCTTCGAAGACGATCTCGTAGCGTTTCGAGCCGCCGTCGCAGGCCACGGCCGTCCTGAGACCGGATCCGGTCGAGAAGGCGTTGATATGATCGATCGCGCCGCAGGACTGGCCGTGCTGCTGGAGAATCGCCTCTAGCTTGGTGACATAGGTGGGGGTCTCGGCATTGAGGGCCGTGGCATGCTCCACGGTCATGAGGTCACTCACATCGGCCGCAAAGACGGGGGCAGCGACGGAGCCGATCAGACAGAGGGAGAGAAGGCCGATCCGCGAGCGCATGGCTGGAAACTCCTTGATTACCAAGAGTTTTCGCGGATCTTTCCTAACCTCCGATGAATCGGGTTGGTTAACCCCTGCTTTACCGCGCGCTTAAGCTGACCGCGCGATCCCGGTCGCCGCTCCGGATGCTGTTGCCCCAGACCGCAGTCCGGTCGACTATCCCCCGGTACGCGCCACACGATGGCGACGACCGAACGCAAAAACAGGAGGCTCGCCGCCATGACCACGGAACCGAAGATCGCGCTCGTCACCGGCGCTGGCAGCGGCATCGGCAAAGCCTCCGCACTCGCACTTGCGCGCAACGGCTGGTCGGTGGTGCTCGCAGGCCGACGTCCCGAGCCGCTCGAGGCCGTCGCAGCGGAAATCGCCGAGATGGGCCGTCGGGCGCTCGCCGCCCCGACCGACGTCGGCGATCCGGAAGCGGTGCGCGCGTTGTTCGTGAAAACGCGGGAGACGTTCGGCCGCCTCGATTTCGTCTTCAACAACGCCGGCCGAGGCGCGCCACCCGTTCCCCTCGAGGACTTGACCTACGAGCAATGGAAGTCGGTGGTCGATGCCAATCTGACGGGCGTCTTCCTGTGTACCCAGGAGGCGTTCCGGATCATGAAGGACCAGACCCCGCGGGGCGGCCGGATCGTCAACAACGGCTCGATTTCGGCGCACGCGCCCCGGCCCAACTCGGCGCCCTACACCTCCACCAAGCACGCCGTCACAGGGCTCACGAAGTCGGCCTCCCTCGACGGCCGCAAATACGACATCGCCGTCGGCCAGATCGACATCGGCAACGCTCATACCGAGATGACCGAACGCATGACCAAGGGCGTCCCGCAGGCCAACGGAACGACGATGGTCGAGCCGACGATGGATGTCCGGAACGTCGCGGACGCGATCGTCTACATGGCGCAGATGCCGCTCGACGCGAACGTCCAGTTCATCACCGTGATGGCCACGAAGATGCCCTTCGTCGGACGCGGGTGACGGCGCCGGGGACATACGGCGGCCGCAACGCCGCCCGTCCGATGGCCAGCGGAGGCCGCGAGGGTAGCGGATGAAGACGCGCCTACTCGCCTTCTGGCAGAATCTGTCGACCAGCCTCTGGTTCGTGCCGGCCATCCTGACCGGCTGCGCGTTCGTCTTGGCGTCCGTCATGACGAACATCCGCGCGTTCCCCGGCGGCGACGATGTCGACCCGCCGGACTGGCTCTACAACGGTTCGGCCTCCGAGGCGCGCGATCTTCTGGAGACCCTCCTCAGTTCGCTCATCACCCTGACGACGCTCGCCATATCGATCACGATGGTCGTGCTCAGCCTCGCTGCCAGCCAGCTCGGGCCAAGACTGATCCGTGCGTTCATGGGCGATCGGCGGACGCAAGTGGTGCTGGGGATCTTCCTGGCCGCGATCGTGTACGTCCTGCTCGTACTGCGGCAGGTCGACGGCAAACTCCCGGACGACGAGATTCCACAGCTCGCCGTCACTCTCGGCACGATGAGCGCCATGGGCTGTCTGGGCCTCCTGTTCTTCTTCGTGCATCACCTCGGAAGGTCGGTCGTCGCAGACTCGGTGGTCCAGCGGGTCGGCGCCGAACTCGACCAGTCCATCGATCGCATTCTGCCGCGGTGGGAGGAGACACCGCCCGCCGATACGGTGTTCACGCCGACGGCGCCCGCGACGCTGCGCCTGCCGCACGGCGGCTACGTCCAGGCGGTCGACTTCGCTGCCATCACGCACTGTGCCGAAGAAAGCGACGTGGTTGTCCTGTTGAACTTCCGGCCGGGGCACCATCTGTTGCCCGGTGGCATCCACGGCAAAGTGGATCCGGCCGAAAAGTTCGACGAGGCCTTTGCCGCCCGCATCGCACGCGCGGTCACCGTCGGCCTGGAACGCACGCCGGTCCAGGACATCGAATACTGCATGCGCCAGTTGGTCGAAGTGGCGCTTCGCGCGCTCTCGCCCGGCATCAATGACCCGAACACCGCGATCGCCGCCATCGACAGGCTGGGCCGATCGATGGCCCTGGTCATGACGCGGCGTACGCTGCCGGAAACGATCAGGGATGCTGCCGGCCGACTGCGCGTGGTTCGACCCGTCTCGACGTTCGCCGGGCTCATGGACGCCGCGTTCAACCAGATCCGGCAGGCGGGCGAGTCGAAGCCGTCCATCCTGATCCGCCAGCTCGAGGCGATCGCCGCACTCGCCACGCTCACCCCGACCGACGAGCATCGCCGGGAATGCGCCGTGCACGCCGCGATGATCCTTGCAGCGGGACGACGGTGCATTGCCGAACCGCGGGATCTCGAGGCGGTAGAAGCCGCTTACGACGAGGTAGCCGCCGAACTTCGGGATGCCGGCCTTCCCCCGGGTGACGTCTAACGGCCAACGATCACTCCTCCGAGTCCGCCGCCGACGAAAGCATCGCAACACTCAGTGCACGCCATTCCTCGTCGATCGTCGTGGTACAGACGTCGCGGCCGGCGCGGCGATACCAGTAGGCGGCATTCGCGAGGTCGCCCTCGACGCGGTGGAGATGGGCATGCACCCACGCGCCGTCGCGGTCTTCCGCGTTTTGGGCGAGCTCGTGCGCCTGTTCCCAGCGCCCTTTGCCGCTCCACCACAGTGCCTGCAGCGGCACCGACAACCCCGTCGGCGGAGCATGGGCGGCCAGGGAATCTCGAAATGCGACGGGATCCATTACGTCTCCGCTCATGTCGTGGCCTTCTCCCTGCGGTTTCGACGGAGGTCCGATCGTCCGGCTGCCCATCGTCTACCGAGAGTATGACGACTCCGCCGGATGGCATGGTTGGAGAAACGCGCTCCGCGGCGCTCCCGCCGGAAGCAAACCCACGCCCCGGGCGTTCATTCGGGGTTCAGTCACGCTTCGACAGAATGGGGACGATCGGGTGCGATGCCACCAGTGGCCATCACCCAGGACAATGGAGCGGTCGATGATCAGGCGTGGGCTCGCGGCAATTCTCGTGGCGGCATCCCTCACCGCGGGGATGGTACCGGCGGCACAGGCTCGGGACGGCTATCGCGGCGGCCACGACTATCGCGGTTCACACCATGACCGCGGCTGGCACGACGGGCGCCGCGACGGCCGGCACGGATATCGCGGGTATGACCGCGACCGGCGCGGGTCGAAGCATCGGCACAACGGGAAGTCGCGCGACTACAGCGACGAGATCCTGATCGGCGCGGGCATCGTCGGCCTGGCCATCGTCGCCGGCAGCATGATCGCCTCCAGCCCGCGCGAGCCGGACATCCAGTGGTCGGATGCACCGCGGCGGGCCTCGAACTGCGAGACCGACGAGGTCTACCGCTATCTGCCGGACGGCAGCATCCAGTACGGCGACCGGACGCGCTGCTACTGATTCCGCCGCTCGTCAGGTGCCGTAGCTCTGCACGAGGCTTCCGGCCACCAGGTACCAGCCGTCGACGAGCACGAAGAAGATCAGCTTGAACGGCAGCGAGATCATGACCGGCGGCAGCATCATCATGCCCATCGACATGAGGATGCTGGCCACCACCATGTCGATGACGAGGAACGGCACGAACAAAAGAAAGCCGATCTCGAATGCACGGCGAAGCTCGCTGATCATGAAGGCGGGCACGAGCACCTGAAGCGGAGTCTCGGCCGGTGCGGCGATCGGCTCGGTCCTGGACAGATTGACGAACAGCTCCAGGTCCTTCTCCCGGACATGGCGAAGCATGAAGTCGCGGAACGGCCCGACCGTCCGCGTGAAGGCCTGTTCCTCGTCGATCTGCTCGGCGATCAGGGGGGCGACGCCCTCTTCGTAGGCACGCTCCATCGTCGGTGCCATGACGAAGGCCGTCAGGAACAGGGCCAGACTGATCATCACCATGTTAGGCGGCGCCTGCTGCGTGCCGATGGCGGTTCGCAGGAAGGACAGCACGACGACAATGCGGGTGAACGACGTCACCATCACCAGGATCGACGGCGCGACGCTGAGGACCGTCAGCAGCGCGACGAGCTGAATGATGCGCGCGGTCGTCGACCCCTCGCCGTCGCCGCCCAGGTCGATGCTGACGTTCTGCGCCAGCACCGGACCGGACAGCAGGACGACAGCCAGCAATCCGGTAGCGGCGACGCGAGAAGCCTTGCGCAGGTTCATCGGTACGGGATTCCAGGCGATTGTTCTGTTTCCGTCGGCGGCGGAGCAGGAATGCCCGTCTCCACGACGATGTCGTCCGTAGCACCCGTGAGGATGAGATGTTCGACGCCGTCGCGGCGGATGAGCACGAGCCGGCGACGCGCGTCGATCGGCAGTACTTCCACGATGCCCAGCCGGCGGATGCGGCCGCCCGGCCTCGTGCCAGCGACACCGCCGAAGCCATAGCGGCGGGCGAGCCATGCCAGGACGCCGATCAGTGCCAGAACCGCGACGAGCGCCAGCAGAAATCGCAGATAGGTCGTCAGGTCCATCGTGCCGCTAGCGCTTCGGCGGCCGGTTGTAGGCCGTTACGGCCCGATGCATCGTGGTGGTTCCCTTGAGCCGCGCCTGGAGTGCCTCGTGGGCGGCCGTCATCTCCGCCTCGACCGCATCGAGATCGGCGAGAAGGCTTAGGAGCCGCGGCTTCGCGCGCCGCGCCTGATCGGGATCGAGCTGTTCGGAGAGCGGGTGGATCTCGTCGACGATGCCGGCGAGACGATCGGTGTCGACCGGCGCGCCGGCGTGCAGCGCCTCGCGGATCCTTCCGATCTCCGCCGCCAGCCTGTCGCCCAGACGGTCGAGCTGCTCGGCTGCATTCATCACTGCGGCTCCGTCGTTGTGGGCGCACCGTTCAGCGCATACAGACGCGCCAGGATCTCCGCGACCGCGGCCAGGGCATCGACGGGCATGTCCGCATCGATCTCCAGCGCCGCCAGCGTTTCGGCGAGATCCGCGTCCTCGCGCACCTTGATCCCCGCATCGAAGGCGAGGCGCAGGATATCCTCGGCGAGTGCGCCGCGCCCGGAGGCGACGACACGCGCCCCGGCAACACCGTCGCCGCGAAGGGCGACGGCGACCTGACGGCGCCTGCCCGTCTCCTTATCGTCTTCACCCACTGCGCCCGTTCCCTTCATGACGGAGGGAAGATGCGCGGGGCATGGTTAACGCGACGTTACGCGCTGCCGCGGTCCGATCACAGGGCGCAGTCCGGGTCGAACTTCGGTGTCCGCTTCTCCCGGTGCGAGGCCAGACCCTCCCGCGCTTCGCCGCTCGCGAAGCCGAGCATCTCGTAGGCCGTCGAAGCGTCGAAGCTCGGTCCCATCGTGCGCAGCCAGTTGTTCAGCGCGTACTTGGTCAGCCGGATCGCGGCGGGTGCACCGGTCGCCAGCCGCTGCGCGATCTCCAACGCCTTGTCCTGGAGGTCGGCTTCGTCGACGCACAGCGACACGAGACCGATGCGCTCGGCCTCCTCGCCGCTCATCGGCTCGCACAGCAGCAGGTGATACTTCGCCTTGGCCATGCCGCAGAGCAGCGGCCAGATAATCGCCGCCACATCTCCGGCGGCAACCCCGAGTCGCGTATGGCCGTCGATGATCCGTGCGTTGCGCGCCGCAATCGACACGTCCGAGAGGAGCGCGGCCACAAGACCGGCGCCGACCGCGGGACCGTGAATCGCGGAGACGATCGGCTTCGAGCAGTTGATGACGTTGTAGACGAGGTCGCGCGCCTCCTTCAGCGCCTGCCAGCGATACTTCGGATCCTCGATGATCTGCTCGATCATCTCGAAATCGCCGCCAGCGGAGAAGGCTCGCCCGAGGCCGCGCAGGATGACGGCGTTAACGGTCGGATCGCGGTCGACGTCCCGCCAAACGTCGCACAGTTCGCGATGGCCGTCGGCGTTCACCGCATTCAGCCGCTCCGGCCTGTTGAACGTGATGCGCAGCACGCGCTCGGCCGGACGGTCGAACTCGAGCTGGGTGTATGCGGCATAGCGGTCTGACACGGGGCGCCTCCGGACTTGTTCTGTGATCGGATCTTCATCGCCGACGATGATGAGCCCTGCCCGGGGCGTCAACGGCGTGCCGTCTCGCTGTCGGCCGCAGTGATTTCCACGAGGTCGCCTTGACGGCCGGCGGGCAACCCTCACACTGAGCCGCAACAACAATAATCGTCCCGGAGGAAGCGGTGCCCGCCTTTGCCCTCGACGAGGACCAATCCCGCGTCCAGGAGCTGGTGCGCCGCGTCGCCCGCGAGCGCGTCGCCCTCCGGGCGGACGAGATCGACCGGACGGCCGAATACCCGCAGGACATGTTCGACCTGCTGCGCGAACTTGGCCTGTTCACGCTGCCGTTCCCGCCCGAATTCGGCGGCAGCGGCAGTCTGCTGTCCTCCTGCGTCGCGATCGAGGAGTTTGGGCGCGTCTGCTACAACACGGCCTACCTGCTGCTCGTCCAGTGGACGCCGATCGGCGCGATCCTCGCGGGTGGCACCGACGAACAGAAGCGGCGCTACCTGCCCGGCCTCGCCGACGGCAGCCGGCGTGCCGCCTTCTCGCTGACCGAGCCGCAGAGCGGCTCCGACGTGGCGCGAATCCGCACCCGGGCGAGGCGCACGGACAGCGGCTATGTCATCAACGGCGGCAAGATCTGGTGCACAAACGCCGGACAGTCGGACTTCTTCCTGGTCGCGGCGAAGACGGGCGACGACGACACGCCGGGCGCCATCAACTTCTTCATCGTCGAAGCTGGAACGCCGGGCTTCGCCGTCGGCCGCAAGGAAGACAAGCTCGGCGCGCGCGGCGTCCCGTCCCACGCGATCTTCTTCGAGGACGTGTTCGTGCCGGAGGAGAACCGCCTCGGCGAGGAAGGCAAAGGCTTCAAGATCGTCATGGAGGCGCTCAACGCCTCGCGCCCGCTGATCGGCGCCCGCGGCGTCGGCCTCGCCCAGGGCGCCCTCGACAAGTCGATCGCCTTCGTGAAGGACCGCCAAGCCTTCGGCAACCGCGTGGCGGACTATCAGGGCATCCGCTGGATGCTGGCCGACATGGCGATCCAGACGGAGGCGGCCCGCGGCATCGTCTACCGTGCGGCGGCTGCGGTCGACGACGGCATCCGCGGCAGGGAACTCGCCAGCCTCGCCGCGGCGGCAAAGTGCTTTTCCAGCGACACCGCCATGAGGGTCGCCACCGACGCGGTGCAGCTCTTCGGTGCCGCCGGCATCTCCAACGAGTACCCGATCAACCGCTATTTCCGCGACGCCAAGGTCCTGCAGATTGTCGAAGGCACCAACCAGATCCAACGCAACATTATCGCGCGCAACCTGGTCGCGGACTGAACCAACCCATCGCGAGAGTGAGACAGCACATGGAAACGATCGGCCTCGGCTTTCACTTCGAGGACCTGCCCGTCGGGCGCACGTTCAAGACCATCGGGAGGACGGTAACGGACGCGGACATCACAAACTTCGTCAACGCGACCGGCATGGTCGAGGTGCTGTTCACCAACATCGAGTTCCTGCGCGAGGAATCCGACATCAAGGGCCGCGTCGCACCCGGCGCCCTCGCTTACTGCTTCGCCGAGGGGCTGCTCGTCCAGGGCACCATGCAGCATACCGGCTTCGCCTTCCTCGGCATGGAGTTGAAGATCGAGAACCCGGTCTTCTCCGGCGATACGATCCATGTGGAGTGCGAGGTGGTCGAGGCGCGCCTAAGCAGGAGCCGGCCTGGGCGCGGTCTCGTTCGGACCTTCAACAAGGTGGTGAAGCAGGACGGCGCGGTCGCCCTCACCTATAACCCGCTGCGCATGATCAAGTGCCGCAGCGAAGGCGGTCATTGACGAGCACGATGCCCTCTGAACTCGATTGTCCGGAAGCGGAAGATCACGCGCTTACCGCCGGCATCGCGGCACGGTAGGCGCGACTACGGCTTGATCCGGCGGGGACCGCTCGTCTCGCCCCAGCGTCGCACCGCGCCGGTGTCGAGGCCGAACAGGTCGAGCACACGCCCGACCGAATGGTCGACCAGGTCGTCGACCCTCTCCGGGCGGCTATAGAAGGCGGGCAGTGGCGGCGCCACCACGGCGCCCATCTCCGCCAGCGACACCATCGTGCGGAGATGCCCGAGATGGAACGGCGTCTCCCGCACCATCAGGACGAGGCGCCGGCGTTCCTTGAGAACCACGTCGGCGGCACGGGTGAGGAGGTTCGACGTGACGCCCGTCGCGATCTCCGACATCGACCGTACCGAACACGGCGCCACCACCATGCCGAGCGTCTGGAACGACCCGCTGGAGATCGCGGCGCCGACATCCCGGGCCGGATAGCAGACGTCGGCGAGCGCCTTCACGTCGGCGATCTTCCAGTCGGTCTCGTAGGCGATGGTCATCTCCGCCGCCTTCGACATGACCAGATGGCTCTCGACGCCGAGCCCCTTCAACGCCTGCAGCATCCGAATGCCATAGACGGCACCAGACGCGCCGCTGATCCCGACGATCAGGCGATGAAGGTCTGCGCCGGAAGCCACCCTCAGGCCTCCCTCGCGCGATCGCGCAGCGCGAACTTCTGGATCTTGCCCGTCGAGGTCTTCGGCAGCGCGCCGAAGATCACGGTTCGGGGCGCCTTGTAGTGCGCCATGTTGGCCCGGCAGAAGGCGACGATCTCCTCTACCGTCGCGGTCTTGCCCGGCTTCAGTTCGACGAATGCACAGGGCGTCTCCCCCCATTTCTCGTCAGGTTTCGCGACCACGGCCGCTTCCATGACCGCCGGGTGCCGGTACAGGACCTGCTCCACCTCGACCGAGGAGATGTTCTCGCCGCCGGAAATGATGATGTCCTTCGAGCGGTCTTTCAGGTCGATATAGCCGTCCGGGTGCATCACGCCGAGATCGCCGGTGTGGAACCAGCCGCCGGCGAAGGCCGCGTCGGTGGCGCTCGGATTTTTGAGATAGCCCTTCATGACGACGTTGCCGCGCATGAAGACCTCGCCCATCGTCTCGCCGTCGGCCGGCACCGGCTCCAGCGTCTTCGGGTCGGCCACCATCAGCCCGTCCAGCACCGGATAGCGCACGCCCTGCCGCGATTTCTTCGCCGCCTGCTCCTCGGGCGACAGGGCGTTCCACGCCTCGTTCCAATCGCAGACGACGGCGGGGCCATAGACCTCGGTGAGGCCGTAGACGTGGGTGACGCGGAAGCCGTCCTCCTCCATCCGCTGCAGCGTGGACGGCGGCGGCGGTGCGGCGGCCGTCATCACCTTGACGATGTGGTCGAACGGCCGGCGCTGCTCCGGCGCCGCGTTGATCAGCATGTTGAGGACGATCGGCGCACCGCAGAAGTGATCGACCTTGTGCTCGGCGATCGCGTCGAAGATCGCCTTCGCCTCGACGCGCCGCAGGCAGACATGCGTGCCCGCTCGTTCGGCGATGGTCCAGGGGAAGCACCAGCCGTTGCAGTGGAACATCGGCAGGGTCCACAGATAGACCGGGTTGTGCGGCACGTCCCAGGTGAGGACGTTGCCGAGGGCCGTCAGGTAGGCGCCGCGATGATGGTAGACGACGCCCTTCGGATTGCCGGTGGTGCCGGAGGTGTAGTTGAGCGCGATCGCCTGCCATTCGTCCCTGGGCGGCGTCCACGCGTAACTCCCGTCTCCCTCCGCCAGCAGCACCTCGTAGTCGAGCGTGCCGAGCCTCTCGCCATCGCCCCCATACTCCGGGTCGTCGATGTCGACGACCAGGATGGACCGCTGGAGCATGCCGAGCGCGCTGCGGACGGTGGGTGCGAACTCCCGATCGGTGACGAGGACCTTGGCCTCGCCATGCTCCAGGATGAACGCTACGGTTGCCGCATCGAGCCGCGTATTGAGGGCATTGAGGACGGCGCCGCACATCGGAACGCCGAAATGCGCCTCCATGAGTTCCGGTATGTTCGGCGCCATGAAAGCAACCGTATCGCCGGCTCCAATGCCCCGCCGCGCCAGCGCCGAGGCCAACCGTCGCGCTCGCACGTAGGTTTCGGACCAGGTGTAGCGCCGCGCGCCGTGGATTGCCGAAATCCGCTGCGGAAACACCGCCGCGGCGCGCTCCAGGAAACCGAGCGGTGTCAGCGCCGTATGGTTGGCGGCATTGCGATCGAGATGCTGCTCGTAGGGGCTGGCGTCGGATGCGGTCATGGGGTCCTCCGGTCGAGCAGACAATCTAGGAGCGCCTGCGCCTCGCGGCCACGGCTAGCGCGGCAACGGCCGGAGGCGCAATCATTAGCGCTGCCACCGCAAATCTACTGGCATTTCAAGAAAATCATGCAGCCTCATTAATGCCTTGATACAGTGCGCGTAACGACAAAAGGTCAGGGACGCTCATGGTTCACAGGGTGCTCAACTATACGTCGATGCTAGTCGCCTGGGTGAGCGGTGCGGCACTGCTCCTGATGATGCTCCACATCGCGGCGGATGTGACGCTACGCTACGTCTTCTCCGCGCCGCTGCACGGCACGGTCGAGATCGTGTCGACCTATTACATGGTCGCGGTCGTCTTCCTCCCGCTGGCGCTGATCGAACTCCGGAACGGCCACATCGTCGTCGAACTGGTATCCCAGCACTTCCCCGCGCGCGTGCAGGAGTGGCAGATCGGCCTCGTCGCCCTGGTCTCCGCCGCGTATTTCGGCGCATTCGCGTGGCGGACCTGGAACGACGCCCTGCAGAAGATGGCAGTCGGCGAAGTCAGTCTGGGCAACGTCCCGGTCACGGTGTGGCCGACGCGCTTCTACCTGCCGATCGGCTGTGCGCTGATCATGCTGGTTCTCATCCACAAGGCGATCCGCCTGTTCATCGGGGACAACTCCGTCATCGCACGCGAGTCGATCGATCTGCATGAGTGAGCGACGCGCGCTCCCTTGCATCCGCCAGCCCACCTCCCCGCCGCCGAAAAGCGATACTCGCCATGGATGACCTAACGCTGAGCGGCGGTGCTCTCGTCCTGCTGATCGTGCTGCTGCTGCTGCGCGTACCCGTGGGCGTGGCATTGGGTGGCATCTCGTTCGCAGGGATCTGGCTGATGCTCGGCCCGCGTTCGGCGTGGGGCATCCTGACCGCCGTACCCTATGACTTCGTCGCGCATTGGACGTTGAGTTCGGTGCCGATGTTCCTGCTCATGGGATACATCTGCTACCACTCGCAGCTGACGGACGGCCTGTTCCGCGTCGCACGCGCCTGGCTGTCGTGGATGCCCGGCGGCCTGGCGGTCGCCTCGGTCGGGGCCGCGGCAGGCTTCTCCGCCGTCACCGGCTCGTCCGTCGCCTGTGCGGCCGCGATGGGGCGCATCGCGATCCCCGAGATGCTGCGGCGCGGCTACGACAAGGGCCTGTCGGCCGGCACGGTCGCCGCCGCCGGGACGATCGGCTCGATGATCCCGCCCAGCATTCTGCTGCTGCTCTACGGCATCTTCGCCGAGGTGCCGATCAGCAAGCTCTTCATCGCCGGCATCGGCCCGGGACTGCTCACGGCGGTCATGTACAGCATCATGATCATGGGCCGCGTGAGGCTCAATCCCGCCCTGGCGCCGCGCGACGCGGAAGCGGTGACGTGGGCCGATCGCTTCAACTCCTTCCGGGGAACCTGGCCGGTCATCGCACTGATCATCGGGGTGTTTGGCGGTCTGTTCGGCGGCGTTTTCACGCCGACCGAGGCCGGCGGCATCGGCGCCTTCCTCGCCTTCATCATCGGCTTCGCCCAGCGCACGCTGACGATCGAGAAGATCAAGCTGGCGGTCATGGAAACGCTGGTCAGCACGTCCTCGATATTCGTGATCGCCGTCGGCGCGGTGCTGTTCACGCGGTTCCTCGCCCTGTCCGGCATGACGGACTTCATCTCCGAGATCGTCGTCGAGGGTCAGGTCAGTTCGACGATGCTGGTGATCGGGACGATGGCGAGCATGCTGTTCCTTGGCTGCTTCCTCGATCCGATCGGCATCATGCTGCTGACCCTGCCGATCTTTCTGCCCGCCATCGAGCATCTGGGCATCGACCTGATCTGGTACGGCATCCTGATGACGAAGCTGCTGGAGATCGCGCTGATCACGCCGCCGGTCGGGCTGAACGTGTTCGTGATCAAGGGCATCGTCGGCGACCTCATGTCGACCGAGGCCATCTTCAAGGGGATTCTCTGGTTCATCGTGGCGGACCTCATCACCGTCGCGCTGATGATCGGGTTCCCCGAAATCTCGCTCTACCTGCCGAGCCTCATCGACTGAGGCCGGCATCCGGCGGCGGGCGAAGGCGCGTCGCCCAACAAGAAACGGCAATCATCGATTTGGAGGAGACGTGAAATGAAGAAGCTATTGCTCGGCACGGCGCTGGCCCTCGCACTCGGCATCGCGGGCACGGCATCCGCCGAAACCCTCAAGGCAGCCCACTATCTGAGCACGAAGCACCCGGTGGGTGTCGGCTACCAGACCTTCGCCGACGAACTGAAGAAGAACACGAACGGCGATATCACCCTGCGCATCTTCCCGGGCGAGGCGCTGCTCGGCGCCAAGGCGATCTCGGACGGCGTGCGCGACGGCGTGGCCGACATCGGGTTCGACACCCTGACCTACACGCCGTCCTACTATCCGCACGGCGTGCTCCTGAACGACCTCGCCATGGTCGGCGAGAACGACATGGCGGCAGCCTTCGCCATCACCGAGCTGTTCACCCAGCACTGCAAGGCGTGCCTCGACGAGTTCGCCAAGCAGAACCAAGTCTTCACCTCCGGGATGAGTACCGCGCCATACGTGCTCGTGAACAAGGTCGACATGAACTCCCCGGAGAAGATCAAGGGGATGAAGCTGCGGGCCGGCGGCTCGCTCTGGGACCGTTTCGCCAGCTCCGTCGGCGCCACCGGCGTGAACATCCCGACCTCGGAGATGTACGAGGCGCTGTCGCGCGGCATTCTCGACGGGGCGATGTACGCCGTCGGCGGTCTCAAGACGCATGGCCTCGGCGATGTCGCAACCCAGGTCATCACCCTCAACCTTGGCTCGTTCCGCGCCGGCAACCTGTTTTCGTTCAACCGCGAGGTGTGGAAGGACCTGACGCCCGAGCAGCGGACCGCCGTCTTCAAGGCCCTCTCCGTCGCCGTCGTCCGTACCGTGATCGAATACGGCAAGGGCGATCAGGAGGCCCTGGAGGTCGCCAAGGCGAAGAACATTCCCGTCGTCGCGCCCGACCCCGCTCTCCAGAAACTGCGGGACGAGTTCGTCGAGAAGGACCTGCCCGGCATCATCGAGAACGCCAAGACCCGCCTCGGCATTGCCGACGCCGGCGACTTCGTCGCGAAGTATCGCGAGATCTACGCAAAGTACGAGAAGATGCTCGCGCCGATGCAGGGCGACCAGGCGAAGCTCAGCGAAGCCCTCTACAGCGAGGTCTACGCGAAGCTCGATCCGAAGACCTTCGGCGTCAACTGACGCCCCTAAAGGCGTCGGGCGACACCCGGCGCCTGTGACCCGGCCGGCGCGGATCACCAGATCCGTCGCCGGCCGTTTCGTCCTTGGTTTGCCGCGGAAGTCGACTAAGGTCCCGCCCGCACGCTCGGAGCGGGACATGGCCGCAGTCATCGAAGCGAAAGATCTGGCGAAACGCTACGGCGAGGTCGAGGCGGTCCGTGGCGTGAGCTTCGCCATCCCATGCGGCGCCTGCATCGGTCTGCTCGGTCCCAACGGAGCCGGAAAGACCACGACGATGCGGATGCTGATGGGCCTGACCCGCCCGACTGGTGGCAGCCTCTCGGTATTCGGGGCCCGTCCCGAGTCGCTCGGCCGCGCCTATCGCGCCCGCATCGGGCTCGTCCCACAGGAGGACAATCTCGACCCGGATCTCACGGTGCGTCAGAATCTCGAGGTCTACGGCCGATATTTCGGCATCGGGTCGGCGGTTCTGGCGACCCGCGTGCCGGAACTCCTCGATTTCATGCAGCTGAGCGAGCGCGGCCACGCCAAGGTGATTCAGCTGTCCGGGGGCATGAAACGCCGTCTCGTCATCGCGCGGGCGTTGATCGCCGATCCGGAACTGGTCGTGCTCGACGAACCCACGACAGGCCTGGATCCCCAGGCGCGCGTCCTGATCTGGCGCCGCCTGCTCGACCTGAAGAAGCTGGGCAAGACCCTGCTGCTCACCACCCACTACATGGACGAGGCCCAGCGTCTCTGCGACCGCATCGTCATCATCGACGCCGGGCGCGTGCTCGACGAGGATACGCCGGCGGGCCTTATCGGCCGCCATGTCCGCGGCCACGTGTTCGAGTTGCCGAAGCCGCTTCCGGACGGCTTTCCACCGGAGGGGGTCGAGCACGAGGACATCGGCGACGCGGTCCTGTTCTACGTCGCCGACCCGGACGACATGCTCCACCGCCTGCCGTTGACGGCGACCTACCTGCGCCGCGAGGCGAACCTCGAAGACGTGTTCCTGCGCCTGACCGGGCGCCGCCTGCGCGAAGGTTGACCCGATGCGGCTGCTGAACCGCTTCACGCTCGCCGTCGGACGGCGCCAGTTCATGGTCTGGCGACGGCTCTGGATATCCTCCGTCGTCACCAACGTGCTCGAGCCGCTGATCTTCCTCTTCGCCTTCGGCTATGGGCTAGGCGCGGTGATCGATCAGATCGACGACATGGACTATCTGGTCTTCGTCGTTCCCGGAATGATGTGTTACGGCGCGATGTTCGCGGCCAGCTTCGAGACTTCGATCCACGCCTATGCGCGCTTCCAGATGCAGCGCACCTGGGACGCGATCCTGGCGACGCCGGTGTCGCTCGGCGAACTGCTGGCGGGCGAGGCGATCTGGGCTGCCCTCAAGGGGATCCTGTCGGCGACCTGCGTCCTGGTGATCGGGACGTTGTGGGGCGGCGTGCCGGACCTGGGCACCGCGCTGCTGACCTACCCCATCCTGTTTCTCGGCGGCCTGTGCTTCGCCTGCTGCGGCCTCGCCGCGACGGGCCACGCCAAGTCGTGGGAGTTCTTCAGCTACTACTTCACCTTCTGGGTCACGCCGATGTTCGTGTTCTCAGGCACTTTCTTCGAAGTGGACCGCTTCCCCTGGTTCGTGCAAGCCGGCGCATGGCTGCTCCCGGCGACGCACCTGATCGCGGTGGTCCGGCCGCTGACGGCGTCCCAGCCCCTCGATCCGGTCGCGGCGGCGGGCCATCTCGCCTATCTGGCGGCGATGTCCGCGGCCGCGTTCGCCCTGGCGCACTACAGGATCGGCAAACGGATGTTCGACTGACGCGACCGGTCATGCCGCAGGGCGGGCGGCGACGCGCCGGTTGATCTCCGCTGCCAGAGCGTCCGTCACCGGCATCATCGGCAGGCGCACCTCCGGCGAGCGGATCAGGCCCTGGCGCCACAGCCAGTGCTTGATCGGCGACGGCGACGGCTCGGAAAAAAGAAGCCGCACCGTATCGATCAGGCAGTTCCATTGACGCAGGGCGAGCGCACGATCGCCGCTCATCAAGGACCGGCGCACCGCGATGAAGGCCGCTGTATCCACATGCGCGGCTGCCAGGATCCCGCCGGACGCACCTTGCGCGACCGCCAGATGGAACTGCACATCTTCCCCCGTCATGACCGCGAAGTCCTTCGGCCGACGCCTGAGCAGTTCGGACGACTGGGCGACTTCGGCGCAGCAGTCCTTCACGCCGACGATGTTCGCGCGCTCGGCCAACCGCAGCAGTGTCGCGTTCGCGAGATTGACGCCCGTCCGATACGGGATGTTGTAGAGGACGAGCGGCCTCTCGGTCGCATCGGCCAGGGCGCTGAAATGCCGGTACAGGCCTTCCTGCGACGGCCGCGTGTAGTAGGGACAGGCCACGAGATAGCCGTCGACCGGGAGCGAGGCGAGCCTCCCGAGCGTGCCGATCATCTTATCGGTGTGACTGCCGGAAAGTCCCAGGTAGACCGGCACCCTTCCGGCCGCCGCCGTCGCGGCCGAGGCCGCGAGCGCCGCGACCTCGTCGTCGTCGAGCGTCAGCCCCTCGCCCGTGGTCGCGGCCATGATGAGGCCGTCGACGCCGGCTTCGACGTAGTGACGCACGAGGCGGAAGACCGACTCGTGGTCGACGGCGCCCTCGGCGAACGGTGTGATGAGCGGCACCCAGACCCCGGAGAGGGCGGGGCCGCCGGATATGCTTTCTCTTGCGGTAGTCTCTGCTGTCGACTCGGTGAACATGGTCCATCTCCTGCGTTCGCAGCCGGAGGACGGACATAAAAAAGGCTCCGTCCATGTCCGGCGGAGCCCTTCGGGAACTGTATGCGTGCTGAACGTCAGCGCATGCGTGAACCCTCGGGTCCCCAGGACCAGAGCTTTTTCGCCGGGACGGCGACTTGGGTTCGGCGAATATGACGCATAGCCAATGAGTACCGCCACGATCGAAGGCAGGTCAAGCACAACATTCGCGCCGCATCGCGTGGCAACACCGCTGCGTTCGCCTATGCTGACATCGACATCACGCATGCGAGTCGCTCCTTTCGGTATGATCCCGATCCACGACGACAACCCGACGGCGACAAGGCCCGTGGTCACGATCGGACTGATCGCGGTCAACGCCCTGGTATTCCTGTGGCAATTGACGCTCACGCCCAGCCAGCAGGAAATGGCGATCTACGCCTTCGGCATGATTCCGGCCGTCCTGCTGCAGGGCGTGACCTTGCCGCCGGAGATCGCGGGGACGCCGCCCGTGCTGACGGTGGTGACGTCGATGTTCATGCACGGCGGGTGGATGCACCTGCTTGGAAACATGCTCTATCTCTGGATTTTCGGTAACAATGTCGAGGATGCATGCGGCCATGGCCGCTTCCTCGTCTTCTATCTCGCATGCGGCGTTGCCGCCGCACTCGCTCAGGCTTTTCAGGATCCGTCATCGACACTGCCGATGGTCGGGGCGAGCGGTGCCATCGGCGGCGTACTGGGGGCCTATCTTTTGCTGCACCCGCATGCGCGCGTCCTGGTCCTGATTCCGATTTTCTTCTACATGCACGTCGCGCGGATCCCGGCCCTTCTCGTTCTCGGCCTCTGGTTCGTCATCCAGTTCGTATCCTACGCGGCCACACCTGCGGGCGAAGGGGGCGTCGCCTATTGGGCGCATATCGGCGGGTTCATCGCCGGCGCAGTCCTGATCCTGTTCATACGCCGCCGCGGGATACCGCTCTTCGAGGGCCGTTCACGGCCCATGCCACCGCCGCGGCGGCGTGGACCCTGGGGCTGAACGCGCAATGAAAGCGCGCGGACAGGACAATGGCGACGGACTGCGTCAGGCACTGGCGATCGGCGCCGGCGTCGCGCTGCCGCTGCTCGCGTTCGCCGTCATCATGGTCGCGCTCTTCGACCGCGAGCAGGGACGTACCGCCGAGCGCCTCCTGTCGCAGCACACGTTTGCGGCGCTGCAGTCGGTCGATCGCTACATGGCCGCGGACCTCAAGGCCATGCACGCCCTCGCTCATGCCACGCCGACCGATCAGCCAGAGGCGTTCTTCATCGAACTCCGGCGGGTGATCACCGCCGACCCGCACTGGCTATCGGTCAGGCTTCGCAGCCTGCCGGACCAGCAGACACTGGCCGTCGCCAGCAGGTCGTCACCGCTGCAGATGCCGTCGGTGCCCCCACTTTCCGAGGATGCGGTCCAAACGGCGGTCGAGCGTGGCGTCTGGATCGGCAACATGGAAACGATAGAGGGCCAGAACGGACCGCTGCGCTATGTCCGGCTCGCCGTCCCGGTGGTCAGGAACGGTAATGCCATCGCGATCCTGACGGCCTTCATCAAGCCGACGATCTATAGTCAGGCGCTGGTCGAATCGGGGATCCCTCAGGACTGGACCGCAGCGGCCCTCGATCGCAACCTGACGATCGTCGGGCGCTCGCGCGCCCCCGAAGAGTTCGTCGGTGCCAGCGCCACCGAATCGCTGCGAACCGAGATCGAATCGGGCACCGAGCGGTTCTTCTTCTCGCACAATCAAGAGGGCGCACGCGTCTATACCGCACTGTTCCGGTCACCGCTCACGGGATGGATCATGGCCGTGGGCGTCCCGGAGGCGATCGTTCGGGCGCCCGTGATCCGCACGATGGTCGCAGTCGGCATCGGCGGTATCGGCGCCCTCGCGCTCGCCGTACTGATCGGAACGGTCCTCGCTCGAACCTTCGCCTCCCGAAACCGCGCAGAACGCCGGCTCCTCGCGCTCGCCGGCGAGAAGGAAACCGAGCAGCGCGTAACCGACATCGCCGCGAACCTGCCGGGTGCGATCATCCGGCGCGTGCTGCATCCGGACGGCACCATCACCTATCCCTACGTCAGCGAGCGGATCGCCGACGTGATGGGCATGGCGGTCGACGAGGCACGCAGCGCCGGATCCCTGGTCGATTGGGCCCCGTACGTCCATCCCGACGACCGCGCCTTCTGGCAGAAGCAAGTCATGACGTCGGCCAGGACGATGCGGCCTTACCGCTTCGACGCGCGCGCACTCGGCAGCGACGGAAGCATCCGCTGGGTTCGGTCGATCGGCCACCCGCGCCGCCGAAAGGACGGCGCGATCGTCTGGGACGGGGTCATCCTCGACGTGACTGAGACGAAGAAAGCGGAGCAGCGTCAGGACCTGCTGGTGCAGGAACTGAGTCACCGGGTCAAGAACACCCTGGCTGTGGTGACGTCAATCGCCCGCCGCACCATGATGCAGACGGCCTCGAAGGAAGAATTCGCTGTGGCGTTCGACGGGCGTTTGCAGGCGCTCGCGCGCGCCCACACGCTGCTCACCCGAACGCGATGGGAGGGATCGGGGCTGCGCGAGGTCGTCGAGGAGGCGCTTGCGCCGTTCCGGCGCGGCCAGGGAGCGACCTTCAGCATTGAGGGACCGGAATACTCGGTGGCCCCACGCACTGCCATCACGCTGACCCTCGTCCTTCACGAACTCGCCACCAATGCCGCGAAGTACGGCGCCCTGTCCGTACCCGACGGCAGAGTCTCCATCAGCTGGACCATCGTCGAGGATGGAGCGCAGCTCGAGCTGTCCTGGGTCGAGCGAGGCGGGCCGCCACCACAACCCTCGACCGTGCCGGGCTTCGGCACGACGCTGATCACACGCAGCGTCGGCCACGAACTGGGCGGCGATGCCAGCCTGACCTTTCCACCGGCAGGCGCCGAATGCCGGCTGCGCATCCCGCTGGGTTTCATCGACGCTTCGGACGTGAAGGACGCGCCGCAGTGACGCAGTGGCGCTTCAGCCCCTCCGACATCCTCGTATGCGGAATCGCGACCTGCTCTAATGACAGTGCGGTGCGGGACGGCGGCTGTCCCGACACGGCATCGTCCGGAGCCCCCGCGTGAGCGTGCACGTCTGTCTGTTCGCGATTTTCGTCCTGCTGTCCGGATGTCCGGCCGGCATCTGGGCGGCGCGGCGTCCGGGGGGATCCGCGCTGATCTACAGCGTGTGTGCAGCCGTTGCCGCTGTGATGGCGGGGACCGCCCTGGGCGTCCTCGTCCGACCCGGCGAGACAGCCGGCGCCGTTCTTCCGATGGGCGTTCCCTGGCTTCAGGCGCATTTTGAGATCGACGCGCTGAGTGCCTTCTTTCTCCTGGTGATCAACCTCGGTGCCCTCGCCGCCAGCATCTACGGCATGGGAACGGGCCGCTCCGAGCCAGAGGCCGGGCGGATCCTGCCCTTCTATCCCCTGTTCCTCGCCGGCATGAACCTCGTGCTGCTCGCCGCCGATGCGTTCACGTTCCTGCTGTCGTGGGAATCGATGTCGCTCGCGTCGTGGGCGCTGGTGATGGCACACCATCGGCAGAGCGAAACCCAACGCGCCGGATTCGTCTACATCGTGATGGCAGCCTTCGGAACCCTGGCGCTCCTGCTGGCTTTCGGCCTGCTGGCTGGGGCCGGCGGCAACTACGCGTTCTCGCAACTGCGCCAAGCCGGGCCCGACGCAGGCCTCGGCGTGGTCGTCCTGCTGCTCGTCCTGATCGGCGCCGGATCGAAGGGGGGCCTGGCACCGCTGCACGTCTGGCTGCCGCTGGCGCATCCCGCAGCCCCCTCGCACGTGTCCGCGCTGATGAGCGGCGTCATGACCAAGGTTGCCATCTACGCGCTGCTGCGGATCCTGCTCGACCTGCTCGGCGGCGTGCAGTGGTGGTGGGGCGCGCTGCTGATGACGCTCGGCGCCCTGACCGCGGTGCTCGGCGTCCTGTACGCGCTGATGGAATCGGATCTGAAACGCCTGCTCGCCTACAGCACCGTAGAGAATGTCGGCTTCATCTTCATCGGCATCGGCCTGGGGATGGCCTTCCAGGCGAACGGCATGAACGCCGCGGCGGCGCTCGCCTACAGCGCAGCGCTGTTCCATGTCCTGAACCACTCCTGGATCAAAAGCTTGCTCTTTCTCGGCGCCGGCGCCGTTCTGCACGCGACGCACGAGCGCCGTCTCGACGCACTCGGCGGGCTGATCCGCAGGATGCCCTACACCGCCTTCTGCTTTCTTGTCGGGTCGGCGGCGATCGCCTCGCTTCCGCCGCTCAACGCCTTTGCGTCGGAGTGGCTCACCCTGCAGGCGATCCTGCTCAGTCCCGACCTGCCCCAATGGCTGCTGCGCTTTCTGGTGCCCGCGGTCGGCGCCCTGATGGTGCTGGCGGCAGCCCTGGCCGGGGCGGTCTTCGTGAAGGCCTTCGGCATCGCCTTCCTCGGTAGGCCGAGGTCCGCGGAGGCGGAGGCGGCACAGGAGACCAACCGCCTCGCCGGCGCCGCCATGACGATGCTGGTCGTGCTCTGCGTTCTGGCCGGGATCTTCACCGGTCCCGTCCTGCACGTCATCCAGCCGGCGGTTGCGGCGATCGTCGAGCGGCCCGCCGTGCCCGGCTTCGGTATCGCGGACATCGCCTTCGTCGCACCGACCGGTGTCGGCGGCGGGTCCTACAGCGGCTTCTTCGTCTTCCTGTTCGTCGCGATGTCCGGATGGGGCGCCGCGCTTGCCATCCATCGCGGCGCGTCGCGTGCCACCCGCCGGTCGCCCGCGTGGGATTGCGGGTTTGCGCTGAACCATCCCGCCTTCCAGTACGGCGCAGGCAGCATGGCCCAGCCACTGCGCCGGATCTTCGGCACCGTGGTGTTCCGGGCGACGGAAACCGTGGAAATGCCGCCGCCGGGAAGCGTCGAACCGGCCCGCTACTGCACGACGCAGCGCGATCCCGCGTGGGACCTGATCTTCACCCCGGTGGCGGGGGTCGTGGCGGCGATCGCGGACCGGATCGACGGCCTGCAGTTCCTATCGATCCGCCGCTATCTGGCCATGATGTTCGCCGGCCTCGTCGCACTGCTTATCCTCGTTGCGCTATGGCGGTGAGGCGATGAGCATGCTGGTCGGCCTGCTGCTGCAGGGCCTGCAGATGGCGCTGGTGCTCGCCCTGGCGCCCCTGCTGGTCGGCTGGGTTCGCAAGGTCAAGGCACGGTTGACCCGTCGGCGCGGCGCGTCGGTGCTGCAGCCGTATCGGGACATCTTCCGGCTCCTGCACAAGGAAGCGGTGCTGGCGGACAACGCCTCGTGGCTGTTCCGCGTCGCGCCCTACCTGGTGTTCGCGGCCATCTGGGTCGCGGCAGCCCTGGTCCCCACCTACGCCACCAGCCTCGCCTTCAGCGAGGCGGCCGACCTGATCGTCATCGTGGCACTGCTCGGCTCGGCACGATTCTTCCTGGCGCTAGCGGCGCTCGACGCCGGAACCAGCTTCGGCGGCATCGGCGCCTCGCGGGAAATGATGATCGCCGCCCTGGCCGAGCCGGCCATGATCATGCTGGTGTTCAGCCTGGCGCTCGTGGCCGGGACCACGTCGCTGTCGGCGGTCGCCGAACACATGCTGACCGGCGACGTCGGCCTGCGGGTCACACTCGGACTGGCCCTCATCGGCCTCGTGATCGTCGCGGTCGCCGAGAACGGCCGTATCCCGGTGGACAATCCCGCCACGCACCTGGAACTGACCATGGTGCACGAGGCGATGGTGCTGGAATATGCGGGCCGCCATCTCGCGATGATCGAGCTGGCGGCCGCCGTGAAGCTCGTCCTCTACGTGTCGCTGCTGGGCACGCTGTTCGCCCCGTGGGGTATCGCCCAGTTCGGGGCCGGCCCGCAGGCGCTGGCCATCGGCATCGGGGCGTGGGTCGGCAAGCTCGCGGTCGCAGGGCTTCTGCTGGGACTGTTCGAGACGTCGATCGCGAAGATGCGTGTCTTCCGGGTCGGCGAGTTCCTGGGCGCCGCCCTGCTCCTCGGGTTGCTCGGGACCCTGCTCCTCTTCGTGTCGCGGAACCTGTGATGCACAGTCTCGCCTTCGACATCGCCCACATGTTCGCCGGCGCGATGCTCGTGGCGAGCTTCGCCCTGCTCTACCAGCGCCGCATGTCCGGCATCGTGGACACCTATGTCGTCCACTCGCTGATCCTCACCGTCGCGGCAGGCTGGCAGGCATACATCCAGGATGCGCCGCACCTCTACGTGACCGCCGCCATCGCCCTGGTCTTCAAGACGCTGATCATCCCGATCGCGCTGCGACGGATCATGCGGCGGCTCGACATCCACCGCTCGGTCGAGACCGTACTCGGGATCGGGCCGACGATGCTGCTGGGCGTCGGTCTCGTCGCCCTGTCGATCCTGCTGATCTTCCCGGTCACCGAGTCGGCCGACGCCTTCGCCCGGGAAGACCTGGCGCTGGCCCTGTCAGTCATCCTGCTCGGCCTGCTGACGATGATCACCCGGCGGAACGCCATCACGCAGGTGATCGGCTTCCTGTCGCTCGAGAACGGGCTGATCCTGGCCGCCGTCGGGGTGCGTGGCATGCCCCTGGTCGTGGAGATCAGCGTCGCCTTCTCGGTGCTTGCCGCCTTCGTCGTGTTTGGCGTGTTCTTCTTCCGGATCCGTGAACGCTTCGACACCCTCGACGTCCAGGCCCTGGGCGAGTTCCGCGGCGAGCGGCGATGAACGCCATGTCCTACGGCGAGATCGCGCTCTGGCTGGTTCTCGGCACCCCCGCCGCCGCAGCAGCGATCCTGGCCATGCTGCCGGGCTATCGGACGACGGCGGCGCTGAACGTCGCCGCGTCGCTGACGACCCTCGTCGGCGGCCTGATCCTGCTCGGTTCGCGGCCGGAGCCGGGACCCTATCTGCGGGTCGACGATTTCAACATCTATCTCGTCGTCCTCAACACGTTCGTCGGCTTCACCACCAGCGTCTTCAGCGCGACCTATATCGGCCACGAACTGCGCACTGGCCGGCTGACCCCGGCCTATCTCCGCTTCTACCATGCGATGTATCAGACGATGATGCTCGCGATGAACCTGGCGCTGGTCGCGAACAATCTCGGCCTGCTGTGGGTGGCCGTCGAGGCGGCGACCATCGCCACCGTGCTGATGGTCGGCATCTACCGCACGCATGCCGCCATCGAGGCCGCCTGGAAGTATTTCATCCTCGGCAGCGTCGGCATCGCCTTCGCGCTATTCGGCACGATCCTCGTCTATTTCGCCGCGCAGCAGGCGATGGGCGAAGGCCTGCCTGCGATGGCGTGGGACACGCTGCTCGCGCGGGCATCGGACCTCGACCCGCGGCTGCTCGACCTCGCGTTCGTCTTCATCCTCGTCGGCTACGGCACCAAGGCGGGGCTCGTGCCCTTCCATGCGTGGCTGCCGGATGCACACGCGGAGGGGCCGACGCCGATCTCCGCGGTGCTCTCGGGCCTGCTGCTGAACGTCGCCATCTACGCGATCCTGCGGTTCAAGATGCTGCTCTCGGCCAACGGCGAGGCTCTGGCGCCCGGACCGATCATGATCGCGATGGGACTGTCGTCGCTGCTGTTCGCCGCCTTCATGCTGTACCGGCGCAATGATGCGAAGCGGCTGTTCGCCTACTCCTCGATCGAACATATGGGCATCGTCACCTTCGCCTTCGGCATGGGCGGCCCGCTCGCCAACTTCGCCGGCCTGCTGCACATGGCGATGCACAGCCTGGGCAAGTCCGCCGTGTTCTTCGCCGTCGGCCATGCGACGCAGGTGAAGGGCACCCAGCGCATCGACGGCATCACCGGCCTCGGCAGCACGCATCCGACCCTGGCCGTCGGCCTCGCCGTGGCGGTGCTGGCGATCGCCGGAATGCCGCCCTTCGGCATCTTCATGAGCGAGTTCCTGGTGGTATCGTCGACCTTCGCGCGCGAACCGCTTCTGGCCATTCCGCTCGTCGCGGGCGTGCTCGTGGCCTTCGGCGCGCTCGCGATGCGGCTGCACGGCATGATCTTTGGCGAGCCGTCGCCCGGCACCGCGGCGGTCGAGGCGTCCTACCTCCCGCTGTTCTCCCATCTCGCACTGGTGGCGGTCGCCGGCGTCTGGCTGCCGGGACCGCTGGTCGCGTGGTTCCAGGCCGTCGCAGCGATGCTGGGATAACGCCATGCCGCAGCCTCGCATCCCATCCGATCGTGATTGCCCGTCCGTGGGAGCATGCGCATGACCGGCGGGCACACGCTCCGCGGGACGATGGTGCCGCATCACCGGCCCTGGCCGCGGCAGGTCCTCGATCGCTACGACCAGCCCGCGCTGCCGGCCTTTCTGGCGGCATCCGACGCGGAGCTGTTCGACCTCTGGGCCGATGCGGGCGTCGTCCATGCGGCCCTGCGCGATCCCGCCTCGGGCGCCTTCGCGGTCGCCTCCGTACCCTGTCCCAAAGGACGGTTCGCCTCCATCGCCGCAGTCAGGCCGGGCGCCATCCGGCTGGAGCGCGCCATCCGCGACTTGTTCGGCTACGAGCCCGTCGGTTCTGCCGACGCCCGGCCCTGGCTCGACCACGGCCGCTGGCCGCAGGCCGCGCCGCTCGGCGGCGAGCCCGGTGGCGAGCGCATGGAACAGGCGTCCGAGACGCCGGACGGCCCACCGCCCTATCCCTTCCTGCCCGTCGAGGGCGACGGCCTGCACCAGATTCCCGTGGGCCCCGTTCACGCCGGCATCATCGAGCCCGGCCATTTTCGCTTTCACGCCAGCGGCGAGACCGTGGTCCGCCTGGAGGCGCGGCTGGGCTATGTCCATCGCGGGATCGAGGGCCTGCTCGCCGGCACCGATCTAGCCCGTGCCGCACGCCTGATCGGCCGCGTATCCGGCGACAGCACCGTCGCCTACGCCTATGCCTTCGCCCGCGCCGCCGAAGCGGCCACCGGAACCGAACCGCCGCCGCGCGCCGTCTGGCTGCGGGCGCTGATGGCCGAGATGGAGCGGCTGGCGAACCATCTCGGCGACATCGGCGCCATCTGCAACGACGCCGCCTTCGCCCTCATGCACGCCCACACCGGCATTCTGCGCGAGCGCATGCTGCAGGCCGCCGAGGCGGCGTTCGGCCACCGGCTGATGATGGACCGTATCGTCCCCGGCGGCACCGCCGGCGACCTCGACGCCGCCGGCATCCAGGCGATACGCGATGCGGCGGCCGAGATCGGCAAGCGTTTCCCGGGTCTGGTCCGCCTCTACGACCAGACCGCATCGCTCCAGGACCGCACCGTTTCGACCGGGATCGTGCGCCCCGACTATGTGGCGCTCTACGCCGCCGGAGGGTTCGTCGGTCGCGCTTCCGGCCGCTCTTTCGATGCGCGCCGGGATGCGCCCTATCCGCCCTACGACCGGCTGCGCTTCGACGTGCCGGTCCGCCGCGACGGTGACGTCAACGCCCGCGTCTGGATCCGCATCCGCGAGGTGGAGCAGTCACTGCAGCTGATCGAGCAGATCCTCGCCGGGCTGCCGCGCGGGCAGCACCGGACGGAACTCGGCCCCTCCTCCGGCGAAGGCGTCGGCCTCGTCGAGGGCTTCCGCGGCGACGTGATGGTCTGGCTGCGTATCGGTGCCGACCAGCGCGTCGAACGCTGCCGGCCGCGCGACCCGTCCTGGTTCCAGTGGCCGCTGCTCGAGACGGCGATCGAGGGCAATATCGTTGCCGACTTTCCCCTGTGCAATAAATCCTTCAACTGCTCCTATGCCGGCCATGACCTCTAGCAGCAGGCATCCGCGTCATGCGTAGGCTCCTCTGGCAGGCGCTGCGCCGGCCCGTCACCCTGCCGCGGCCGGCGGCATCCGAGAGTGCGCTGGCGGAACTCGCCGAGTCGGTCGACCTCGCCGCCAAGCGGCGCCTCGGGCGCAGCCTGTCGATCAGGCAGGTCGACGCCGGCTCCTGCAACGGCTGCGAGCTGGAGATCCACGCTTTGAACAACGCCGTCTACGACCTGGAGCGCTACGGCGTCCGCTTCGTCGCCTCGCCGCGTCACGCCGACGTGCTTCTGGTAACCGGGCCGGTGACCACGGCGATGCGCGAGGCGCTGGAGCGGACCTGGACGGCGACACCCGAACCAAAATGGGTGGTGGCCGCCGGTGACTGCGCAGCCGGTGGCGGCCTGTTCGCCGACAGCTACGCCGTGGCGGGCGGCGTCGCCGATGTGGTACCGGTCGACCTTCATATCGGCGGCTGCCCGCCGACGCCGACGCAGCTCCTGCGCGGCCTGCTGGCGCTGCTCGAAGCGACGCCCGATAATGTCCGGACCCGAAAATAGGAGAGCCGCAATGGCCGAATACGAGTTTTGCAAGGTCGAGAAGGAAGGGCCGATCACGATCGTCACCCTCAACCGTCCGGAGGTGATGAACGCGCTGCATTGGCCGGCGCACTTCGAACTCGAGAAGGTCTGGGACGATTTCGCCGCCGATGCAGACCAGTGGGTCGCCATCGTCACCGGTGCCGGCGACCGCGCCTTCTCCGCGGGCAACGACCTGAAGTTCCAGGCCGCCGGCAACAAGATCCGCCGCGCCAAGACCGGGTTCGCCGGCCTGACCAACCGCTATGATCTCGACAAGCCGGTGATCGCCGCCGTGAATGGCGTCGCGATGGGCGGCGGCTTCGAGATCGCGCTCGCCTGCGACATCATCGTGGCGTCCGAGAACGCGAAATTCGCCCTGCCCGAGCCGCGCGTCGGCCTGATGGCCGGCGCGGGCGGCGTCCATCGCCTGCCGCGCCAGATCCCGCTGAAGCAGGCCATGGGCATGATCCTGACCGGCCGCCACGTGCCGGCGGCCGAGGGCAAGGAACTCGGCTTCGTCAACGAGGTTGTCCCGGCCGGCCAGGCGCTGGAGGGCGCCAAGCGCTGGGCCAAGCTCGTCCTCGGATGCTCGCCGATGTCGATCCGCGCCTCCAAGCAGGCGGTCTACAACGGCCTCGACATGGGCAACCTCGAGGGTGCGGTGCGCAACGTCTACACGTCGCAGGCCGCGATGATCGAGAGCGAGGACTATATCGAGGGCCCGAAGGCCTTCGCCGAGAAGCGCAAGCCGAATTGGAAGAATCGGTAAGATCACGCTTTATCCCGGAGCGCGGGCGTCCCGCCCGCTCCCGTCCCCGCCGCGGGACCGGTGAAACGGGGCGGGCGAGACGCCCGCGCTCCGACAACCGACGAGGCCGGCCATGACCGAAGAGAAGCGCGCCAGCGGCACCTGGGATCCGGGGCAGTACGCCCGCTTCGGCGATCATCGCCTGCGTCCCGCACTCGAACTCTTCGCCCGCATCGACCACGACGCGCCGAAGCTGGCCGTCGACCTGGGCTGCGGCGGCGGCGAGATCGCCCGGGTGATGACGGAGCGCTGGCCGGACGCGGCGGTGATCGGCATGGACTCGTCGCCGGAGATGCTGGCCAAGGCCAGCAAGGTGCCGTCCAGCGTGCAGTGGTGCCAAGCCGACGTCACGGAATGGCAGCCGCCCCGGCCCGCCGACGTGCTGTTCTCCAACGCGATGCTGCACTGGGTGGCCGGGCACGGCACCCTCTTCCCGCGGCTCTTCGAGATGCTGGCGCCCGGCGGCGTCCTGGCCGTCCAGATGCCGCTGAGCTGGCCCGAACCGTCGCACCAGGCGCTGCGCGAGGTCCTGAAGGACCTCGATCTCGGCACGCCGGAACTGCACGCCTCGGTCGATCGCCGCTGGGTGCAGCCGACCGGCTTCTATTACGGCCTGCTGCAGCCCCTCGCGTCGGTGATCGACATCTGGGAGACGCGCTACCTGCAGGTCCTGCACGGCGAGAATCCGGTGCTCGAATGGGTCAAGGGCAGCGCGCTGCGGCCCGTCCTCGACGTCCTGACGCCGGACGAGCAGACGCGCTTCCTCGACGAATACGGCGCGCGCCTGCGCAAGCTCTATCCGCCCCAGGAGGGCGGCGAGACGCTCTTCCCCTTCCCGCGCCTCTTCATCGTCGCGAAGAACGCCTAATCGGCAGACACTCCATGGCATGACACTTGCTGATTCCGGGGCACAACACACACGCCCTGGAGGCATAGGTCATGGAAATCGGCGTCTTCATCCCGATCGGCAACAATGGCTGGCTGATCTCGACGACCTCGCCGCAGTATATGCCGACGTTCGAACTCAATCGGCAGATCGTCCAGCGCGCCGAGCATTACGGCATGGACTTCGCGCTCTCGATGATCAAGCTGCGCGGCTTCGGCGGCAAGAGCGAGTTCTGGGACCACAACCTTGAGTCCTTCACGCTGATGGCCGGGCTCGCCGCCGTCACCGAGAAGATCCGCCTCTACGCCTCGGTCGCGGTGCTGACCATTCCGCCGGCAATCGTCGCACGCATGGCCTCGACGATCGATTCCATCTCGGGCGGCCGCTTCGGCGTCAACATCGTCTCCGGCTGGGCGAAGGCGGAGTACGAGCAGATGGGCCTGTGGCCGGGCCAGGAGCATTTCGCCAAACGCTACGACTACAGCACCGAATATGTCCGCGTGATGCAGGAGCTCTGGGAGACGGGCCGTTCCGACTTCAAGGGCGAGTACTTCCAGATGGAAGACTGCAAGCTCAGCCCCAAGCCGTCGCAGCGGGTGAAGATCGTCGCCGCCGGCCAGAGCGACCGCGGCATGGCCTTCGCCGCCGAGTATGGCGACTACAACTTCTTCCTGGGCGCCGGCGTGAACACGCCGACCGCCTTCGCGCCGCACACCGAGCGGCTGATGGAGGCGGCGGCCAAGACGGGCCGCGACGTCGGCGGCTACATCCTGTTCATGGTGATCGCCGACGAGGCCGCGCACGCCAAGTGGCGGCACTATCTCGACGGCCTCGACAAGGACGCCATCGCCTGGATGTTCTCCGAAGCCGGCGCCGACCACACGGCGACGGACGGGTCATCGGCCAAGGCGTTCCTGGTGCCGGACGGTGCCATCAACTTCAACATGGGCACCATCGTCGGCTCCTACGCCAACGTCGCGCGCATGCTCGACGAGGCCGCGACCGTGCCGGGCACGAAGGGGCTGATGCTGACCTTCGACGACTTCCTGATCGGCATGGAGCAGTTCGGCCAGCGCATCCAGCCGCTGATGCAGAGCCGCAGCAACGTGAAGGTCGCGGCGTGACACCACTCGCGCCGATCGCGATGCCTTCACCCTCCGCCATTGCGGAACAAGCCGAGGTGCGGCTTCCGGTATCGCAGGCGTTCTCTTGCATGTCGTCCCCGGGCAAGGGGCGTAGCCCCGCCGACCCGGGGATCCAGGCGGCTAGCCTGAGCGCTCGCCCTGGATCCCCGGATCTCCGCTTCGCTGCGTCCGGGGACGACACTGAAGGGGGCGGCGATAGGTATTTATGGGGTTTTATGGGGGTGCCCAGCGCGGAGCCCGGTCGCCGTGCAACATTGTGGAACAGTTTTCGGTAAGTGTTGCACGGAGGCGCGCGGCGGAGAGGGATGGGGTTTCATTCCCTTTCATGGGTTGGCCGCGCAAGCGCTCTTAGGCACACGCCGAAGGGCGTGGCGTCAGGTCTTCTGTACGATGTTCATCAGCGCGCCGCCGGAGCGGAGCCGCAGTGTACCGGCAAATAGTCCTAATGTCGAGTGCATCGACGCGTGAGCTCCTCACCGTCATTACGAAACAAGGGGACGTGCGGCTTCCGGGACGGCGCGTGTTCCCTTGCATGTCGTCCCCGGGCAAGGGGCGTAGCCCCACCGACCCGGCATCCAGAGCGGCAGCCTGAGCGCCTGCCCTGGATCCCCGGATCTCCGCTTCGCTACGTCCGGGGACGACACTGAAGAGGGGACTCGGTCGGTGGGCCCTACTTCGCCTTCGGCTGGCGCCCCAGCATGTGGAATTCCGGGTTGGGGCGCAGGCTCATCATGTTGGCGAGGCGGTTCGACATGGCGAAGAAGGCCGCGATGCCGCCGATGTCCCAGATGTCGTCGTCGTCGAAGCCGTGCGCCCGCAGGGCGGCGAAATCGGCGTCGTCGACCTCCTCCGCGCGCTTCGACACCTTCATCGCATAGTCGAGCATCGCGCGCTGGCGCGGCGTGATGTCGGCCTTGCGGTAGTTGGTGGCGATCTGGTCGGCGATCGTCGGGTTCTTCTCGCGGATGCGCAGGATCGCCCCATGCGCCACGACGCAGTAGAGGCACTGGTTGGCGCCGCTGGTCGCGACCACGATCATCTCGCGCTCGCCCTTGGTGAGGTTGCCGCCCCGCTCCATCAGCGCGTCGTGATAGGCGAAGAAGGCGCGGAACTCGTCGGGACGATGGGCGAGGGCCAGGAAGATGGTCGGGATGAAGCCCGACTTCTCCTGCACCGCCAGGATGCGCTCGCGAATGTCGGCCGGCATGTCCTCCAGGGACGGCACGGCGAACCGCGAGATCGGAAGCGCGGACGGGGACTCGGTCACGGATGGCACTCCTGCTGCCGGAGGATCGGGCCGTGGAGTCCTACAGCCCCCGGCCGGCTGGGCCAAGCCGCAGCACGCTCAGGGATGCGGCCCCCAGGGTGCCGCCTGCAGCAGCCTGTTCTCCTGGGTCATGATCAGCGGCCGGATGCGCTTGCCGAACTCGGTGAACACCGGGTCGGCGAACACCGCCGCCCAGTGTCGGCGCCGGTCGGCGTCGTCGTCGTATTTCCACAGGTGGACGAGCTGGTTGAGCGTGCCGATGTCGCTCTGGAAATAGCCGATAAGTTTGTCGGAGTATTTGTCGTACCAGGGATACTCCTGATAGACGGCGACGGCTTCCGCCATCTTGCCGACGTAGAGCGTATAGGTGCGCAGTTCGTACAGGGGCATTTGCCTCTTCCTTCCATTATGGTCATGCAAGTAGCCCTCATGCTGAGGAGCGGCCGAAGGTCGTGTCTCGAAGCACGAGGGCGGACCGAGAATGCTCGGCAGCCGGTGGCCCGGTCATCCCCGCCCTTCGAGACGGCCCTGCGGGCCTCCTCAGGGAGGGGATGACCTAATCCTTCCGCCTGCAATGGCTCCGTAAGCCATCTGAGTCACGCCTCGACCAGCTCTGCCGCTGGCAGCGGCGCCCGTCCGCGGATCATGTCGGAGGCTTTCTCGCCGATCATCAGCGTGCCGGCGTTCGTGTTGGCCGACGGCATCGTCGGCATGATCGACGCGTCGGCGACGCGCAGCCCCTCGAGGCCATGCACCCGCAACTGATCGTCGACCACGGCGGCGGGGTCGGTCGCCGGGCCCATCCGGCAGGTGCCCATCAGGTGGAAGGCGGTGGTGCCGCGCTGGCGCGCGAAGGAGAGCAGCTCGTCGTCGCTCATCGCCGCATCGCCCGGCAGCTCCTCGCCGTCGAAATAGGGTGCGAGCGGCGTCGTCCGCAGCAGGCGGCGGGCGAGCCGGATGCCGCCGAGCAGCACCTGCCGGTCCATCTCGTGCGCCAGGTAGTTCGGCTGGATCGCCGGCGCCTGGAGCGCGTCCGAGGTCTTCGCGCGGACATAGCCGAGACTTTCCGGACGATGCTGCCATGCGGCGACCGTCATGCCGGGGAAGTCGTCGAGTTGCGACTGGACGCCTTCCTTGTAGCTCGCCGGGGTGAAGGTCATCTGCAGGTCGGCCTTGTCGAGCGCCTCGTGCGACTTCCAGAAGCAGTGCACCAGCGTCGGCTGCAGCGTCAGGATGCCCTGGCGCCGGACGACATAGTCCATCACCTCCTTCACGAGCCGGATGCCGCGGGTACTCTCGTTGATCGAGGCGATGTTCTTCACCCGGCCGACGACGCGCACCGGATAATGGTCGCGCAGGTTCTCGCCGACGCCCGGCAGTGCGTGAACGACGGGAACGCCGATCTCGCCGAGCAGCTTCGGCGATCCGACGCCGGAAACCTGGAGAAGCTGCGGCGAGTTGACCGAGCCGCCGCTGAGCACGATCTCGCGCCGCGCCCGCACCTCGCGCTCGGTCCCGCCCTGGCGGTAGCGGATGCCGACGGCGCGCTTGCCCTCGAACAGGATGCGGGTCGCGTGCGCCTTGGTGCGGACGTCGAGATTGGGGCGCTTCATCGCGGGGCGCAGAAAGGCCCGTGCCGCACTCATCCGCCGGCCGCCCTGGACCGCGCGCTGAAAGAAGCCCACGCCCTCCTGGGTGGCCCCGTTGTAGTCCGGGTTGCGCGGAATCCCGATGCTGACCGCCCCGTCGATGAACGCGTCGCAGAGCGGGTGCTTCCAGGCCAGATCCTCGATGGTCAGCGCGCCGTCGCGGCCGCGATAGGCGTCGTCGGCCGCGCCGACACGACGCTCGGTGCGCTTGAAATAGGGCAGCACGTCGGCATATCCCCAGCCGCGATTGCCCATCTGCGCCCAGCCGTCATAGTCCATGCGCTGGCCGCGGTTGTAGATGTGGCCGTTGATCGAACTCGACCCGCCCAGCACCTTGCCGCGCGGCGCATGGATGGACCGACCGTCGATGCCGGCACCGGGCTCGGTCTGGTAGAGCCAGTTCACCGCCGGGTTCACCAGCGTCTTCATGAAGCCCGCCGGGATGTGGATGAACGGGTTCCAGTCGCGCGGACCCGCCTCCAGCACGCAGACGGTCACGTTCGCATCCTCGCTGAGCCGGGCCGCGACCACCGAACCCGCCGACCCGGCACCGACGATGACATAGTCGAACGCGTCCGCAGCCCCGTTGGCCATCATCCATCCTTCGCCGCATAGACCGGCGGTCCGCTGCCGCCCGAGGAATGATGCTGGCGCGCCTGGGCCCGGTCAATGCGCCCGGATCGCTCGCCCGACGGGCCAGTCCCGGCAGTCGTCCTTATCGAGCAGGGCCGGTGCGAGGCTGCCCTTGTCGCTTTCGGAACCGTTGGCATCTGCAGGACTCCGGCGCAGGATGTGCGGGGCGCCTCTGGCACACAAGGGAGCGATGGGATGCAGGTCTCGGTTCGTCTCGTTCTACTGCCGCTGCTTCTTCTGGCCGTCTCACCCGTGCAGGCTGCCGGCGATCCCGACAACGGCGCCAGGCTGACCCAGACATGGTGCAGCGGCTGCCATGCGGCTGGGGCGAGCGGTGCCGATGTCGCGCCGCCGCTGCGCGAGATCGCCGCGCGGCCCGGCCGGACGCAGGCGTATCTTTATGCATGGCTGACGGATCCGCATCCGCCGATGCCGCGGCTCGACCTCTCGAACCGCCAGATCGCGGATCTGATGGCCTACCTCGCCACGCTCTCGAAGCAGCCCTGATGTGACGGCCGGAAGAGCCGGGTCCGACGCCCGGCAACGAGGAAGGCAAAATGCCCGACTGGCCTCGACGCGTGTTCCGATTCCTGCCGCGGTCTTCGCTTACCCGCCGCCCTCGCAGCCAGGTTCGGGTTCTGAAATAAACGCCGCTGCACGGCAAATCGACGGGACACGATCTCTTACGAGTCATGCAGTCGCCGGCAGCCCGGTGATTTGACTTGAATCAATCGCGGGCGCACCGAAGTCCTCTAAGTATCATAACAATGCGAATGCGGGAGGTACCGATGCAGGCCAAGCACATCATGACGAGAGACGTCGCGACCGTATCGTCCGACGCATCGGTCCGCGAAGTCGCGCGCCTCATGACCGAACGGCGCGTAAGCGCTGTGCCGGTCGTGAATGCGAAGGGACAGATCGACGGCATCGTCAGCGAGGGCGATCTCATGTTCCGCGTGGAGACGGGAACGGAGCGCCCACGCTCATGGTGGCTGTCCCTCTTCTCCTCCGCCGACGGGTTGGCCACCGACTTCGTGAAGGCTCACGCCCGCTCGGTTGCCGACGTAATGACCCGGAACGTCGTAACCGTCGACGAGGCCGCTCCGATCGCCGAGGTCGCACGGATTCTCGAAGAACGGCACATCAAGCGTGTGCCGGTCCTGAGCGATGGCCGGTTGGCCGGCATCATCTCGCGGGCGGACCTGGTGAGGGCGCTCGCATCGGCCGCCGAACCGCTCGGTCCGATGCCGAGCCCCGACGACGAGACGCTGCGCGAGCAGGTCGACACCGCCCTGCGCGCCGCTGGCTGGACGGGCACGTTTCCCATCGGCGTCAGCGTCAGCGAAGGCGTGGTCCATCTCTGGGGCTTCGCCGACTCGGAGGCGCGGCGGACCGCGATCCGCGTCCTCGTCGAGGAGATCCCGGGGGTGAGGAGAGTCGAGAACCACCTCAAGCCGTCGCTGCCGGCCTATGGCGGAATGTAACGGGGTGTCGGGCGCGCTCCAGCGCTCGCTCCCGTCCCCGGCAGCAGAGTAGGAACAATGCACCCCACCATAACCTGGATCCTGGTCGCCGACGGCCAGCGCGCACGCATCGTCGAGAACGGAGGGCCCGGAAAGGGCCTCCAGCCCGTGACGCCGGAACCGCTGGTCAATTCCGACCCGCCCTCGCGCAACCTGGGCACGGATAGGCCCGGCCGGGTCAGCGAAAGCGTCGGCGGTGCCCGTCATGCGATCGAACCGCGCACCGACCCGCATCGCGACCAGAAACGGCGGTTCGCGCAGGAACTGGCCGACCGGCTCGACCGTGCCGCAGGCGAAGGTGCGTACACGCGCCTGATCCTGGTCGCGCCGCCGCAGATGCTCGGCGACCTGCGCGACGTCCTCACGGAGCGAGCGCGTGCGCTGGTCGCCGCCGAGATCGACAAGGATCTGACCAAGGCGGACGACCGGGAGTTGAAAAGGCATCTTGACGCCGTGATCGTGACCTGAGGCGCCGTGGCCGAGGTAACCGGCCGAGACCGACGCCAGCTCCGCAGCGATAGGATGTCGACAGCCTCGCTCAAAGAGTCAAAAGTGTCCGCTCCGCATCAGAAGGAGAGCAGGTTATGGCCGACCCTGAGAAGACCGAAAATGCTCAGACGGTCACCCGCCCGCAGGCGCGGCGTGTCTGGGTCACCCCCGTGCTGACGGTCGCGTCCGTCGACGTGGCGGAAGAGAGTCCCGGCGCCGGTGGGGACGGCTCCGGCAGGTCGTAGCCTTCGGGGCCGCAACCGGCGCAGCACCCTGTACCCCCGCTGTGTCGGCATCGTTGAAGCGCGCGCAGCAATCGCTATCATCCGGCGCCTGCGATGATTGCCATGCCGGTCGCGCCGTGATCCGCCCCAGGCGGTGACCGGGGCCGGAACACAGCGGGGCGTTGGGATGGAGCCGGTGGAGATTCTGTTCGTCGATACGGACGTCGTCGCTTGCGACGGCGGCGGCGACGCGTTGGGGCATCCGCGCGTCTATCTCCATATGACCGATGCCGGCGAGGTGACCTGCCCCTATTGCGGGCGGCGATACATCCAGGAAGAGAAGGCGGCAGCGGGCGGCGGGCATTGACCGACACGGCGGCAGAGACGCAGGAAAGCAAGACGCGGAAGAGCGAGACCGGGGCGGCGGCGTCTGAACGGCCCACGCTCTGGCTGATCGACGGCTCCGGCTACATCTTCCGCGCCTTCCACGCACTGCCGCCGATGACGCGGCCGGACGGGACGCCGGTCAATGCCGTGTTCGGCTTCTGCAGCATGGTCATCAAGCTGCTGGACGACATGCACGCCGACCATGTCGCGGTGATCTTCGACAAGGGCGCGACCAGCTTCCGCAACGACCTCTACGACGCCTACAAGGCGAACCGCGACGAGCCGCCGGACGAGCTCAAGCCGCAGTTCGGCCTGATCCGCGACGCGACCCGCGCCTTCGCGCTGCCCTGCATCGAGACCGAGGGCTTCGAGGCGGACGACATCATCGCAACATACGCCCGCATCGCCACCGAGGCGGGAATGGACGTGACCATCGTGTCGTCCGACAAGGACCTGATGCAGCTGGTCGGCGATCACGTCCGCATGTGGGACCCGATGAAGCAGCGCAGCATCGGCCCGGAAGAAGTCCGCGAGCGTTTCGGCGTAGGCCCCGAACTGGTGGTCGACGTGCAGGCGCTCGCCGGTGACTCGGTCGACAACGTGCCGGGCGTGCCGGGCATCGGCGTGAAGACCGGCGCGCAGCTCGTGCTCGAATATGGCGGCCTCGATGCACTGCTCGAGCGCGCGCACGAAATCAAACAGCCGAAGCGGCGCGAGAACCTGATCGCCTTCGCCGATCAGGCCCGCCTGTCGCGCGATCTGGTACGCCTGCGCGCCGACGTGCCGACCGAGGAGGGCATAGACGACTTCGTCGTGCGGCAGCCCGACCCGGACACGCTGCTGGGCTTCCTGCGCGAGCAGGGCTTCCGCTCGATCACCGCGCGCGCCGAGCGGCAGCTCGCCGGCAGCGGCGCGCCCGTCGCCGCTCCCGCCGCGGACGCAGCACCGCCCCCGCCCGCCGAGGTGGCCTACACGCTCGTCCTGGACGAGGCCACGCTGCGAACCTGGATCGACCGGGCGATCGAAGCCGGCGCGGTGGCGCTGTCGGTGAAGACGACCCATTCCGATCCGTCGCGCGGAACGGTCTGCGGCATCGCCCTTGCGCTGGAAGCCGGCAGCGCCTGCTACGTTCCGTTCGCCGCAGCGCCGATTGCGAACGGGCAGCTGGACTTTTCCGCTTCGGGCGACGCGCCGGCCGCCCTCACCGCCGAGCGGGCGATGGACCTGCTGAAACCGCTTCTCGCCGACCCGTCGGTGCTGAAGATCGGGCAGAACCTGAAGTTCGACATCCGCGCCCTGAAGCGCTTCGATGCCAGGGTGACGCCGGTCGACGACATGACCCTGCTGGCCTACGTGCTCGACGGCTCGGGCGGACTGACGGTCGGCGAACTGGCCGAGCGGCATTTCGGCCATGCCTGCGTATCCCTGGAGAGCGTGATCGGCAAGGGCAAGGCGGCGATCACCTTCGACCAGGCGCCGCATGACCGTGCGCTGGCCCATGCGGCCGAGGAAGTCGACTATGCCGCCCGCCTGCACGCGCTCTTTCGCGGCCGGCTGGTGCTGGAGCGGATGACGGCGGTGTACGAGACCATCGAACGCCCGCTGGTGCAGGTGCTGGCCGACATGGAGGAGGCCGGGGTGCTGGTCGACCCGGACCAGCTCCGCGCGCTGTCGAAGGATTTCGGCGAGCGGATGGCCACCATCGAGACCGACGCCTACGAAATCGTCGGGCACGAATTCAACATCGGGTCGCCGAAGCAGATCTCGGACATCATCTTCGGCGAACTGGGCGTCGCCGGGGGCCGCAAGTCGAAGACGGGCGCCTTCACGACCGGCGCCGACGTGCTGGAGGATCTGGCCGGCCAGGACACGGGACAGGCCGGCCAGCTCGCCCAGAAGGTGCTCGACTGGCGCCAGATCTCGAAGCTGAAGAGTACCTACAGCGACGCCCTGCTGGACGAGATCAACCCCGACACCGGCCGCGTCCACACGACCTTCGCGATGGCGGTGACCACGACGGGCCGGCTGTCTTCGAACGACCCGAACCTGCAGAACATCCCCGTCCGCACCGAGGAGGGCCGCAAGATCCGGCAGGCCTTCGTCGCGTCACCCGGCCACGTCCTGTTGTCGGCCGACTACTCGCAGATCGAACTGCGCCTGCTCGCCCATGTCGCGGAGATCGAGTCGCTGCGCACGGCCTTCCGCGAGGGCTACGACATCCACGCGATGACCGCGAGCCAGGTGTTCGGGACGCCGGTCGAGGGCATGGACCCGCAGGTGCGGCGCAAGGCCAAGGCGATCAATTTCGGCATCATCTACGGCATCAGCGCATTCGGCCTGGGCCGCCAGCTCGGCATCCCGCAGGGCGAGGCGCGCGCCTACATCGATGCCTATTTCGAACGCTATCCCGGTATCCGCGACTATATGGAGCGGGCCAAGTCGTTCGCGCGCGAGCACGGCCACATCACGACGATCTTCGGCCGCAAGTGCTATACGCCCTACATCCGTGACAAGAACCCGGCGAAGCGCAGCTTCGGCGAGCGCGCCGCGATCAACGCGCCGCTCCAGGGCTCGGCGGCCGACATCATCAAGCGGGCGATGGTACGTATCCCGAAGGCGCTCGGCGATGCGGGGCTGAGGGCGCGCATGCTTCTGCAGGTGCATGACGAACTGCTGTTCGAGGTGCCGGAAGCGGAGGCGGAGCGCACCGCGGCGTTGGTCCAGGGGGTGATGGAGCGCGCCGCATCGCTCAGTGTGCCGCTGGTCGTCGATACCGGCACGGGCCGGCATTGGGGCGAAGCCCACTGACCACGGCCCGGCCTGCGCTCAGACGGCGGCGTCCGGACCGACCACGGCGCGGGCGAGCAGAGCGAAGGCGATTCCGGCGAGCAGGTTGGCCACGAGATTGAACCGCTGGACATCTTCCGCCTGCACGTCGCCGCGGCGCGCCTTCCACAAGGCGTACATCCGCGTGAGCGACGGTGCGGAGAACATCTGCGCGCCGAAGGTCAGCAGTGCGATGCCCATTCCCCAGTTCCACCCGGCCACCGTGGCGGGAAGGACCCAGCAGACGATCTGCGCGAACCGGAACGATTCTGACACGACGTGCACCTCGGAGTTGGCAGAGGCCCGCAATGTGCCGGCTTCGGCTCGGCCGGGCCAGCCCCATCGTGCGCAGGCGGGACCGGACCGTTGACACAGCCGACGCAGGGGCCGCAGCGTCCCTCCATGCCGAGGCTTCACGCCACATGCGTTGCGATCGATGGCCGGGGTGTCCTGCTTCGAGGCGCATCGGGCGCCGGCAAGTCGGACCTCGCACTGCGCCTGATCGACCAAGGGGCCGACCTGGTGGCCGACGATCGGGTGGACCTGTTCGATGTCGACGGTGTGCTGCGGGCGGCTTCGCCGGCGGCTATTGCGGGCCGCATGGAGGTCCGCGGAATCGGCGTGATCCCGATGCCCTATCTGCCGAGCGCCGAGATCGTCCTGCTGGTCGATCTGGTCCGTCCCGAAGTCGTCGAGCGGATGCCGGAGCCATCCTTCTGCCGCCTCGGCCGGTTCGAGGTTCCAGCCCTCGCGCTCACGCCCTTCGAGGCATCGGCTGCGGCGAAGATAAGGCTCGCCGTCAGGCGGCAGCCTCGCTGACCTGCCGCTTCTGAGCGCTCCGCGCCGGAATCGACGCCTCGACCACCGTCCCCTGCCCGGTGCGGCTGTCGATCTCCAGCGTACCGCCATGAAGTTCGACCAGCGCCTTCGTCAGTGGCAGGCCGAGGCCCGTCCCGGCATGCTTGCGCGACATCGCGTTCTGGACCTGGCCGAACGGCTGGAGCGCCTGATGAACCTGTGCGGCGGTCATGCCCACGCCGGTGTCGGTGACCCGCAGAACGAGGCGCCCGCCCTCCTCGGCAGCCGACAGGGTGACGATCCCCCCGCGCGGGGTAAATTTCACCGCGTTCGAGACGAGATTGACGATCGCCTGCTTCAGCCGGGTCGGATCCACCGTCCACCGCAGGCCGCGTTCCGGGACGTCCAGCCGCAACTCGACCCCCTCCAGCGTCGCCCGCTCATTCTCCCAGCGCTCGCCGGTCCGCAACAGCTCGACGATGTCCGTGTCCACGGGTTCGAGGACCATGCGTCCGGCCTCGACGCGCGACAGATCGAGAATGTCGCTGATGATGGTGAGCAGGTGCTCGCCGCTGTCGCGAATGTCGCCTGCATATTCACGATAGCGTTCGTTGCCCAACGGCCCCAGCAGCTCGCTTTCGAGGAGTTGCGAGAACCCGATGATCGCGTTCAGCGGCGTGCGCAGCTCGTGGCTCATGTTCGCCAGGAACTGGGACTTGGCGGTGTTGGCCGCCTCCGCGGCGTCCTTGGCCTGTCGCAGGCGCTCGCCGAGCCGCTCCCGCTCCGTGACGTCGAAGCGCAGCATCAGGCACCCGCCGTCGTGCGTGCGGTGCTCGAAGACTTCCAGAACACGGTCCTCGTAGTGGACGAGGATGGCGCCGTTGGCTGCGCGGTGCCTGTCGAGCCGTGCCTTGATCCAACGCTCGGGATCCTGCATCGCATCCGGCAGCAGCCCCCGCGCGACCGATAGGCGGATCACCTCCTCGAACGTCACCCCTTCCCTGTGAAGGTCGGGGTGACCCGGTAGAAGGCTCTTGTTCTGCTCGCTGGACAGGACCAGCCTGTCGTCCGCATCGAACAGGACCACGCCCGCGGGCATGGTCTCGAGGGCGTCCCGCAGCAGTCGCTGTGCGCTGCGCAGGTCCGTGACGTCACGCCCGGTGCCACGATACCCGGCGAATTCGCCGTTCTCGTCGAACTTCGGCACGGCGCTGCCCTGGATCCAGCGCACGCCCCGCGGCGTGCGGCGAGCATATTCGATGTCGCGGAACGGACGCCGCGACGAAATCGCTTCCTCCAAGGCTTCGCGGGCCTTGGCATCGATTGCGACGATGTCGAACTCCCTCCACCGCTTGCCGATGTGCCAATCCGCCGCCACCCCGATGACGCGCTCGACGGAGTCCGACATCCAGACGATCCGGTGAGTCCGGTCGGTCTCCCACGCCCAGTCGGCCATGGCCGTGACGATGTCGCGGAGGCGTTGCTCGCTGGCGGCCAGACGCTGTTCCGTCGAGACGCGCTCGGACACGTCGCTCAGCGTCCCGACCACCCGCAGCACGCGCCCCGCCTCGTCCCGCATGGCGCGCCCGCGGACCTGCACCCAGATCCAATCGCCGGACGCGTGCCGGACGCGATGTGTCGCCTCGAAAGCATCGGTTTGGCCTTTCACATGGTCGCGCATCCGCGCCCTCACCATCGCGAGATCGGCAGGATGGACGAGCGCACGCAGCGCCTCCGCGCGGATGGGACGTGGCTCGGAACGACCCACGATCCGGTCCCACACCGAGGATAGGAAGAATTCGCCGGTCGCCAGATCCCATTCCCACACGGCGTCGCGAACGCCTTCCAGCGCCTCGCTCAGGCGCCGCTCGCTGGCACGAAGTGCCAGTTCCGCGGCCTCCTGCGCCGATATCCGGCGGAGCAGCGTCACGCCGAGGAGAGCGATGATCAGCGCCACCGCCAGGGTGATCACCGCCGTTTCCAAAGCACGCGACCACCAGCTGATCAGATGATCGCCTTCGCTCAAGCCGACGGATACGGCGATGGGCACGTTGGCCAGCCGTGCAATGGCATGCATCCGGCCTTCGCCATCGATCGGCGAGATCCGCGTGGCCGCCGCGGGCGTGCTGCCGTGGTGCAGCGCCGTCCAGGCCGGTCCGCCGGGGAACGTTCGCCCGATCGCGCTCGGATCGTGTGGTGAACGGACGAGAAGAACGGCATCGTTGCGCCAGATGGCGGCGCTTCCCATACCGCCGATGTTCAGCGACCCGATGAGGCGGCGGAGTTCCAGAACATCGATGAAGGCGACGATCGCCCCCAATCGTACCCCGGATCGGTCGAAGCGAGCCTTCCACACCGGCAGGAGGTCGCCTGGCGACACGGGCTCGACCTTGATCCCGAGGTCGATCGGCTCGTCCGTCACCGCGAGTAGCGGGCCGCGCCGTCCCACCGTGTGCAACAAGCGGCCGGACCGGTCGTAGACCGCCATTCCCGCAATGATCGGGCTGTGGAATGACGAACGTCGGAGGATCGCTCGCGCCTCGGTCGCCGACGATGCGTCGCGGACGCCATCGGCCGCCAAATCGAGTTGAGAAGCGACGACCCCGAACAGCTCTTGGAGATGGGTGGCCAGAAGTGCGGAGAGGTTGTGGGCCAGCCTCAGGGCATGGGTGCGGTTCTCCTGGCGCGCCTGGAGAAGGCCGACGAACATGTATCCGAGGACGGCCAGGATCGCGACGCCAGCGAAGCCTATCGCCCGCCGTTTCGCAGCAGCGTGCGGAGCCGAGTTCCATGCACGATCAGGCCGCATGGCTGCTCGGCGAACCGCTCGACAGCCAGACCCGTGACCGGACGCCCAAAGCCGCTTCTGGCAGACCCCTCAAAGCACGCCCCCGCGAAACAGATCGGCGGCGCGCGTCTTCGCTCCGTCGAGCCTGCAACGCTAGGGGCGTTGCGTTGAACAGCCGTTAAAATTCAAGAAAGTGCCGACCGACCCGCGACCGACACATGACAGAGGCGCCTACACCTCTTCCAGATTCGCGGCCGCCATCTTGCCGTTGCGGTCCTTCGCCAGTTCGTAACTGACCTTCTGCCCCTCCGACAAGGAACCCAGTCCGGCCCGCTCCACCGCGGAAATGTGCACGAACACGTCGTTGCCGCCGCTCTCCGGCTGGATGAAGCCATAGCCCTTCGTGGCGTTGAACCATTTGACTGTACCGACGGCCATAGGGATCTCTCTCGCTCTGTCGTTTAGCGTGTCGCCAGCCGAGCGGGCGGCTGGCGTCTTCTTCAAACGCGACCGGCGACCATGTAGTTCCGGCGCCCGCGTGAGAAGATGGGCGCGAACCGCGGCACCGCCGCCGGACGAAGACGGAACGTACAGATGCTGAAGGCGAAACTACTGGTCCAGGCCTGCCTTCGCGCGAGCGCGGCTGCCGGACGCGCCGCGACACTGCTGCGACGGGGGTACGAGGATGCGGGGGCGATCCTGATCAGGCTGGACCTCCTGGACGGGACTGCCGTCGTTCTCACGCAGACGCGCGACGCCGAAGGAGAAGCGGCGTGGATGCGCGGCACCGGCGCCAACCCGGTGCCGTCCGCCGAAGCCGACGCCTATATCGACCGCCAGGTTGCACGCGACCCCGATCTCTGGGTGGTGGAAGTCGAGGACAGAGCCGGCCGGCATCCCCTCGGCGAAAGGATCCTCTGACGGCGCGATTCAGCGGTCCGCCGCCAGCACCTCTTTCACCTTGCTCGCCAATTGCTGAAGGCTGAACGGCTTCGGCAGGAAATGGACGTCCGGGAACGTCTCGAGCTTCTGGCGGAAGGCCCCTTCGGCGTAGCCCGAGATGCAGATGATCTTGAGATCGGGCCGCTGCTCGCGGAGCTTTCCGATCAGGGTGGGACCGTCCATTCGAGGCATGACGACATCCGTCACCACGACGTCCACATGGTCCGGCGCGGTATCCAGAACCTGCAGTGCCATGTCGCCGGAGCGAGCCTCCAGGACCTTGTAGCCCTTGTTCCGCAAAGCCCGCGCACTGAACAGGCGGACGGGGTCCTCGTCCTCGACCAGCAGGACCGTGCCGTTGCCCGTCAGGTCCGCCGACGCGGAGTCCATGCGGGCGGGATGGGCCACGGTAGCCTCGCCCTTGTACTGGGGCAGGTATATCGAGAAATGTGCGCCGCTGTCCGGCTCGCTGTCGACGAAGACGTAGCCGTCCGTCTGCTTGACGATTCCGTACACGGTCGAGAGGCCGAGACCGGTTCCGGAGCCGACTTCCTTGGTCGAGAAGAAGGGCTCGAAGATCCGGTCGAGGTTCTCCTTCGGGATCCCCATGCCGGTATCGATCACCTCGATGAGCACGTACTCGCCCGCCAAGATGGTCTCGCGTCCCACGACGCGGTCGACGGGAAAGCTCGCGTTCGAGGTGCGTATCGTCAGCACGCCGCCGTTCGGCATCGCGTCCCGGCCGTTCACAGCGAGGTTCATGATGACCTGCTCGAACTGGATCTGATCGACCCGGACGAGCCCGAGGTTGCGGCCGTGCTGCATGCTGAGGTCGATGCCGGCGCCGATCAGCCGCCGCAACAGGTTAGAGAGCTCGGCGAGCGTGTCCGTCAAATTCAGGATGCGCGGCTGCAGGGTCTGCTGACGCGAAAAGGCGAGCAGCTGGCGAACGAGGTTGGCCGCCCGGTTGGCGTTCTGCTTGATCTGCATGATGTCGGCGAACGACGCGTCGCCCGGCTGATGCCGCAGCAGCAGCAGGTCGCAGAATCCGATCATCGCCGTCAGCAGGTTGTTGAAATCGTGGGCAATGCCTCCGGCCAGCTGCCCGACGGCGAGCATCTTCTGGGACTGGGCGAACTGCACCTCGAGGCGCTTCTGGTGCGTCGTCTCCACGAGGTGGAGCATCAGGCCGGTGCCTGCAGCGTCTTCGAGGGGACGCGCGTAGAGCGCCCATGTCCGGTCTCCGCCCCCCGCCAGCGGTACCTCGATCGGGGTGGCCCCGCCGCCCTCCCGGGCTGCGACCAGCTTCGCCGCGACGTCGGCTCGTTCCGGCACGCGCACGAGGTCGACGAACGGCATGCCCCCGAGTTCCGCACGATCATGCCCGATGAGGGTCGCGAAGGTGGGGTTGGCCTCGGAGATCCGCAGATCGTGATCCAGAAGCGCCACGCCGACGGGCGCCTCCTCGAAGAACCGCTGGAAGCGCAGTTCCGAAGCCTTGAGCGCCTGCTCCCACTCGCGTTCGGGCCGGAGATCCCGGACGACGGAGCGGGTCATGAGCGTGCCGGTCGCTTCGCCGGGCACGATGCTCTGCGTGATCTGCGCCTGGATCGGCCGCCCACCGACCCCGCGAAGCACGGTTTCCCCCCGTTCCGCTGCCGCGGGATTTGCGAAAGGCGAGTGCCCGGGCGTACCCGGCACCGGAACCTCGACGAGGAAATCGTGCAGGCGCCAGTTGCCGCCCATCAAATCTTCCGCAGCGACGCCGAGAAGACCCGCCAAGGCGCCGTTGACGAAGAGGAAACGGCCATCGGCGTCCACGGAGTAGAACCCTAGAGGGGCGCTCTCCAGAAAGTCCGCGAGTTTGCGCTGGTCGGCGAGCATGGCTTCGACCAGCGCATGGTGTGACGTCGCATCGCGAAACGTCCAGACGACCCGCGGTTCGTCGCCGGGCACCGGCAGGGCGGACACCTCGTAAGCGTGCCGATGCCCCGCCTCGTCGGGCCGGAAAACGTCACGCGTGCTTGCCACTCCGCCTTTCGCCTGCGCATCCAGATCGTTGAAAGCTTCGACAGCCTTGGACGACCTGCACAGCCAGGCGCGCAGACGCGACTGGGCCGAGCCGCCCTCCGCACCAACCAGGTCGTTGAACGCCCTGTTCGCGAAGACTTCGTTACCGCGCCCGTCGACGATGACCTGCGCATCGGGGCGGGCATCGCCGGCGGCGGCGAGAATTTCCGCCGTTCGCCGGTCGCGGCGGGCCCTGAGCGCGAAGACGGCCAGCCAGCCGCCGCCGATCAGGACAAGGACCAGGACCGTGATGCCGACCGCCGTCACGGTCGCGGTATCTGCCCTTCCCCCGGAAATCTGACGCATGGACAGGGTCAGCGCCGATCCGGCCATCGCACCGACCAGGAGCAGCAGCAAGGTCCGCCAGAGCGAAGACGGGCGGCCGTGCGCATCGATCGGCGGCGCGGCAGTCTCGCGTCGTCCTTCCGGAACGGTCACGTGCCGCGCGGCGGGCGGTCGCAGCGATCGGGGTACGGTCCGATCGGTCATCGCTTCTTCAGTTTCCACACAAAGCTGATGACTTCAGCGACGGCGCGATAATGTTCCGTCGGAACCTCCTGATCGATCTCGACAGACGCGAAAAGCGCCCTCGCCAACGGCGGATTCTCGACCGTGGCCACGCCATGTTCGCGTGCCACCTCGCGGATCCGCAACGCGAGATTGTCACCGCCCTTCGCCACGCAGCGCGGCGCGGACATCGTATCCGGATCATACTTCAAGGCGACGGCGAAGTGAGTGGGGTTCGTCACGACGACGTCGGCTGTCGGCACCGCCGCCATCATGCGGCGGCGCGAACGCTCCATCCGGAGCTGCCGCAGCCGCTGCTTGATCATCGGGTCGCCTTCGGACTGCTTGAACTCCTCCTTCATCTCCTGCCGCGACATGCGCAGCTTTTTGATGTGGTCGAAACGCTGGTAGAGGATGTCGGCAGCAGCGATCAGGAACATCACCGCGAGCACGCCGACGAGCAGCTTCAGCGTCAGGGTCTGCAGCATGACGAGGAGATCCTCGATCTCCATTCCGGCCGTGAGTTCGATACGGTCGAACTCGGGGAGCAGCAGCATCGTCGCGACCGCCGTCACGATCGCCAGCTTGAGCAGGCCCTTGATGAACTCGAGCACCGACTTCAGCGAGAAGAGGCGCTTGAAGCCGCCCATCGGCGAGATCTTCTCGAGCTTCGGCTTGAGCGATTCCGTCGACAGCAGGAAGCCCGTCTGCAACAGGCCGGGGGCGATCGCTGCCGCGATCATCAGGACGCAAGGCAGCGCCAGCAGCAGACCCACGCTGCCCGCCATGTCGAGAAGCATCGCCCGGGCGTCGTCCCCCTCCACGGCGAGCGCGTGAGGCTGTTCCAAAAATTTCTGCATGGCCGCCGCCAGCCCCGTGGCGAGCGACGGCAGCGACATTATGACGAACAGCGTCCCGCCGAGGATGATGAACCAGTGGTTCAATTCGCGCGACGACGGGACCTGCCCCTTCTCGCGCGCATCATCGAGCTTCTTTTGCGTAGGGTCTTCTGTCTTCTCGGAAGAATCGCTCTCGTCCGCCACGGCTCAGCCTCCGAAATACAGCGTACGGAGGCTCTGCTCGTAGCCTTCCAGGAACCAGGTCATGCCGAAGCTGAGCGTCAGCGCCAGGACGAGCAGGCCGATCATTATCTGTACCGGCACCGCGAGGAAGAAAACCTGGACCTGGGGCATCAGGCGCGACAGCAGCCCCATCCCGACGGTGACGAGGATGCCCACCAGCAGGAACGGCGCCGACAGCTGCATGCCGATGCGGAAGGAATCGCCGACGATCCGCGTCGCCGCCTCGGCGAAGTCGCCGATCGGCGGCAGCTGCCCCGGAACGAACAGGCGATAGCTTTCGACGATGCCCGCGAGCATCAGGTGATGCAGGTCCGCGACGAAGACGAGCACGAGCCCGAGCGTGCTGAGGAACGTGCCCGTCACCGGCGTCTGCGTGTTGGACATGGGATCGAAGGCCATCGCTCCGGCGAGGCTCGTCTGGAAGGCGATCACGTTGCCGGCGACCTGCAGCGCCGACATCATCATCCGCGCGGCAGCGCCGACGAACAGTCCGACCCCGATCTCCGTGATCAGCAGCACCTCGAGCCCGCCCGGCACGCCGGCGAGCGTCGGTCCGACGACTGGAGCGACCACCAGCGTCACGGCCAGCGCCAGGAGCAGGCGCACCTGGGGCGAGACCATCGCTTCGCCGAAACCGGGCAGCACCATCACCGCCGATCCCACGCGGCAGAACACGAGGAAGAACGTCAGGACGTCGACGAGGACCAGACGCTCCAGCACCAGCCTAACCCTGGTTCACGATGCGATCGGCGATCCGCTCCATCAGCCCGGTCATCGACGAGAGCATGAAGGGGATCAACGCCAGCGTTCCCGCGAACACGGCCAGGATCTTCGGCACGAACACCAGGGTCATCTCCTGGATCTGGGTCAGTGCCTGAAACAGCGAGATGGTCACGCCGACGACGAGGGCGATCACCATGAGCGGCGCCGACACCTGCATCGTGACGATGATCGCATCGCGGGAGACGTCGAGCACGTCGGCGGCATTCATCGGATCTTCACCATAACTCGCCGGATAAAAAAATACCTCGCGACCAGCGGCCGCGAGGCGTCAGATCGGCATGCGGATGATGTCCTGGTAAGCCTGGATGACCCGGTCGCGCACGGCCACGACGGTCTGGAGGCTGACCTCGGCATTGGTGACGGCGTTCACCACCTGCAGCAGGTCGGCTTCCTTGGCCGCCGCCTTCGCGGACAGCTGCTCGGCGCCGCGCAGTTCCTGCGCCGTGCTGCGGCCAGCGTCCTTGATCATCTCCGCGAAGCTGCTGCCGCCGCCCCGGGCTTCCATGCCCGGCGACGTACCGACTTTCGATGCGTTCGCGTATGCGCCCGCAGCGCTGAGGGGATTGATGGCCATCGGGGTTCCCTCGATCAGGTCCGGAGCATGTCGATCGTGCGCATCAGCATGGAGCGCGACGCGCTGAGCACGTTCAGGTTCGCCTCGTAGCTGCGCTGAGCCTCGCGCATATCCATGAGTTCGACCATCGGATTCACGTTCGGCAGGAGCATGTATCCATCGGCGTCCGCTGCCGGGTGCCCTGGATCGTAGCGCCGTTCGAACTCCGAGGAGTCGAGCCGAACGCGGTCGGCCTTGACCTCCTCGACACCCGATGCCCGATTGAGGTCGTTGCTGAAACTGACCACCTTGCGCTGATAGGGCTGACCGCCGGGGACTTGTGCGGTCGACTGCGCGTTGGCGAGGTTCTCCGCGATCACGCGCAGACGCGTGCCCTGAGCGCGCATGCCCGAGGCGGAGATCTGGAGCGACTTGACCAGGTCCATGGGCGGCCTCTCCCTTAGCCGTTCCGGCCGATCGCCGTGCGGAGCATCGAGACGTGCTTGCGGTAGAGATTGACCATCGCCTGATAGTCCATGCTCGTCTCGGACACCTTGCGCAGTTCGCCTTCGAGGTCGACGGCGTTGCCCGACAGCGTCACTGCCTCCCCGTCCTTCGTCCGCCGCTCGCCGTAACGGCTGGCCGGCGGATGCCCGGTTATATGCTTGGGGTCCGTCCGTTCCACGCCGACGGGACCGGCCGATCGCATCGCATCGTCGAATCGAAGCGGCTTCAGGTCCTGGGCGGCATAGTTGGGGGTGTCGGCGTTCGCGACGTTCTGCGCCAGAACGCGCTGGCGGTCGCCCAGCCAGTCCATCCGCCGTTCCAGCATGCCGAAGAGCTTGAAGCCGCCGAGGTCCATGGACCGATGAACACCTGTTTCCCGGAGCAGAGGTTGCAGTGTGCCGCATTCGCGCTAAAGAAAACGTTAACGCACCGCGAGGAGCCTGCTAGGGTGTTATCCGTGGTCCTCGCCGCAGGACTGCCTGGTTCGGGGGGAGGCGGCACAGCATGGCAGGGGCGGCAGGATGCTCTACCTGACCCGCAAGATCGGCGACTCAGTCGTGATCAACGGCGATATCGAGGTCACGGTGGTGGAGGTCCGCGGGCGCTCCGTCCGCCTGGGCTTCACCTTTCCGCCGGAAGCGACCGTATTGCGGCGTGAAATCTTCGATCGCGTCGAGGCGGAGAACCGCGCCGCGGCAGACGCCGGCCGCGCGCTTCTCGAATCCCTCGACGATCAGGAGTGACGTGCGCGCCGAAACGCGCACCGGCACACCTCAGACGGTCGTGTCCACCTTCTGCCCCTGAACGGCCTCACCCTTCGCGACGCCGACCATGGCGGCCCGAAGCAGCCTGCCGTTGAGGACGTAACCGGGCTGAAGCACCTGGGCGACGGTGCCCGCCGGCTGGCCGCTGTTCTCCACCTCGAACATCGCCTGATGCACGTTGGCGTCGAACCGCTCGCCCGGCTTCGGGTCGACGCGCTGGACGCCGTGCTTCTCGAACGCGGACAGCAGATCCTTCTCGACCAGTTCGACGCCGGCGATGAGATTGGCCACGTGCTGGTCGTCACGACGCGCCTCGGCCGGCACGCTGTCGATGCCGCGGCGCAGGTTGTCGGCCACGGCGAGCATGTCGCGCGCGAACCCGGCGGCGCCGTATTTCGCCGCCTCGTCGCGGTCGCGCTGGCCACGCCGGCGGACATTCTCGATCTCGGCCAAGGCCCGCAGATGCTGATCCTTCAGCCCGGCGATCTCGGCTTCCAGTTCGGCGATGCGCGACCCTTCCGGCGCATCGGGCTGCCCGTCCTGACGCTCCGCCGTCGCAGCGCCATCCTCGCGGACGTCGCCCTGCGCCGTGTTCGCCACCGGTTCCGCCGGATCCGGATTCATCTGCTCTTTCGACATCTTCTCTTCCTTGGACTGGCGTCAGCCGAGCAACCGCCCGACCACCTTCGCCGTATAGTCCACGACAGGGACGATACGGGCGTAATTCAATCGCGTCGGGCCGATCACGCCGATCGCACCGACGACGCGGCGTTGCTCGTCGCTGTACGGCGCCAGGATCATCGACCAGCCGGCATGGCCGAACAGCTCGTTCTCGGCCCCGATGAAGATCTGCACCCCCTGCCCCTGCTCGGCGGCATCGACGAGGCGCAGGAGGCTTTCCTTGGTCTCCAACGCATCGAACAGCGAACGGATCCGTTCGAGGTCCTCGATCGCGGTGACGTCGTCGAGGAGCTGTGCCTGGCCCCGAACGATCAGGGTACCGTGAGCGGCGTCGCCAGCCCATACCGCAAGCCCCCGCTCGACCACCGTCTGCGTCAGGGCGTCGATGGCCGCGCGGTGCTGCTCCAGCTCGCGCGAAATGTCGCCCCGCGCCTCGTCGAGGGTGCGCCCGACCAGCCGCGCCTGGAGATAGTTGGTCGCCTGAATCAGCGTCTCGGCCGGCAGGCCCGGCGGCAGGTCGATCACCCGATTCTCGACGTTGCCGCCCCTGTCCACCAGGATGACGAGGGCGCGGCCGTTGCCGATGTTCACGAACTCGATGTGGCTCATCTGCGTGCCGGCCTTCGGCGCCACGACAAGGCCCGCATGCCGCGACAGGCCCGCCAGCAGCGATCCCGCCTGCTCCAACGTCTGCGCGAAGCTCCGTCCCGTCGTGGCGCAACGCGCTTCGATGTCGCCGCGCTCCTGCTCGGTCAGGCTGCCGAGTTCGAGAAGACCGTCGACGAAGAGCCGCAGCCCGGCCTCCGTCGGCAGACGCCCGGCCGACGTGTGCGGCGAGTACAGCAATCCCAGATCCTGGAGGTCCGCCATCACATTGCGGATGGTCGCCGCGGAGAGCGTCGTCCCCAGCCGCTTCGAAAGAGTCCGAGATCCGACCGGCTCGCCAGTGTCGACATAGGCGTCGACGACCATGCGAAAGATTTCGCGCGACCGGTCGTTCAGGGTTGCGATGCTGGGCGACTGATTCAGCGGCATCTGCTGTTGGAGGGAAACGGCTTGTCCCTGGCCGGTGTCGAATGTAGGTGGCCCCGTCGGCGTCGTCAACGAATGCGGATGGACGCGTCGGCGCCCGCGGGCTAGGGTCCGCGCCCGCCCGACATCGAGACACAGGATAGACGCCATGCGGCCCTCCGGACGCGCAACCGACCAGTTGCGACAGGTATCGCTCGAAACCGGCGTGAACCGCTATGCGGAGGGCTCCTGCCTGGTCGCGTTCGGTCATACCAAGGTTCTGTGCACTGCGTCGGTCGAGGACCGCGTGCCGCCCTTCCTGCGCAACACCGGCAAGGGCTGGGTGACGGCGGAATACGGGATGCTGCCGCGCGCCACGCACACCCGCGGCGCCCGCGAGGCGGCGAAGGGGTCGCAGAGCGGCCGCACCCAGGAGATCCAGCGCCTGATCGGCCGGTCGCTGCGCGCCGTGACGAACATGGAGACGCTGGGCGAGATCCAGGTGCGCATCGACTGCGACGTGCTCCAGGCCGACGGCGGCACCCGCACCGCGGCGATCACCGGCAGCTACGTCGCGCTGCATCTCGCCTTCCAGCACATGATGAAGATCGGCGCCATCAAGGCGATGCCGCTGACCGACGAGGTCGCGGCCGTGTCGTGCGGCATCTATCAGGGCGAGGCGGTGCTCGACCTCGACTACGACGAGGACAGCAACGCCGAGGCCGACGCCAACTTCGTGCTCACCGGCAGCGGCGGCATCGTCGAGGTCCAGGGCACGGCCGAGCAGAAGCCCTTCTCGCACGCGGCCTTCCTGGCGCTGCTCGATCTCGCTGGCGCCGGCGTCGCCGACCTGGTCCAGCATCAGCGCCGGGCACTCGGCCTCGCCTGAGGCGGTTTCGGCCGCCGCCGCACCCCATATGCGGCGGATCGCAGCCAGGGGACCCGCATGCGGCGCCGCTTCACCGGCAACGACCTCGTCATCGCCAGCCACAATCCCGGCAAGGTCGTGGAAATCCGCGACCTGCTGAAGCCCTGGTCCGTTCAGGTGCGCTCCTCCGGCGAACTCGGCCTGCCGGAGCCCGAGGAGACGGGCACCACCTTCGTCGCCAATGCCGAACTGAAGGCGCGGGACGCCTCACTGCGATCCGGCCTGCCCGCCCTCGCCGACGACAGCGGCCTCGCCGTGCATGCGCTCGGCGGACAGCCCGGCATCTACTCCGCCCGGTGGGGCGGGCCGAGCAAGGACTTCGCCGCAGCGATGGCCCGTGTGCATCGCGAGCTGGGCGGCACGGCCGACCGATCGGCGCATTTCGTCAGCGCCCTGGCGCTCGCCTGGCCGGACGGCCATTGCGAGACGTTCGAGGGCCGGGTCGACGGCACCCTCGTCTGGCCGCCGCGCGGCAGCCGCGGCTTCGGCTACGACCCGATGTTCGTGGCCGACGGCCGCACGCTCACCTTCGGCGAGATGGAACCGGACGAGAAACACGCGATCAGCCACCGTGCCGACGCCTTCGCCAAGCTGATCGCCGGCTGCTTCGCGGATTGAGGCGCATGGCCGCAGGCTCCCCCAGCTTCGGCATCTACGTCCATTGGCCGTTCTGCCGGGCCAAGTGCCCCTATTGCGACTTCAACAGCCACGTCCGCGGCGGCATCGACGAGGCGCGCTGGCGCGACGGCCTGCTGCGCGAACTAGACCACTTCGCGAACGAGACGGCGGGCCGCACGGTCGACACCGTGTTCTTCGGCGGCGGCACGCCGTCTCTCATGGCGCCGGAGACCACCGCTGCGGTGCTGGAGCGCATCGCCGCGCGCTGGACGACGGCACCCGACATCGAGATCACGCTGGAGGCGAACCCGACCTCGGTCGAGGCGGCGCGCTTCGCCGCCCTCGCCCAGGCCGGCGTGAACCGGGTCTCGCTGGGCGTCCAGGCGCTCGACGACGATGCCCTGCGCTTCCTCGGCCGCGAACACGGTTCGGCCGAAGCGCTGGCGGCGGTCGAGACCGCCCGCCGTCATTTCGCACGCTGGTCGTTCGACCTGATCTACGCCCGCCCGGAGCAGTCGCTCGCCGCCTGGAAGGCCGAACTCGCCCGCGCGCTGGAGCATGTCGGCGACCATCTCTCGATCTACCAGCTGACCATCGAGCCCGGCACCGCCTTCGCCGCTCGTCACGCCCGCGGCGAACTCGCCATGCCCGACGAGGACATGGGCGCGGCCTTCTACGAGGAGACGCACGCGCTGCTCGATGCGGCGGGCCTGCCGGCCTACGAGATCTCCAACCACGCACGGCCCGGCGGCGAGTGCCGGCATAATCTCATCTACTGGAGCGGCGGCGACTGGCTCGGCGTCGGGCCCGGCGCCCACGGTCGTCTCACCGGATCCGACGGCGGCCGCATCGCGACCCGGCAGGCAAGGGCCCCCGATACCTGGCTCGCCCGTGTCGAAGCGGAGGGCCATGCCACGGTGGAGCGCAGCGCGATCGAACGCGGCGACGCCGCCGAGGAACTGCTGATGATGGGCCTGCGCCTCGCCCGTGGCGTGTCGCGGGACGATTACCGCCGCACCGCCGGTGTCGACCTGGAGGAGCGGCTCGATGCCGCCCGGTTGAACGCCCTGACCGAGGAGGATCTGATCACCCTCGACGCCGCCGGCCTCCGCTGCACCGCCGCCGGCCGCCAACGCCTCAACGCTGTGCTGGCGCACCTGCTGGGATCCGCCTGACGTCTATAGCGTAGCCGGGCGTCCCTTGGGACGAACGGGGGTCTGTTTCCAGTTGCGGATTCCTCCGCTGCGATGAAGGATGGCGCCTCCCCCGCACCGCCGCGGATCTTGGTCAGGAAGGCCGCCGCATGACCCTGTCGCACCGGGCGCAGACCGCCAGGCCCGTGCCGATGCTCGCAGGACGTGCCCTATTGGGGAATCTGCGCGACATGGCGGCGGCTCCCCATACCTTCCCGGCGCGGGCGCTCGCCGCGCACGGCGGTATCGTCGGCATGCGTGCAGGGCCACGCCGCATCGTGGCGCTGGGACGGCCGGACTATGCACGGCACGTGCTGGTGACACATCACGAGCGCTACCCGCGCGGGCGGATCAACCGCAATCTGGGCACGGTGATCGGCGACGGGCTGCTGGCGACCGAGGGGGATCTCTGGCTGGCCCGCAGGCGCCGGATACAGCCGGCCTTCCGGCCCGAGCGGCTGCAGGCGCTCGTGCGGTCGGTGAACCGGGTCCTGGATCCGATCCTCGACGGCTGGACCGACACCGCACGCGCGCACGGCAGCATCGACGCCATGCGCGAGGCCAAGCGCATCGCCATGCGCGTCATCGGGCGCGCCCTCCTGTCGCTCGACATCGATACCGGCAGCGCCGGCGCCTTCGCCGCGGCGGTGGATGCCAGCCTGATCCAGCTGGTCCGCCGGAACTGGTCGCTGCTCCAGCTGCCGCTGTGGGTGCCCGTGCCGATCAACCGCGCGCTCAACCGGACGCGGCGCACGCTCGACGCCTTCATCGGTGCGGAGGTGTCGCGGCGGCTCGACGACCCGGCCTATCGGCCCGACGACATGCTGACCGCGTTGCTCGCCGACCGCGGCGGGGCCGAGCCCTGGACGCGCGCGGCGCTGGTGAACGAGGCCAAGACGCTGTTCGTCGCCGGCTTCGAGACGACCGCGACGGCGCTGACCTGGACGCTTCACCTCCTGGCGGCGCATCCGGCGGTGGCCGAGGCGATGCACGCCGAGATCGAAGCGGCACTCGGCGGGCGGCACCCGGAAATGACGGACCTGCCGCGCCTGCCCTATGGCGCGGCCGTCGTGGAAGAGGCCATGCGCCTCTATCCGCCGGTCTACAATATCGGCCGGGAATGTACCGAAGACGACGAGATCGACGGCTGGGCGGTGCCGAAAGGCACCTCGATGCTGATCTCGATCTTCGCGATCCAGCGCAGCCCCGACTGGTGGGAGGCGCCGGAGACCTTCCGGCCCGAGCGTTTCCTCACGGCGGATGCGGCGCAGCGCCGGGCAGCCCTGCCCTACGCGGTCGGCAAGCATCAATGCATCGGCAGCCATTTCGCCAACATCGAACTGCTTCTCGTTCTGGCTCGGATCGTCCAGCGCTTCCGCCTCTCGCCCCGCGACGAGGTGCCCGTGGGGATGGCGGCGCGAACGACCCTGGTACCGGACCGCCCGGTCCAATTGCTCATGGAGGTACGTTCATGACCATCGGAACGGTCGAGCTTCCCGAGGGCGAGCCGCCTCATCCCGCCCTTCTCCTCCAGGCGAGGCCCGCCGCCGTGGCGTCGGATTCCGCAGTGGTCCTCGACACCGGCGACCCGCGGGCGGTCGCGGCGTACGAACGCGCCTTCTATGAAGCCTTTGCAGCGATCCGGCCGGACGGACTGTTGCGAAAGCTGTGGATCTGGGATGACGAGGCGGGGCGGCTCCGGTCGCCCGTCCCCTATGAAGACCAGATCGTGTACGCCGACCGGGGAAACGACGGATCCGTGCGCCGCGGCCTCGCGGTCAATATCGGCGGGCGGATGCAGCAGGCGGCGACTTTCGGCTTCGTGCTGCCGCTGGAGGAGCCGGGCAGCACGGAGATGCTGACCTTCTTTGCCGACGGCGATCACGAACTGGCACACCTGATCGCCTTCTGGGGCCGCTGCTGCCGCGACCTGCAGAGCCGCGGCATCGTCACCGGCTACGGCACGGCGGCGCGGCGTCCGCTGCCGGTCTATCGGCGCTTCGGCGCGCAGATCGTCGAGCGCGCCGAGATCGACGGCGAGATCCGCTTCCTCCTGCGTTTCGACCTACGGAAGACCTGGTTCGTGCGACGGACCGGCGAAGGCTGAGGCAAGGTGTTGCCGCCTGTTCTCGGACGCGATGTCCGTGTGGACTGAACTTCGCGCCCTCGCCTTAGTCGGCGTATGCGTCGCACTGCTCTGGCAGCCGGCCGTCGCCGCCGCGCAGGCACCCGGCGCGAGCGAGATCGTCGCGCGGGGTCGGATAGAGCCGCACGGCCGGGTTCGGGCGGTCCGCGGCCCGCCCGGGACCATCGTGCGCGAACTGAACGTGACGGAGGGCCAGCGGGTCGCCGCGGGCGCCGTCCTGGCGCGGCTCGATGGTTACGAGCAGGCGACGGTCGAGGCGGAGCTGGCCGGCGCGCGCCTCCGTCTCGCCCGGGCCGAACTGGAACAGCTGCTCGCCGGACCGAAGACGAGTGTTGCGGCGGCGCAGGCGGCGCTGATCGCGGCGCGCGAGGTGGAACTGGCCCAGGCCCGGCGGGAACTGGCACGGGCATCGTCCCTGGCACGGACCAGCGCCGTCTCCGTCTCCCAGCTCGAGACGCGCCGGGCCGACGTCGATCGGGCGGACCAGGCGCTGCGGCAGGCACGCCACGAGACGGCGGCGCTGTCCGAGGTGCGGCCGGTGGACGAGGCCGCCGCCCGCGCGCGCATCGCCGTGGAAGCGGCTGCGGTGCGCCGCGCCGAAGCGATCCTCGATCGCGCCCTGGTCCGGGCGCCGACGGACGGCAGCATCCTGTCGATCCAGGCCCGCCCCGGCGAGGCCGCCGACGAGGGGCTGCTCAGGCTCGGCGACCTGCGCCGGCTGATGGTGATCGCCGAGGTCGACGAGACGCGCGTATCGCAACTCGCGGCAGGCGATGCCGCACAGGTGTCTGCCCCCTTCCTGCCGTCGCCGCTTCCGGGACGGGTCGAGCGCGTCGAGGCCGAGATGTACCGCCAGCGGCGGCCGAGCTCGGACATCCTGGTCGGGCGCGACGCGCGCATCGTCGAGGTCGAGATCGCGGTCGACGGGACGCTGCCGCCGGTGATCGGCGCCGAGGTCACCGTGCGGCTGCGGCCGACGCCGCCCGCCCGCCGATGAGTGCCGCCTTCCCGTTCCTGCTGGCGCGCCGCCAGCTCCGCTTCCGGATCGGGACCGCGCTGGGGGCGCTGGCCGGCGTGACGGTGGCCATCGTGCTGATGTTCACCCAGGTCGGCTTCCGCAACGCACTCTACGACAGCGCCCTGCAGATCCCCGCCAACCTGGACGGCGACGTGTTCGTCGTCAGCCCATACTACGCCTCGATGACCTTCACCCCGCCCTGGTTCGCCCGCACCCTCCTGCACGAGGCCGAGGCGGTGCCGGGGGTGCGCGATGCCCGGGCGATGCACCTGTTCACGGCGCAGGTGCGGCTGCCGGAAAACGGTCGGCATCTGTCGGTCACCATCGTCGCCTTCGATCCCGCCCGTCCCGTCCTGCGCCTCCCCGAGATCGAGGCGGCCCTGCCGGCGCTCGGCCTGCCGCGGGCCGCGCTGCTCGACAGGCTGTCGCGCCACGACTATCGCCGCGTGGCGGAGGCGATCCGGCACGAGGGATCGGCCGAGGTCCTGCTGCATGCGCCGACGGCGACGCTGGCGCCGGTGATCGATCTGGTCGGCACCTTCGCCATGGGGCCGTCCTTCACCATCGACGGCATGATCGTCACCAGCGACCTCAATCTCTACCGCCTCGCCGGCATTCCGCTCGACCGTGTCTCGGTCGGCGTCGTGCGCGCCGAGCCCGGTACCGATCCGGTCGCCCTGGCGCGCATGATCGAGGAGCGCCTCGCCGGACGCGGCCGCGCATTCGCGCGCGCGGACTTCCTCGAACACGAGCGCGCCTACTACGCGACGCGCACGCCGATCGGCGTGATCTTCAACATCGGCCTGGGCGTCGGCGTGATCGTCGGCATGGTGTTCGTCGTCCAGGCGCTGCACGCGATGGTCAGCGCCAACGTCGGCGAGTATGCGGTACTGGTAGCGCTGGGCTACCGCCCCGCCTTCTTCGCCGCACTGGTGCTGCTGATCGCCGCGGCGATCGTGGCCGGCACCTTCCTGCCGGCGACCCTGATCGCGCTCGGCGTCTTCAACCTTGCCGCGGACGCGACGAGCCTGCGGCTGGAGATGGAGCCGGCCGACGTCGCGGCGGTGTTCGGCCTCGTGCTGCTGATGGCGGCGCTCGCGGCCTTCGTCGCCGTACGGCGACTCGGTCGCGTCGATCCACTGAGCCTGTTCGAATGACGCCGCCCATCCTGGCCGAGGGCCTGACCCATCGGTTCGGCGAGGGCCCCCACGCCCGCCGGGTGCTCGACGGTCTCGACCTGACCGTCGCGGCCGGAACGTTCGTGCTGGTCACCGGACCGTCCGGCTCGGGCAAGACCACGCTGTTGACCATCCTCGGCGGCCTGCGCACGCCGACCGCCGGCCGCGTCGAAATCCTGGGCGTCCCGGTCGGCACGGCGCGGCGTGCGGAGATCGCCCGGCTGCGGCGGCGCATCGGCTTCGTGTTTCAGCGCCACAACCTGCTGCGGCCGCTGACGGTGGTCGAGAATGTCGAGGCCGGCCTGCACGCGGCCGACGCCGACGGAAACGGCAGAGGCGGAAACGGCGGCATCCGCGCGCGGGCGCTCGCGATGCTGGAGGCGGTCGGCCTCGCGGCACACGCCCACGCCATGCCCGACCGCCTGTCCGGCGGCGAGCAGCAGCGCGTCGCCGTTGCGCGCGCGTTGGTCCGCCGTCCCGCCCTCGTCATCGCCGACGAACCCACAGCCTCCCTCGACCACGCCGCCGGACGGCTGGTCGTGGACCGGATGAAGAGCCTGTCCGCGCAGGTCGGCTGCAGCGTGGTGATGACCACCCACGACGACCGTCTCTACGCGTTCGCCGACCGCCGCATCCATCTGGAAGACGGCCGGATCGTGCCGCTCGCCACCCACGCAGGAGCCCAGACGTGACCGACAGGCCCGCCTTCACCGAGCGTCCGTGGCCGCCCATCCGCAACGCCGTGGTCGGCAGCCTGTCGATGCATCGGCCACATACCGCCTACGGCACCACCGAGGTCGACGTGACCAGGGCGACCGCCGCCATCGCGGCGATCCGGCGCCGCACGAAAGTGCCGGTCTCGTTCCACGCATTCGTCCTCCACTGCGTCGCCCGGGCGGCCGCGGCGCAGCCGGACGCCATCACCGTGCGGCGTGGCGGCAAGCTGATCACCTTCCGCGATGCGGACGTGGCGACGGCGCTGGACCGGTCGGTGGCGGGCGCCGGGCGTGTCGCCGTCGGCTGTACGGTGCGGGGCGCCCAGGCGAAGAGCCTCGCCCAGATCGACGCCGAACTGCGCGCAGCGATGCGACGCGATCCGATGGACGACCCCGACGTGCGGAGGCGCCGGCGCTTCGCCGCGATGCCCGCCGTGGTGCGTGCCCTCACCTACTGGCGGATGCGGCGCGACCCGTTCATGGCGCAACGCTTCATGGGCACGATCGGCGTCACGAGCCTGCGCCACCCGATGATGACCCGCCCGTTCTTCGCCTTTCCGCCGAACCTCTTCACCGTGACGATCGCCGCCGGCGGCCAGTTCACGCGCCACGATCCCGACGGCACGCCGCGGCGCATCCTGTGCCTCGCGATGGGCATGGACCACGCGATCATGGACGGCATGGCCGCGACGCGCTTCTCGATCGCGCTGATCGGCAACCTGGAAAGCGCGCTCGGCCTCGACGAGACCTTCGGGGCCGAGCTCTAGGCTCAGTCCTTCTTCGGCGGCAGCGCCTGCCGGATGTGCAGCTCGCGCATCCGCGCCTCGTCCACCGTGGCCGGGGCGCCCATCATCAGGTCCTCGGCCCTCTGGGTCATCGGGAAGGTGATGACCTCGCGGATGTTCGGCTCGTCGGCCAGCAGCATGACGATGCGGTCGATGCCCGGCGCCGAGCCGCCGTGCGGCGGCGCGCCCAGCTTGAACGCCGCCAGCATGCCGCCGAACCGCTCCTCGACCTCCTGCGCGCCGTAACCGGCGATCTCGAAGGCCTTGTACATGACCTCCGGCAGGTGGTTCCGGATGGCGCCCGACGAGAGTTCCACGCCGTTGCAGACGATGTCGTACTGGAAGGCCTTGATCGTGAGCGGATCCTTGGTATTCAGCGCCTCCAGCCCGCCCTGCGGCATCGAGAACGGATTGTGGCTGAACTCGATCTTCCCCGTCTTGTCGTCCAGCTCGTACATCGGGAAGTCGGTGATCCAGCAGAAGCGGAACGTGTCCTTCTCCAGCAGGTCGAGCTCACGGCCGATGCGGTCGCGCGCCAGTCCGGCCAGCTTCGCCGCCGCCGGCGCCTTGTCGCAGGCGAAGAAGACGGCGTCGCCCGCCCCCGCGCCCGTGGCGGTGCGCAGCGCCGCCAGGCGGTCTTCGTCCAGGAACTTCGCGATCGGGCCGCGTGCCTCGTTCTCGGCCAGGATGACGTAGCCGAGGCCGGGCGCCCCCTCGCCGCGCGCCCAGTCGTTCAGCTTGTCGAAGAAGCTGCGCGGCCGCGCGCCGGCGCCGGGTGCGGGAATGGCGCGCACGACCGAGCCCTTCTCCACCGCGTTGGCGAAGACCGAGAAGCCGGAGCCGCGGAACACGTCGCTGACGTCGGCGATGACGATCGGGTTGCGCAGGTCCGGCTTGTCGTTGCCGTATTTCAGCATCGATTCGTCGAACGGGATGCGCGGGAACGGGCACGGGGTGACCGTGCGGCCCCGCCCGAACTCCTCGAACACGCCGTGCAGCACGGGTTCGACGGCGGCGAACACATCCTCCTGGGTGACGAACGACATCTCCAGGTCGAGCTGGTAGAACTCGCCCGGCGAGCGATCGGCGCGGGCGTCCTCGTCGCGGAAGCAGGGCGCGATCTGGAAATAGCGGTCGAAGCCGGCGACCATCAGCAGCTGCTTGAACTGCTGCGGCGCCTGGGGCAGCGCGTAGAACTTGCCGGGGTGCAGGCGCGACGGCACCAGGAAGTCGCGCGCACCCTCCGGGCTGGTCGCGGTCAGGATCGGCGTCTGGAACTCGCGGAAGCCCTGGTCCGTCATCCGCCGGCGGATGCTCGTGATCACGTCGCTACGCAGCGCGATGTTGCGCTGCATCTTCTCGCGGCGCAGGTCGAGGAAGCGGTAGCGCAGCCGCACCTCCTCGCCATAGTCCTCGTCCGAATTCACCTGCAGCGGCAGCGGATCGGCCAGCGAGATGACCGAGACGTGCTCGACCTGGATCTCGATGCCGCCGGTCGGCAGCTTCGCGTTCACCGTCTCCGGCGAACGCGCGGTGCACGTGCCGGTGATCGTGACGACGCTCTCGTTCCGCGCCTCGTCGAGCGGCCGGAACGCCTCGACCTTGGAACTGTCGACGACGCACTGGGTCAGGCCGTAATGATCGCGCAGGTCGACGAACAGCAGGTGCCCGTGGTCGCGCTTGCGGTGAATCCAGCCGGAGACCCGCACGGTCTGGCCGACATCGGCCGGACGAAGGGCTCCGCAGGTGTGCGAGCGATAGGCGTGCATCGTTTCTGCCTCGGACAGCGTCGGCGCTGTAGTCTATCCCGGAAAACGCGGCAAAGGGCATGCGCACGCGGCGATTGTCAAGCCGCGGCAATGGATGCGTCCGGCCGCGGCTGCCGTGCTCGACGCAAGGCGGCTTCCTTCATAGGCTTCGCGGCGAGAGGGAGACACGGTCGTGCCGCAGGAAACCGCCTGGCAGTTCCATCTGGCACCGTTGGACGTGCCGTCGCCGTGTCACGGCACCGCGTGGACGATCGGCAGCGCCTTCGACCTGCCGATGCCCGGGGGTTGGCGGTTGCATTGGCACGTTTCGTCCCTCGCCGCCGGCGCCGTGCCGCATCCGCGGCACCGCCATCCCGACGAGGAGCTGATCGTCCCGCTGTGCGCGCCGCTCGATATCGTCCGCGAGGCGGATGTCCTGCTTTTGCAGCCGGGCGACGCGGCCTTCCATCCCTCCGAATGCCTGCACACGCTGCAGGCCGGCGAACGGCGGGCCACCTATGTCGTGCTGCGATGGCGGAAGGAGCATGCCGAAGGAGCGCCGGCCGACGACGGGAGCATGGTCACCGATGCGGCTGCGGCAACGCCCGACCCGGTGGCACCTGGCTGGCTCCGGACAGTCCTGATCGACCGGCCGACACGCTTCCTCTCGCGCCTCCGCGTCCACCGGACCGAGATGGCCGCGGGGTGCGGCTACGGCTGGCACGAGGACGACCACGACCTCGCCATCGTCCTGGTACGGGGTACAGTCGTCAGCATGACCCGGCGCATCGCCGCGCCGGCGATCCTGCTGCATCGGGCGGGAAGCCTTCACGATATACGGTGCGAAGGCCCGGAAGGCGCCTGCTGGTTCGCCGTGGAACTGCACCGGGCAGCTTGAGCAACATGTACCGATACCGCGCCTTCGGCCTCGACATCGCGAGCGCCATCGAGTGTCCCGAACTCCCGGACGGCGATGCCGGTCCGGCCGACCTCACCATTTCCCTCGGAGAGGTTCCCGCCAAACTCGGTCCCGCGGCGGTGCACGGCCACAAGTTCGAGGCTGTCGGCCAGACGATGCTGCTGAAGACCATCCGGATCGCCGACTTCCTCCTCACCGGCGGTCGCGAGATGCGGGTGATGCCGAAGCCGGCGGCCGTACCGGCGCATGTCCGTGCCTTCATGCTGGGTTGGGCAATGGGGGCCGTGCTGCAGCAGCGCGGGCGGGTCGGCCTGCACGGCAGTGCCGTCGCCACGCCGCACGGTGCGCAGGTGTTCTGTGGTCCGTCGGGGACCGGCAAGTCGACGCTCGCGCACCTGTTCGCGGCGCGGGGCTATCCGATTCTCGATGACAACATAGCCGCGCTGTCCCAGGCGGCAGGTCGCGCCCGGGTTGAGCCGGGAGTGCGCAGCCTGCGGCTGTGGGACGACGCCATAGAGGCCTATCCGTCGGCATGGGAAGGCCGTGAAAGCGTTCCCAATACCGAGCGCAAGTTCACGATGATGCCCCCGGCGGACCGCATTCAGGAAACGGCGCTGCCGCTCGCGACCGTCCATGTGCTCCAGCGCGGCGCCCCGTGCTTCGCGGTGGAACCGGTGCGCGGCGCGGCGCGCTACGCCATGCTGCGGCAACAGGTCTTCTGCCCGCATTTCCTGCCCGGAACCGGCGCCTCGGCAGCGATTACAAACGCGCTGATCGCGCTTGCCGATCGGACACCGGTCGTGCGAGTGAGGATTCCGGACGGCCTCGGGGCAGCGGACCTGGCGGACAGGCTTTCCGCCGCATGGCCGGCGAGGCGGGAGGCGGTCGCATGACGGGGACAGACGCGGAGGGTTCGTTGGACGCGGACACGCGCATCGTTCGGAACGACAGGTTCGTCTTCGGCGTGATCGACGGCGAGGCCGTGATCATCGATACCGACGGCGGGAAGTATCTGAACGTCAACCGAACCGGCACGCGCATCCTCGACCTGATCGCCGAACCCGTGCGGTTCGGGGATCTCTGCGGCGCGCTCACGACCCGGTATGCGATCGACCGGGAAGCCTGCGAGCGTGACGTGCGCAGCTTCCTGCTCGATCTTTCGGGACGCGGCATCGTCGCCCTCGACCCACAGATCGAAGCATGAGATCGCACCTCGCACACGGCGCTTGACAGCGCCGTCGCAGCCCCCGTACTGAACAAAAGCTTCCTTCTGGAGTCGGGTCATGCAGCAGGTTTCGCCGACGAGCACGACAACCGAAGCGCTCGAAGAGTGGGAGCCGCCGGCCGTGACCGAGTATCTCATCGCCGAGGTGTCGGACGCCACGTTCGTGGCGGGCGGCGCCGACGGCGGAATATACAGCTAGTCTGCGTCTTCGACCGGCGGTAAGGCGGACCGACCGGTGAGCCCGTCGGTTCTGATCGCCTGGGAACTGGGTGGCGGATACGGCCACCACTACCGGATAACGGCTTTGGCGGACGCCTGCCGGCGCATGGGTGCGTCGGCGGCGATCGCGGCAGTCGGCGGCAGTCGACGGCTGGAGCCGATGGGCGAGGACCATCCGGTCCTAGAGGCACCGGTGATGGTGCCGCCGCCGCGCCGCTTTCCCCTCTCACTGTCCTATGCCGGCAACCTGCTGCGCAATGGCTGGTGGCATTCGGATACGCTGATCGGCGCCGTGCGCGGGTGGCTCGACCTGTTCGAGACGGCGCGCCCTGACCGCTTGATCGCCGAGCACGCGCCGGCGGCGGTCGTCGCGGCGCGGATCGCCGGGCTGCCCTGCACGATGGTCGGCACCGGGTTCACCGTGCCGCCGGAGGCCTCGCCGTTACCGAGCCTACATCCGTGGCTCGCGGTTCCGACATCGGTCCTGGAACGGACAGAGCACGACTTTCTCGACGCAATCGCCCCGCTCTGTGCCACGTACGGCTTCGCGCCGCCGCGGACTGCGTCCGACCTCTTCCGCCGTGCCGACCGCCTCGCGTGCTGCGATCCGGAGACAGATCACTACGCCGCCGCCCAACGCTCGTCCTGGATGGGCCCCGTCCTGGAGGGCGCAACGGGCGCAGCCGCGCAGACGGCGCCCGACATCTTCGTCTACCTCAAGGCCGGGAACCGCTTTCTCGAACCGATGTTGACCGCCGTCGCCGCGACGGGCCGCCCGGCGCTCGCCCACATCCCCGGGATGCAGCCGGCCGATCGTGCGCGGCATGCCTCCGCCACGCTGACGATCTCGGAGCAGCCTGTCGATCTCTCGACCGTGGCGCCGTCGTGCAGGCTCGCCGTCACCGACGGCGGGTTCAACACCGCGGCGTTCTTCCTGGCGGCGGGCGTGCCGCTGCTCTGCTGCCCGGGATGGCTTGAGCAGGCATGCCTCGCCTGGCAGTTGGCGACGCGCGGACTGGCGCGAACCTTCAACTTCACGACCGCCGCACCTCACTGCGCCGAAGGTCTGGCCGCCGCGCTGGCGGACGATGCGATGGCCGAAGCGGTGAAGGCGTTCGCGAACCGGCGTCCGCCGCGGAACGTCGCTGCCGACATCGCCGCGCGCGTGCTGGGCGCAGTGCCGGCGGAGGCCCGGACCGCCGCATATGCCTGAGGAACCGCCGCTGCCGCCGCCGACCGCCGTGCGGATCGATGCCGCCGCGGGCTGCCAGCTGCGCTGTCCGCTCTGCCCCGTGACCACCGGCGCCACCCATGCGGTGATCGGCACCGGCGCCTTGAAGGCGCAGGCCTTCGAATCATTTCTCGACGCGAACCCTTCCGTGCGACTGGTCGAACTGGCGAACAGCGGTGAGGCGGTGCTGAACACGGCCCTGCCCGAGATCCTCCGCATCGCCCGGGACCGCGGCGTCACCACCCGCTTCGACCAGGGCGTCAACCTGAACCATGTCGCGGCGGACGCGCTGGAGGCCATGGTCACCTGCGGCACCGACCGCGTCCGGGTGTCCATCGACGGCGCCACCCAGGCGACCTACGGGCGCTATCGCGTGCGGGGCGATCTCAGGCGGGTCCTGCGACACGTCCAGATCCTGAACGGCTTCAAGCGGCAGCACGGATCGACCACGCCGGAACTGGTGCTGCAGTTCATCGTCTTCGGCCACAACGAGCACGAGTTGGACGCGATCGAACTGATGGCGCGCGCCTTGGGGATGCGCCTGGAACTGCGGCTGAACTGGTCGACGGAGATGTTTCCCGTCTCGGACCGCGACGCGCTGCGCGCCCGTATAGGCGCCGCCGACCGCGCGGAGCACCGCAGCAGGACGGGCCGCCACTATTCCGCCTCCCAGTGCCTTCACCTGTGGCACGCGCCGCAGATCAACTGGGACGGCAAGCTGCTCGGCTGCGGACGCAATCGCTGGGGAGCATTCGCCGACGATGCGCTCGGGCCACGATTCCAGGACGCCTTCAACGGCGCGGCAATCGCCCATGCCCGGGACGTCGTCCGCGGTCGGGCGGCACCGCGCGAGGACACGCCCTGCCGGCGGTGCGGCGTATATGCCGCGATGACGGCCGACGGACGCTATCTCACCGACGAGGACGTCGCCCAAGGCGCCGAGGGCGTCTGGGCCTGATCAGGCCGCCATCCGCTCCTGGCCGCGCACAGCCTTCGCCAGCGCATCCGTCACCACGTCCACGCCGGCACCCGGGCGGTGTGCGTTCTCCGACAGGTGACGGCGCCAAGCGCGCGCGCCGGGCCGTCCCTGGAACAGGCCCAGCATGTGCCGGGTGATCGCCGAGAGCCGGGTCCCCGCGGACAGTTCCGCCGCGATGTAGGGGAGCATCGCCTCCACCACAGCCTCCCGTTCCGGCGCCGGCGCCGGCTCGCCGTGAAAACGCTGGTCGACGCCCGCCAGGATGTACGGGTTCTGATAGGCGGCACGGCCGATCATCACCCCGTCGACGTGCGCCGCCTGCGCCTCGGCCGCGTCCAGGTCGAGGACGCCGCCGTTGATGTCGATCCGCAGGTCCGGCCGCTCCGCCTTCAGCCGGTGCACGTCGGCATAGCGCAGCGGCGGCACCTCGCGGTTCTGCTTGGGGCTCAGGCCCTGCAGCCACGCCTTGCGCGCATGCACGACGAAATGATCGCAGCCGGCTTCCGCGACGATGTCGACGAAACGGCGCAGGTCCTCGTAAGCGTCGCGGTCGTCGATGCCGATGCGGCACTTCACGGTGACGGGCAGCGCCGTGACGGCGCGCATCGCGGCTATGCCGCGCGCCACCAAGTCCGGCTCGCCCATCAGGCAGGCGCCGAACGTCCCGCGCTGCACCCGGTCGGACGGACAGCCGCAGTTCAGGTTGAAGCCGTCATAGCCGTAGCCTTCGCCGATCCGCACCGCCTCGGCCAGATCCGCCGGATCGCTGCCGCCCAGCTGCAGCACCACCGGCTGCTCCTCGGCGTGCCGGCCGAGCAGCCGGTCGCGGTCGCCGTGAAGCACGGCGCCGGTCGTCACCATCTCGGTATAAAGCACCGCATGCCGGCTGAGACGGCGATGGAAGAACCGGCAATGCCGGTCCGTCCAGTCCATCATCGGCGCTACGGAAATCGTCGGTGCGTTCATCCTCGGTCGGCTCGGCACTCTCGTGTGGCTGCGGCTTGGCCGATATGGGAAGATCCGGGCGGTTCGCCAGCCCCACCCCCTCGGCAGGTACGGCGCGCACGCTACACCATCCCGAGAAGCGATGCCGATGCCGCAATCCCTGCCGAATATCGCCTTCGACGCCACCTGCCCGATCCTCAGGATCTTCGACGTGGCGAAAGCGATGTCCTTCTACCTCGACTATCTCGGCTTCGGGCTCGACTGGGAGCACCGGTTCGGCGACGATTTCCCTCTGTATGCCCAGATCTCGCGCGCCGGGCTGATCCTGCATCTGTCGGAGCATCACGGCGACGGCTGCCCCGGTGCCGCCGTCTTCGTCCGCATGCGCGGCGTGCGCGCCTATCACGCGGAGCTGTCGGCGAAGAACTACCGCTACTTGAGGCCGGCGGTCGAGGATCTGCCGTGGGGCGCAGTCATGAGCGTCACGGACCCGTTCCACAACACCATCCGTTTCTGCGAGGGCCCAGCCAGCCGATAGCCGACCAAGCAGGCAGGACGCTTTCCGGCATCACGGCTCCGGTCGTTACGCCGTGGAAACGCGCCCCGGTCTCGTGCGGCTTCGCTCGCCTCCGTCAGGACTTGCTCGCGTGCTCCGGCTTGCCCTTGCGCTTCGTCGACGCGAAATCCTCGAGCTGCTGTTCGGTCATCGAGTCGACCATCGATTTCGATGCACCCTTCAGGTCGCTCTTCTTCGTTTCACCGCGCTTGGCGGACAGCGCCGCACCGGCAGCCTTCTGCTGAGCCTTCGATTTCGCAGGCATCCCATCCTCCGTAGCCCTGAACGGCGCCATGTCGACAGTTCGGGCGCCGTCTTCGCAACAGCGGCAGACTGTCCGGGTTCCCGTCCTGCCGAGACTGCGGACACTGCCGGCCGGCGTCGTCGGCAAGGCGAAAGGCGCAGAAACGAGCCTCAGCCGCTGGCGCGCAGCGTGGACGTTCCCTCGTCGACGATCCGCCGCGGATGCGCGAACACTTCGAACCCATCGGCCCGTGCGACCGCGACGAGCGTGATTCCGGCGGCTTCCGCCACCCGGACCGCGAGCGTCGTCGGCGCCGAGACGGCGGCGATGACCGGAATGCCGGCGGCCGCCGTCTTCTGGACCATTTCGACCGAGACGCGGCTGGTCAGCAGGACGGCGCCGTCGCGCTCGGCCGGCGGCCGCTCCGCCAGCGCCCCGACCAGCTTGTCGAGCGCATTGTGCCGTCCGACATCCTCCCGCACGGCCACCAGTCCATCGCGCGGATGCCAGAACCCTGCGGCGTGCGTCGCACGGGTCGCGATGTTCGTCGGCTGGTTGGGCGCCAGCGCCGCCATTCCGGCCATGAGGCCATCGGCTTCCAGTCGTACGTCGAGCGACACGGGCCGCACCGGCCGCGATGCCTCCGCCAGGCTCTCGATCCCGCACAGGCCGCAGCCGACGGGGCCGGCGAGGCGCCGGGAGCGCCGTCCCAAGGCCTCCGAACAGCCCTCCGACAGCCAGAGACGCACCTGCATGCCGAGTTCGTGCTCTGCGATCTCCAGGTCGAGGATCTCGGAGGTATCGGTGACGACGCCTTCGGTGAGACTGAAGCCGCGCGCGAAGTCGGCGAGATCGCAGGGCGTCGCCATCATCACAGCGTAGGTCGCACCGTCATAGACGATCGCGACGGGCGTCTCCTCGGGAAGATTCCGCTGCGCAGCCGACATCGTGCCGTGGCGCCATGCGTCCGCCTTCACCGGCCGGTGGGCTGCCCGGCCGCTCATTCCGCAGCCATCCCTGCGGTGGCGGTGGCAGCCAAGGTGGCGGTGACCTTCACCGGCACCGACTTCGCCGCGGGTACCTTGCTGACCTGGGCATGCTGCGCCAGCGGGATCAATGCGTTGCACTCGGGGTAGTAGGCGCCGATGCAGCCGGGCGGGATATTGTAGGGCCGCACCGCGAAGCCGCTCATCCGGCGCACGCGGTCGTCGTCCGCCACCGTCTCCATGGTCACCTGCTGATCCTCCCGCAGGCCGAGCCGCGCCATGTCCGCCTTGTTCATCAGGACCACCATGCGCGTGCCGATCACGCCGCGAAACCGGTCGCGATAGCCGTAGATCGTCGTGTTGAACTGATCGTTGCTCCGCAGGGTGATGAGGCGAAGCACGTCCGGATCGCCCGACATGTCGAAGCTGGCGCAAAGCGACTGCGGCAGGATGAAGTTGGCCTTGCCGGTCTTCGTCGTCCACGTCCGCTCCCGTGCGGCGTTGGGGCGGGGAAAGCCTTCCGGCTGTGCGATGCGCCGGTTGAAGTCGTGGAATATCGACGGATAGGAGGTCGCGATCGCATCGCGTACGAGGGCGTAGTCACCCACCCACGCATCCCAGTCGAGCCGCGGATTCGGTGGCAGCGTCGCCTTGGCGATTCCGGCGACGATCGCAGGCTCCGACAGGAGATGGGGGCTGGCGGGGGGACGACGGCCGATGCTTCCGTGCATCACGCCCGTGCTGTCCTCCGTGCTGACGGTCTGGGGGCCGGTGGCCTGTTCGTCGCGTTCGATACGGCCGAGGCACGGCAGCAGAAACGCCGTCTTGCCGACGACCAGATGGCTGCGATTGAGCTTCGTGGCGATCTGAACCGTCAGGTCCAGCCCGCGCCAGGCCTGCTCCATCACCTCGCGGTCGGGGATGGCCCGGACGAAGTTGCCACCGAGGCCGACGAACGCCCGCACCTCTCCGGCGACGATGCCCTCGCAGGCTTCCACCGTGTTCAAACCCTTCTTCCGCGGCGGTTCGAAGCCGAACTGCTCCGCCATCTTGTCGAGAGGTACCATCTCCGGCTTCTCCGAGATGCCGACCGTCCGCTAGCCCTGCACGTTCGAGTGGCCGCGGACGGGGCAGATACCCGCGCCGGGACGGCCGATATTGCCGCGCAGCAGCAGCAGGTTGACGAACATCTGGACGTTGTCGACGCCCAGTCGATGCTGCGTCAGCCCCATGCCGTAGATGCCGATGACACGGTCGCAGGCCATGTAGGTGGCGGCAGCCTCCTCCAGGGCAGATCGTGCCAGTCCGGACTCGCGTTCGATCTCCGCCCAGTCGGCGTCGCGCACCATCGCGGCGAAATCCTCGAAGCCGTGCGTGTGCTCTTCGATGAAGGCCGTATCGAGGATCCGGCGGCCGCCCGCCGCCACCACCGCGTCGTCTGCGGCGATGACCGCCTTGCACATGCCCATCAGCGCGGCGATGTCGCCGCCGGCACGCACCTGATGATATTGGGAACTGATCGTCGTCGGCCGGTTCGTCAGCATCTGCAGCGGGCTCTGCGGATTGACGAACGCCTCCAGCCCGCGCTCGCGCAGCGGATTGAAGGTGACGATGGGCACCCCCCGCTCCCGCGCCTCCTGAAGCTGGTGGAGCATCCGCGGGCTGTTGGTGCCGACGTTCTGGCCGAAGAAGAAGATGCCGTCGCTTGCGGCGAAATCGTCGAGCCTGACGGTTCCGATCGGAACGCCGATGCTCTCGGGCAGCGCCACCGAGGTCGACTCGTGGCACATGTTGGAACTGTCGGGCAGGTTGTTCGACCCGTACAGCCGGGCGAACAGCTGGTACATGTAAGAGGTTTCGAGCGACGCGCGCCCGGAGGCGTAGAACACCACCGATTCCGGATCGAGGCTCTTCAACTGCGCGCCGATCGCGGCGAAGGCCTCCGACCATTCCACGGGGACGTATCTGTCGCTCGCGGGGTCGTAGCGCATGGGCTCGGTCAGTCGGCCTTCATGCTCAAGGTCGTAGTCGGCCCAGCCGAGCAGCTCCGAGACGGTGTGCTTCTCGAAGAAGGCCCGCTCGACGCGCCGGCCGGTCAACTCGGCAAAGGTCGCCTTCGCGCCGTTCTCGCAGAACTCCGCCGGCCGCGGCGGGACCGGTTTCGCCCAGGCGCAGCTGACGCACATGAACCCGCCCGGCTTGTTCTGCCGCGGCAACTCGTGCACGGCAGCGGAAACCGCATGCTCGTCCGTCGATTTGCGCGCGAGCGAGCGCACGGAGCCCCATCCACCGGCCGGGCCCTCGTAGCTTCGGTGGTCCGTCCCCTGGCCCATGGTCTTTCCCCTGCCGTCTGCGACCTACAGGGGACGTAACCGCAGCTGCCGATGTGCGGTTCCGCGTGGGGACCGTGCGCATCGGCCAAACGAAGAGGGGCTGCACCCCGCGGTGCAGCCCCTGGACCGTGACCGGTGGTCACGCCGCTCTCACGCGGCCTTCTTCATCGCCTTCTTGTTGACCGAAGACGTCGCGATCTTGTTCAGCTTCTCGTCGGCCGCCTTCTCCTCGGAGAGAGTTTCGGCGAGAAGATCGGCGATCTCCGACTGGCCGAGCGCCTTGGCCAGAGCATGCAGCGACCCGTAGCCGGCGATCTCGTAGTGTTCGACCTTCTGGGCGGCGACGACCAGCGCGCAGTCGAGGACATCCGGATCCTGGATTTCCTCCATCTGCTCCTTGGCCTCTTCCACCAGGCCTTCCATCGCCTCGCACTTCTTCCCGCGGCTACGCTTGTCGAGAAGTTCGAAGACCTTCTCGAGGCGCTCGATCTGCCCCTTCGTCTCCTCGAGGTGGCTCTCGAACGCCTGCTTCAGGTCGGACGACGATGCTGCCTTCGCCATCTTCGGAAGGGCGCGCGTCAGCTGCTTCTCGGCGTGATAGATGTCCTGCAGTTCGCTCAGGAACATGTCGTCGATCGTCTTGACGGCCATCGTCTTTCCTCCGTGTGATTCGATACCCGCACAACCGCCGAACCACGGAGGGGTTCCGGCCGACGCAGTCCGCTGCGACAATTCTTTCTCCAGGCGCCGAACCGCCGTAGCTGGATGCAGCGATAGCCGCCCCCGGGGCGCCTTCGCAGGGACGGATGGTCCTTCCGGTGCGGCGCCTGCCGTGACAAAAAGAACGGGAGACGGCCCTCGGTCGCCGTCGCAGACCTTGCCGGAAAGGAAGCCCATGCTCCGACAGACCTCCCGCCTTCTGACGGCCACTGCGGCCTTCAGTCTGACGGCCACTGCCGCCCAGGCGCACCATGCGATGGACGGGATGCTGCCCTCGACGATGGCTCAGGGGCTGCTGTCGGGCCTCGCCCATCCGGTCATCGGTCTCGATCATCTCGCCTTCATCCTCGCGGCCGGTATCGTCGCCGGCGCGGCCGGGCTCGGGCTCTGGCTTCCGATTCTCTTCGTGGCGGCCTCGATCGGCGGCGTCGTGCTGCATCTTCAGGCCTTCGACCTGCCGCTGGTGGAACTCGTCGTCGCTGCCAGCGTCGTGCTCGCCGGCGTGCTGCTCGCACGCGGCGGTGCACACGCCGGTCGGAGCCTTTGGCTGCCGATCCTGGCCGTGGCAGGCCTCTTCCACGGCTACGCCTACGGCGAATCGATCGTCGGAGCCGAGCCCACGGCGCTGTGGGCCTATCTGGCCGGCCTCGCCGCCGTGCAGTCGGCGATCGGCGTCGGCGTCGCCCTGCTCGCCTCGCGCTCTCACTGGACGATGCCCGCCCTGGCCCCGCGTCTGGCCGGTGCCGCCGTCTTCGGCATCGGCATCAGCGCGCTCGCCGGCCAGCTGATTCCCGGCTGACGCCCGGCGCCGCCGGTCGAGGATGTCGAACCTCGGTCCGGGTCGCGGTACCGGGCAAGAGAACCCGCCGGACGGCGGAGCGCCGAGGCCCGCCGGCTGGCTGCGGGATGCCGAGGGCCCGCCCTACCCGCCGCCGCCCTGGCGGCTGGTAGGTGACCTCTACGCTTCGATCTGGCTGGTGCCGCGGGCGACGGTCCCGCTCCTTGCCGCCGACGCCATCCCAGCGACGATCGCCGGGCGCGCATTGGTCGTAACGGGCTGGGCGCTCTATGCGCCCAGTGGCGTCCTGGCCTATCGAGAGGCCCTGTGCGGCGTGGTGCTGCGCGCGCCACGCGTTCCGGCGATCGCGATCACGCACATCTGGGTCGATCATCCGGCGTCGATCGCCGGTGGCCGGGCGCTGTGGAGCATTCCCAAGAAGGCCGGCCGCTTCTCGGGCACACCGGAAACCGGCGCCGAGGTCACAGACGCGCAGGGACAGCCAATTGCCGCCCTGCATATTCTACCGGGGCGTACCCTGCCCTGGCGGCAGGGCTTCTCCCTCCGGACGGTCCAGCGCAGTCTCGATGCCGGCGGCGGAGCCCCGGTCATTGCGCGCCTGCGGGCGACGGGCCGCCTGGGTCTCGCACGAGCCGACTGGCGCTTCGACGCGGCAGGGCCGCTCGGCTTCCTGCACGGCCTGCGCCCGTGGCTCAGCGCCCGCCTCGAACGCAGCGTCCTGCGCTTCGGTATCGGCTGACCCCGTCTAACCGGCCCAGGCGGCACGGGCGAAGGCGTACAGGCCGGCCGCCAGGACCGCCGTCATCGGAACGGTGATCACCCATGCCGCCGCGATCGACAGCAGGTGGCTGCGCCGGACGAGGCGCCGCTTCCGCGCCTTCTTGACCTTCTCCGCCCGCAGCATGTCCTCCAGTCCGGCAGCACCCTCGGCCCGGGCGAGACCGTCGGCGGCCCATTGCGGCAGGGGCTGTGCCCGCCGGATCCGGCCGCGCTTGCGGCGCCGGTCCAGCCACTCGCGCAGGAACCCCACCCCGAACAGCGCGCCGAGCGCGATGTGGGTCGAACTGACCGGCAGACCGAGCCAGGAGGCGGCGATGACGGTGATCGCCGCCGACAGCGCGATCGCAAATGCACGAGCCCGGTCGAGCCTGGTGATCTTCGTGCCCACGGTGCGGATCAGCCGCGGCCCGAACAGGGCGAGGCCGAGCGTGATCCCCGCCGCGCCCACCAGCATCACCCAGAAAGGTATGGCGACCTGCATCGCCACCGTACCGGACGATGAGACGCCGACGATGGCGGCCAGGGGCCCCACGGCGTTGGCGACGTCGTTCGCCCCGTGGGCGAAGGACAGCAGCGCGGCCGAGCAGATCAGCGGCACGGTGAAAAGCTGCATCACCGACTTGCGTCGGTTGTCCAGGCCGACCGCAGCGCGCGTCACCATCGGGTGAACGGCCCCCCAGGCGAGGCCGAAGGCGCCGAGGCCGATGAGGCCGAGGGCGGCGGGGCCGGGCTTCCAGAGTCGCTGGAGCCCCTTCATCACCAGGTAGACCGAAAAGGCAGACGCCATGACGGCGACGAGGATCGGCACCCAGCGCTTCGCCGCCGCCACGCGGTCGGGCCGGTAGAGAATGGTGAACTTGATGATCAGCAGGATCCCCGCCGCGATCAGGCCGCCGAGCACCGGCGAGATCACCCAACTCGCCGCGATCTTGCCCATCGCCGGCCAGTTGACGGCATCCATTCCGGCCGCCGCGATGCCGCTGCCGGCCACTGCGCCGACGATGGCATGGGTGGTCGAGACGGGAGCGCCGAGCCACGTGGCGAGATTGAGCCACAGGGCGGCCGCCAGCAGAGCGCACAGCATGCCGAGGATCAGCGCATCGGGATCGGCGAAGCCCGCCGGATCGACGATGCCGCGCGACACCGTCGCGACCACGTCGCCGCCGGCGATCAGCGCGCCCGCCGTCTCGCAGATCCCCGCGATGACGAGCGCGCCCGAGAGGGTCAGCGCCTGGGCGCCGACCGCCGGGCCGACATTGTTGGCGACGTCGTTGGCGCCGATGTTCAGCGCCATGTACGCGCCGACGACACCTGCCACCAGCACGATGGCGGTGTTGTCGAACGCGTCGCCCTTCAGTGCGACGTAGGCGCAGACGGCGAGGATGAAGAGCAGCGCGATGCCGATGCGCGTGCTCGACCGCGCCGTCTCGACCGTCGCCCGTTCCAGGCGCGCGATCTTCTTCAGGTCCTTGTCGAGCGGCGTCGCCTTGCGCGCCAGCGGGCGCTCGGGGAGCGGCCTGTCCCAACCCTCGCCCTGCAGCCTGCCGCCGCCCGTCCTATCGCCGTTCGGCATCCGCCACCGTCACAAAATCGTCACGGCGGACAATGCCTACGGGCGGCCGACCGTTCAACCGCTAGCGGGAGATTCTGCCCTATGGCTGCTTCCCGGCCCCGCCTACTCCGCTCCCGGCTATTCCACGTCGCGGGCGCCGGCGGTTCGGGCTGCGAAGCCTTCCGGGACCTCGCGGCCGACATCGGTGAAGGCCCGCTTCACGGCGGCGACATAGGGGCCGAACACCTGCTTGCGGTTCTCCATCGCCCAGGCGTTCGACGCGGCGGGCATGTCGAGCGATCCCTGGAACCGCGGCATGACGTAGCGCGCGAAGAGTTCGTAGCTGCGCATCGTCTGCTCGCGCGTCGCCCATTCGTGCGCGCGGAACATGATCCCGCCGAACCCGCCCTGGCTGTAGCCGATCAGCCGCTCGATTCCCTTGATCACCGTCTCCGGCGTGCCGACCAGGGTCGAGCCCATCGCCACCCCCTCGCGCAGCGGATCGTCCGAGCGGCCCGGCGGGCGGCCCAGCGTGTCCTCGAAATAGGTGACCGTCTCCAGCCGCTCGCCCTTGTTGACCTCGCGCAGGGCCTGTTCGTCGTCTTCGGCCAGGTGCGCCGTGACGACGATGCGCCAGTCCTTGCGGCTGACCGTCTGGCCGTGCTTCGCCGCGGTCTCCTCGGCGATCTTCCACTGCTCGGCCATCTTCTGCGGCCCGCCCGGCAGACCGGCGCCGATCGAGAGCACGCCGACGCCGAACTTGCCGGCCGCCATCATGCCCGACGGCGTGATGGTGCTGGCGACGGCGATGTCGAAGCGCGGGTCGGACCAGGGCGCCAGATGCAGGCGCGCGTCGCGCAGTTCGAACCAGTCGGTCTTCTTCGTGACCGGCTCCTCGCAGCGCAGCAGTTCGAGGATGACGCCGAGCGCCTCCTCCATGCGCGGCCGCTGGGTCGACGGCTCGATGCCCAGCATGTAGGCGTCGGACGTGAGCGCACCGGGACCGCAGCCGAGCATCACCCGGCCACGGGTCATATGATCGAGCTGGACGAAGCGCTGCGCCACCAGCAGCGGGTTGTGGTAGGGCAGCGAGGTGACGCCGGAGCCCAGCTTGATGTGCTTGGTGCGCTCTGCCGCCGCCGCGATGATCAGTTCCGGCGACGCGATGATCTCCCAGCCGGCCGAATGATGCTCGCCGATCCAGGCCTCGTCGTAGCCCAGATAGTCCAGCCACTCGAGCAGCTCGACATCGCGCGCCATGGCCAGGGTCGGGTTCTCGCCCAGGCGGTGGAAAGGGGCGAGGAAGATGCCGAACTTCATGCCGCGATGACCCATGGAACGCCCCCGGTTGCACCTGTACGGATACCGCACGATACCGCGCCAGGGGTCCCAGCGGAAGCTGACCGGACATACGAGGCTCTATCGCGACGGCATTATGCTATGACACGATCCAGAGCGCTCGTGCGTCGGCCATCATGCGTGGGCGTTAACGAAAAGTCCTTTGCGGGAGGGCGCAATGGCGAGGACGATCTTCGAGCGCTACGGCGGGTTCGCCAAGATCAACCGGATCGTAACCGCCTTCTACGACAAGATGCTCGAGTCACCGGTAACCGCCCCGTACTTCGCGCATACGGACATGCGCATGCTGATCGACCACCAGACGAAGTTCGTCGCCACGGTCACAGGTGGTCCGGCAAGTTACGACGACGAAGTACTGGAGAAGGTGCACGCCCGGCTCGGAATCACCGAGGAGGCTTTCCTGGAGGCGGTCAGCCTCTTGAAGGAAACGCTCGAGGAGTTCGGGCTAGCAGAGGGAGACGTGAGCACCGTCATTGCCGAGATCGTCCGGCGCAAGAACTTCATTGTCGCACGGCGCTGAGGGTGTCATGGCCGACGATGCCGGTTGCGCCAGCACTCCTACTGATTCTGCCGTCCTGGCGCGCCTGCTGCAGGGGCTGGGCACCGGCGTGGCGGTTGTCGATGCCGACTGGCGTGTGACGTTCGAGAACGCCAAGTTCTTCCAGTGGTTTCCGCCGAGTCCTGCCGACCCTGGAACGTTGCAGGATCGCCTGCCCGGCTTCGACGCGGCGATGGCGGCGGAGCGGATCCGCGCGGGCCGCTCCCTTGCACTCGAGGTCGAAACTCGCAACGCCCGCCCGGTGCCCGTGGTAGCGGACATCCGCGCGCTGCCGCAGGACGGCGAAGGGCGGATGCTGGTGGAATGCCGCGACATCTCGAAGCAGAAGCAAGCCGAATACATGCTCGAATCCTACTCGCACATGTCGGAGAAGCACACGCGGGAGCTGCAGCGGGAGAAGGACCGCGTCGAGAAACTGCTGCTCAACATCATGCCCCGTTCGGTCTACGAGGAGATGAAGGACTACGGCACGGTGACGCCGCAGCGGTTCGACCATGCCTCGATCCTGATGCTCGATTTCGTGGGCTTTACGGAGATGGCGATCTCGCGCGAACCCGCGGCGATGATCACCGAGCTCAACGACATCTTCACGGCCTTCGACCGCATCGTCGAACTGTTCGGCTGCGAGCGGATCAAGACCATCGGCGACGCCTACATGGCGGTTTCCGGGCTGCCCGAAGCCAGCCTGGAACACGCTCACAACGTCGCCCGTGCCGCCCTGCGCATGAAGCGCTACATCGAGCGCCGCAACGACGCCCATCCGGAGACGTGGCATTGCCGCATCGGCGTCGGCACGGGACCCGTGGTGGGATCGATCGTCGGCATCCAGAAGTACGTCTATGACATCTTCGGACCGGGCGTGAACTTGGCGTCACGGATCGAAGCGGTGTGCGAACCGATGCAGATCCTCTGCTGTGCAGCCACGCACGCGCTGATCGCCAACGACTTCGACTGTCGCGCGCAGGCCGAGGTCGACCTGAAGGGCTTTGGCGCCAGCACGCTCTACAGCATCGAACGCGAGCTCGCCCGCTCCCGTTGAGCCTTGGCTCGCCCCGCCGCCGGAGCGATGGGCGCCCATGCGCCGAAACGCTCCCGATAGCGCGCCGGACACAGGCCCGTATAGCGCCGAAAGAGATTGCGAAAGAAGATGGGATCGCGGTAGCCGACGGCATCGCAGACCTGCTGCACGGTGCGCCGGCCGGTTTCCAGATGATGCTTTGCCGCAGCGACACGTAGCCCTTGAAGGTACTCGCGCGGCGTGTGGCCGGTGGCAGTCTTGAAGCGCCTGACGAAGTTCCGCGGGCTCATCGCCAGTTGCGCCGCCAGCGCCTCCAGGTTTACCGGTTGCGTGAAGTTGGCGTGGAGCCAGTCCTCCGCACTGGCGATGGCAGCATCCCCGTGCGGCCGGCGCAGGCCGCCCTGGGCGAATGTGAGTTGCAGCGCTCGCGGCATTTCGATCAGCAGGGACTTCGCGCATTCCAGCGCAATCGCACGCGAGCCGAACTTCTCGACGAGATAGAGCGCGAGATCGGCGGCCGCATTGATGCCGCCGCCGCAGTAGACGTCTCCGGCGTCGGTGATCAACCGGTCGGTCTGCCAATCCACGTTCGGAAAGCGGTCGCGGTAGACCGCGTCCAGAGCCCAGTGCGTCGTCGCCTGCTTTCCGTCGAGAAGGCCCGCCTGAGCGATCAGTGCGACGCCGGAGCAGACGCCGGCGATGCGTGCCCCGTCGTCAGCCCAGCGCCGCAGCCACGGCACGATGGCCGCGTTGCGCGCGATCACCTCGTCGATCAGATAGCCGGTCTCGACCAGATCCTCGACCGGGAGACCGCCGGCGGGCACGAACACCAGATCCGGGCGCTCGACATCCGCGACGGCACAGGCCGGCGAAATCGACACGAGACGATCCATGACCGCCGCCCGGCCGTCCGCCGAAGCCGTCGTGACGCGGAACGCCGGCTCGACGCGAGTCTCGCGCAACAGGTTCCAGAACACGCCGGCAAACCGGAATATCTCGGTCGGCAGGATGGCTGTCGATGCGCACCCGCCGTTCAGGAACAGGACGGTCACATGGAACATGCGTCACCCGCCATGGCCGGTTAGCCCATGAACAATGTCATGAACACCCTCTTATGAACAAGTAAGGCGTCGGGCATCCTCCGGCTTCATCGAGAGGAGAACCGGCGAAATGCTCAGACGCTTCATGATCGAGCGAGACATTCCGCGCGTCGGTGCGATGTCGCTGTCCGAGTTGGGTGAAGCCGCGAAGACCTCGAACGGCGCACTCGCCGCCTTGGCGGGCATTCAGTGGGTACAGTCCTACGTCGCGGCCGACAAGACCTTCTGCATCTACCTGGCGGAGGACGAGGCGGTCATCCGTGACCATGCGCGCCTGTCGGGCTTTCCCGCCACGCGTATCACGGAACTAACGACCGTGATCGACCCCGCCACCGAAGCGCACTGCGCCGTCACGCGCACAGGAGGCTGACATGCCCGCCCACATGCTCGGCAGGACCGCCCTGCCCCTCTTCGTCGCCTGCGCCGTCGTCGCGTTCGGCGCCTCGGATACCCGGGCCGACGAAACCTGTCAGTCGCCCTACATGCCGAAAATCACCGGCGAAGAAGAGTTCGTCTATGTCTGGACCCTGGGCATCAAGGGCCTCGGCGACGGCTTCGACAAGGTCGTCACGATCGACGTCCGCAAGGACTCGCCGACCTTTGGCAAGGTGGTCGATGTCGATTCCGTCGGCGGACGCCACGAGGCGCACCATGGCGGCTTCACGGACGACCGGCGGCACTTCTGGGTCGCGGGCCTGTCGGACAGCAAGATCTTCATCTTCGACGTGGCGACAGATCCCTCGAATCCGAAGCTGGTCAAGACGATCGACGATTTCACCGAGAAGAGCGGCGGCATCGTGGGACCACACGGGGCGTATGCCCTGCCGGGGCGGGTGATGATTTCGGGCCTGTCGAACACGGCCCGCGACGGCCGGACAGGTCTCGTCGAATACTCTAACGAGGGCGAGTACATCGCGACCCACTGGATGCCGACGGCGGAGAGCACGCAGGGCGCCGAGGTGGAGAAGATCGCCGACGGCTACGGCTACGACGCGCGTGTCCTGCCCCGCAAGAACGTCATGCTCACCTCGTCCTTCACCGGCTTCGACAACTATATGCGCCCGCTCGGTGAGTTGGTGCAGGACGCCGAGGCGATGAAGCGGTTCGGGCAGACGATGGTGCTGTGGGATTTTCACGCCCGCAAGCCGAAGAAGGTGTTTCACGTCCCGGGCGTTCCGCTGGAGGTACGCTGGGCCTGGGGGCCGCACAACAACTATGCCTTCACGTCGACCGCGCTCACCTCGAAGCTGTGGCTGGTCTACGAGGACGCAGGTACCTGGAAGGCGAAGGAGGTCGCGGACATCGGCGATCCGTCCAAGCTGCCCCTTCCCGTGGACATCAGCCTCAGCGCCGACGACAGGATGCTGTTCGTCGACACCTTCATGGACGGCATGACGCGGGTGTTCGACGTATCCGACCCGCACAAGCCGAAGCAGATCTACGAAAAGAAGATCGGCAGCCAGGTGAACATGGTATCGCAGAGCTGGGACGGCCGACGGGTTTACTTCACCAGTTCGCTCCTGGCCAACTGGGACAAGACCGGCAGCGACGACGAGCAGTTCCTGAAGGCCTATCACTGGACGGGCAGCGAACTGACGCCGCGCTTCGAGATCGACTTCCGCGCCGAGAAGCTGGGACGACCGCATCTCATGCGGTTCGGTTCCGCCAGCCTCTACACGAACTGACGATGTACCGACACGCGCTTCGGGCCGGCTTGCTCATCGCGAGCCTGGCTTGGGCACCGGGGATGGTGGCCGCGCACGACGGGCACGCCCACGGCTCACCACAACCGGCGCCGAGCACCGGCTATGCCTATCCGCTCGCCCGACCCGGCACCTACGCCTTGCCAGCGATCAAGCGGGCGGCCGGCGGGAGCGTCCTGGACGAACAGGGACATCGCCGCGACCTCGCGGACATCCTCCGTGGCCGGATTACGGTCCTCGCCTTCATCTACACGCGATGCGGCGACGTTTGTCCGACAGCGAGCATGCAGCTCGCGGCGTTGCGCGACATCGCGGGCCGGGATCTCCGCGGCGCCGATCGGCTGCAGCTGATCTCGATGAGCTTCGATCCGGACCACGATACGCCGACGGTCATGGCGGAGCACGCCCGGCAGTGGCGCGACGGCGGCAGGGGGCCGCGCTGGCTGTTCGTCACGGCGCCTGACCGGGAGCGGCTGGCACCGATCCTGTCGGCCTACGGCCAGTCGGTCATGCCCCAGCCGGGGCCGCCCGGTGGGCCGAACCTGCTGGCCCACATTCTGCGGGTCTTCCTGGTCGATCGCTCCGGCATGGTGCGCAACATCTACAGCATCGACTTCCTCGACCCCCAACTGGTGCTGAACGACGTGCGCACGCTTCTCCTGCAGGAAGGCCGCAGTCCGGCCCCCGAAGCCCGGCTCCGCTAGACGCGCGCCCACCCGGCGCACCGCCCGTTTCGCCCCCGTCGGGGCGATGCTAGTAAGAGCGCGGATGCAATAACGGGCAGGGCAGAGGCGAAGATGGCGGAAGATGTCGTACTGACCGAAATTGACGGCCGAGGTGTCGCCACGGTGACCCTGAACCGGCCGGAGGTGAACAACGCCTACAACGGCGACATGATCCTGGGCCTGATCGCGGCGTTCCAGAAGCTGGGTGCCGACCCGGCGGTGCGGGTCGTGACGATCCGTGGCAACGGCCGGCACTTTCAGGCCGGCGCGGACCTGAAGTGGATCCAGTCGGTCAGCCATCTGTCCGCGGAGGAGAATCTGCGGATCTCGATGAACACGACGAATGCGATCCGCGGGCTGAACGAGTTCCCGAAGCCGACGATCGCCCTCGTGCACGGCGGCTGCTTCGGCGGCGGTACCGGCATGATCGCGGCCTGCGACATCGTGCTGGCGTCGGAGGACGCGATCTTCGCCATCACGGAGTCGCGATGGGGCCTGATGGCGGCACCCATCATCCCGCAGCTGAACGCCCGGATGGGCCTGGCCAACGTCCGCCGCTACGCGCTCACCTCGGAACGCTTCGATGCGCGCCGCGCCGTCGAACTCGGCCTCGCGAGCGAGATGTGCGCGACGGGCAAGCTCGACGAGGCCGCGGCACCGATCATCGACGCGCTGCTGATGTGCGGACCCGACGCGATCGCCGAGACCAAGGCCTGCGCCCTGGAGATGGCGGGGCAGGTCGTGGACGACGCCCTCGCCGACCGGCTCGCGCGGCAGCACGCCGCCAAGCGTGGCACGGCCGAGGCCGCGGAAGGCCTGAACAGCTTCCTGGAGAAGCGCAAGCCGAACTGGTACACCGGCGACAAGTAAGGCCGCGTGACCGGTCAGTCCGGCACCACCCCGTAGAGCCGCATCTCGGGGTCGGCCGGGGTCGCTATCGGCACCAGCCACGCCGGCGGATCGCCCGCCGACAGCCGTGCCGCGAGCCCTTCCGGATTGGCGCGGGCATAGAGGTCCGTCTCGGAGAGAGAGCGGCAGACCGCGACGAAGTCGACGCCGCGACGCCGTGCGATCGCGCGCGCCTCGTCCTGCGGCGCGCGCATGATGCCGACGAGATCCAAGTTGCCCGCGACATTGCGGTGATAGGGTGCCGCCAGCACCGCGGCCGACGTCCGCAACAGCAGGTCCGGCCCCATGTCGATGGGTGCGGCGATCAGCGGCGCGTCCGCGCCGGCATAGTCCGCGATAGCGTCTCCGACGGGGCGCGCGTCGCAGATGCGAGGCGCCTTGACGGGCCCGCCGTGCGGTAGGGTGGCCGCGTAGGGAAGCGGCGTAAAGGCGAGCAGGAGCATGGGGCGCGCGAGCAGCCTTCCCGCCGTCGGCAGTGCGGCGAGGCGAGCCCAGACCCACAGCAGCAGCCAGGCCGCCGGCGCCAGTGCGAACAGGTTGGCGAACGGGAGGAGCCTGACTTGGGCGAAGCAGAGCGCCGCGGCCACCAGAAGAAAGCCCGCCTGCACGCGCCACAGCGGCGCATCGGCCCGCCGGCTCGTTGCCAGCAGGACGCTGCAGGCGAGCCCCATCGCCGGGAGGAGTGCCAACTGCACCGCGAGCCCGGGGGTGCGTGCGGCAAGCTCGGCGAACCCGCGGGCCTCGCTGACACGGGCGAGCCAGGCTTCGCGCAACTCCGATGGAATGGCGCCCAGCGGCCCGGCGCGGCATTCCGGGAACAGCAGCACAAAAACTGCGGCGACGGTGGCGGCGACGATGACCGCCACCCCCACCCTGCCCGGCACGCCACCCACCCGCCCCTCGGCCGCGGCGAGCAGCAACCAGAACGGCACGCCGGCGGCGGCATAGGCGGCGTAAGCGGGCGAAAAGGCGTCGCAGTGACCGGCACCCAGTCCGGCGGGCATGACGAGCCAGAGCAGCGGCACCGCCAGCGCCGTGATCGCCAGCGCCGTCTCCACCCCGCGTCGGGCGGACCATGCCGGGTCGAGGCACCAGCGCGATGCCAGCGCGGCATACGCCACCGCCAACCAAGGTAGCATCTCGCCGCCGATCCACAATCCGCCGGCGCCCGCCAAAGCCGCCGCGGCGAGGGCCGAGCCGCCTCCCCGTCGGGCGGCGATGCGCAGCACCGCGCCGGCGAGGATCGCGGACAGGATCAGTTGCCAGTTGTGGTGGTCGAGCGCCCCGGGGAAGAACTTGTTCAGGAAGGGTGGACAGAACGCCGCCAGCACCGGCGCCGCGCGCGCCGTCGCCGACCCGAACGGCAGCGCCGCCCAGGCGACCGCCGCCAGCGCCGCGAGCAGCAGGCCCGCCGGCACGGCATAGGCCGCGACGGTGAGCGCCTTGTCCCGGCCGAGGAACGGCTCCACCGCCACGATCACGGCGGCGATCGGCATGTCGGGCAGCCGCGACCAATGGGTGATCACGCCCTCCGGCGGCGACAGGCGGGGCTCCGAAAGGTCTAGCCAGCCCGCACCGTCGAGCCAGCGCAGTACCTGCACCGCCCGCATGGTGTCGTCCGTGTCGCGCAGCAGCGGCCGCGGCTCGCCGGCGCCCACGATGGCCGCGACCATACCCAGGGCGAGCAGCCATCCCAGAAGCACGGCGTGACGAAGCCGAAGGCGGGCCGGGCGTCCGTTCATCGTCGTCGCTTCACCATCGACCGTCGCTTCGCACCCGCGCCGCAGACGCCGCGGCCCGGTGATGCCCGAGTTTCGGCCGGAAGCCGCAACAATGGATTAACCCCGACCGCGTTAACCGCTCGTTCGTCATCATCCCGTCAATCTGCCGGTGCTGGACATCGGGCTGAACGAGGCGGGCATGCTGGCGGCGAAACAGTATGAGGGCGGGCAGACGCAGGCCGATGGCGGCACCGTCGAAGTCGTTCGGCCGGCCCACGCACCGGCCATCGCGGTCATCCTGCCCTGCTTCAACGAGGAGGCCGCCATCGGCGACGTGGTGCGCGCCTTCCGCACCGTGCTCCCGACGGCGCGCGTCTATGTCTTCGACAACCGCTCGACCGACGATACGCGGGCCGTGGCCGCTGCCGCCGGCGCGATCGTCCGCAGCGAGATGCGCCAGGGCAAGGGCAATGTCGTACGGCGCATGTTCGCCGACGTCGAGGCCGACGTGTACGTGCTGGCCGACGGCGACGGCACCTACGACGCCCGCATGGCGCCGCGCATGATCGAGCATCTGACGGCCGAGAATCTCGACATGATCGTCGGGACCCGGGTGGCGCCCCCCGGCCGCGCCTTCCCGCCGGGGCACCGGTTCGGCAACCATATGTTCAACACGCTGGTCGCGCACGTGTTCGGCCGCGAGTTCCGGGACATATTCTCCGGCTATCGGGTCTTCTCGCGGCGCTTCGTCAAGTCGTTCCCGGCCGTCACCAACGGTTTCGACATCGAGACGGAAATGACCGTGCACGCGTTGGAACTCCGTCTGCCCGTGGCGGAGATGGACACCCACTATGCCGAACGCCCGGCCGGATCGACCAGCAAACTGCGGACCTTCCGCGACGGGTTCAGCATCCTCTGGGCCATGCTGCTGCTGTTCAAGCAGGTGCGGCCGTTCCTGCTCTTCGGGGCGGCGGCAGCCATCCTTTCCCTGACGTCGATCGGCCTGGCCTGGCCGATCCTCATCGAGTTCCTGCAGACGGGGCTCGTACCGCGCATCCCGACGGCCATGCTCTCGACCGGCATGATGATCGTGGCATTCCTCAGTCTCGCCTGCGGTCTGATCCTGCACAGCGTCAGTCGCAGCCATCTCGAGGTGAAGCGCCTGCAATATCTGACGCTGGCGGCGCCGCGACCGCGCTGAAGGGCGGCGGGTACGACCGTTCCGCCGCATCGTCCCTCACGCTACCTGACGGTTGCGCCGACGGTTCGCTTGTCGGACCATCCGGGCGGACGCGAAGCGGCGCTCCAGCGGAGACGGACGATGATGCGGACCCTCCTGGCGGCGATCGCCGCGATGTTGATCGCCGGCCAGTTCACCAGCCGGATCGGCCAGGCGCAGGATCTCAGCTTTTTCCGGATCGCCAGCGGTAGCGCCGGCGGAACCTATTTTCCCGTCGCCGGCATGCTCGCCCAGGCGATCAGCAATCCGCCCGGTTCGACCGCCTGCGACAAAGGCGGATCGTGCGGCGTGCCCGGGCTTATCGGCATAGCGCAGTCGGCGCAGGGATCCGTCGCCAATGTCGCGTCGATCGATGCCGGACAGGTCGAATCGGCGCTCGCCCAGTCCGACGTCGCCTACTGGGCCGCCACCGGCACCGGCGTTTTCGACCGCAAGCCGCCGCTCGCGAAGCTGCGCGGGATCGCCAGCCTCTATCCCGAGCATGTGCACGCCGTCGCCACGGCCGGCAGCGGGGTCAAATCGCTCAAGGACCTGAAGGGAAAGCGGATCGGCGTCGGGCTGCCCGGATCCGGCGTCCTCGTCGATGCACGGATCGTCCTGGAAGCAGCCGGGCTGAAGGAGAAGACGGGCTACAAGCCCTCCTACCTCAACAGCGCCGACACCATGGCGAAGCTGGTCGACGGATCGCTCGATGCCATGGTCACGGTGACCGGCTATCCGCAGTCGGCCGTCTCGCGTCTGGCCGAAACGGCCGGCGCCAAGCTCGTACCGATCGAAGGCAAGATTCGCGACCGGATCCTGGCGGAGAATCCGTTCTTCGCTGCCGGAGTCATTCCGGCCGGCACCTATGCGGGCGTCGACACCGACACGCAGACCGTGGTGGTGATGGCGCTGTGGCTCACGAGCGCCGATCAGCCCGAGGAGCGGATCTACCGCATCACCCAGGCGCTGTGGTCCGAAACCACGGCCGTCCTGCTGAAATCCGGACACGCCGCCGCCCGCTCCATACACCGCGAGACGGCCCTCGACGGCATGTCCATCGATCTCCATCCCGGCGCCGCCCGGTACTACCGCGAGGCCGGGCTCCTGGAGTGACGGGCAACCCGGCCGCGATCAGGCGCGCGTCTTCAGCAGGTCGCGAATCTCTTCCAGGAGTTGCTCGTTGCGCGGCGGTGGCGGCGGCGGCGCAACGGCTTTCACCGCCTCCGGCTGCTCCTGAATGCGCCGCAGCCTGTTCACAGCGCGGACGAGGAAAAACACGGCGATCGACACGATGATGAAGTTGATCACCGTGTTGATGAAGACGCCGTAGTTGATCGTGGCAGCGCCGGCCTTCGTCGCAGCGTCCAGTGACGGATAGTCGCCGGAGCCGAGGTTGATGAACATGTCCCGGAAATCGACACCGCCGGTGAGCCGCCCGATCGGCGGCATGATCACGTCCTTGACCAGCGAGTTCACGATGCCCGTGAAAGCGGCTCCCATGATGATGCCGACGGCGAGGTCGACCACGTTGCCGCGCGCGATGAATTCCCGATATTCCTTGAGCATCTTCACCCCTTCCCCGCGACAGGCGTGATCGCGGAACAGTCCGAAACCCGAGCATGGCCCTCGCCCCGGCGTGCGAATCGCCTAAGATACTCAGCGCGAACGAGAAATGGAGCAAGTCAGGATGAAGGTCCTCCAGCCCGCCGCTTGGCCGCGCCCGCGCGGCTTTTCCAATGGGATCCAGGCCGAAGGCAGCTGCGTCTTCGTCGCAGGACAGGTCGGGACCGTCCCGGAAACCCAGACTCTGGCAGAAGGCGGCTTCGGGCCGCAGCTCAGGCAAGCGCTCCTCAACACGCTCACGGTGCTCAAGGAGGCCGGTGCGGGTCCCGAACATATCGCCGAGATGCACTGGTTCGTGACCGACATCGCGGAATACCGCGCCGCCGGCCGCGAGATCGGCGAGGCCTGGAAGGAGACGCTGGGCAAGAACTTTCCGGCGATCACGCTGGTGCAGGTCGGCGGGCTGCTCGACCCGGAAGCGAAGGTCGAGATCTCGACCACGGCCGTCGTCCCCTGATGCTCGGCCGGCACTGCGCCGCCGCGGCTATCGGCGCGCTGATGCTGGTCGGCGGCACGGCGAAGGCCGAACTCGGCGGCTCTTGGCCGGCGGAGGGTGAACTCGATCGGACCGCCGGCGTCTCGATCGCCTTTCCGAGCAGCAGCCCGTTCACACCCGCCGACGCCGCGGACGCGCCGCCGGTGGAGGGCACGGGACGGCTGTTTCTTCCCGAGGGAGCGACCGCCGCGACCCCGGTACCGGCGGTCGTGCTGCTGCACGGCGCCGGGGGCGTCCGGGAGGCACGCGAAATCACCTATGCCCGCCAATATGCGGCAATGGGCGCGGCCGCCCTCGTCGTCGACGCCTTCGCCGCCCGCCGCGAGCGCGGCGCCACCGGTTTCGTCGACCGTCTGCTGAACATCACCGAAAGCATGCTCGTCGCCGATGCCTATGCCGCGCTCAGGTGGCTGGCGGCGCGGGACGATATCGATGCAGACAGGATCGCGCTCGTCGGCTTCTCCTACGGCGGCATGGCCAGCCTCTATGCCGCGCACGCGCAGATGGCAGAGGCATTCGCCCCCGGCGGCGGCCGCTTCGCCGCCCACGTCGCCTACTACGCGCCCTGCATCGCCCGGTTCGAGCGGCGCGACACGACGGGCGCGCCGATCCTGATGATGATGGGCGGCGCCGACGAGATCACCGATCCGGAGCGCTGCGCCCAGACCGCGGCGGACCTGCGTGCCGGCGGTTCGGAGGTGGAAACCCGCACGTTTCCGGGCGCGGTCCACCAATGGGACGGTGGATTCGGTCGCTGGCGGGCACGATACAACCTCGCCGCCTGCAGGCTGACGGTCGACAGCGACGGTACCGTGAGCGACGGACGAACCTACCTGCCCATGACGGGCCCCCTCAGCCGCAAGATCATCCTCGCCCTCTGCGTCGACGACGGTGGCTACCTGATCGGACGCGACGAGGCGGTGCGCGCCCGTTCGAACGCCGAGGTCGGCAGGTTTCTTGCGAGAGTGCTGGCTCCGCAGAAACAGGGCTAGGGGTCTTTCATGGAGTTCGATTTCTCGCGCATGGCGCCGCGGGATGCCTACAGGCTGATGACGAACGTCGTCTGCCCCCGGCCGATAGCCCTGGTCACGACGGTCAGCCGGACCGGCATCGTGAACGCCGCGCCTTTCGCCTTCTTCAACGCCATCTCATACGATCCCTGCATGGTGGTGCTGGGGATCGAGCCGGACGCCGACGGCGGACACAAGGACACCGGCCAGAACATCCGCGATACCAACGAGTTCGTCGTCCATATCGTCGACGAGCCGCTGGCGGAGCGCATGAACATCTGCTCGGTCGACTTTCCGCCGGAGGTCGACGAACTGGCCGAGGCCGGCCTGACGACCATGCCGTCGGTGCAGGTCAAGCCGCCACGAATCGCCGAAGCGCCCGTCGCACTGGAATGCCGGCGCCATGTGACGCTGGAGTTGGGCCGGCTGCGTCAGATCGTGATTGGAGAGGTCGTGCATATCGGCGTGCGCGAGGGCATCGTCGATCCTGCGACGCTGCTCGCCGATCCCGGAACGTTGAACGCAGTCGGGCGTGCGGGCGGCGCATGGTACGTGCGCCTGCACGATCGGTTCGAGATGCCGCGTCTCACGTTGGAGCAGTATGCCGCGATGAAAGGCTGAACCGGCGAAACGGCAAAAAGCCGCACCCCTGCCAGAGTGCGGCTCGTCCGTCGCCGGAAAGGCGCCGAGGGCTTAGTAGCCCTCGCGCTCCATCCGCTTGCGCAGAAGCTTGCGGTGGCGGCGGACCGCCTCGGCACGCTCGCGTGCACGGCGCTCGGACGGCTTCTCGAAAGCCCGGCGCAGTTTCATCTCGCGGAAGATCCCCTCGCGCTGCATCTTCTTCTTCAGCGCGCGCAGGGCCTGATCGACATTGTTGTCACGGACGGACACGTGCACGGTGGCTCGAACCTCCTCTTGAACGCACGGCCTTTCGTGCCGCGCCGGATGGATTGCTCATCTAAGCTGGCGGCGGAATAGCACAAGGTCTGCCGGCTGTACAGGAGAGTCCGGCTTTCGAAATGTGAAAGGAGAGGCCTTTTGTCCATCCTGAAGATCGCGCGTCTCGGCCACCCCGTTCTATTGCAGGCCGCGACCCCCGTGTCCGAACCCGCCGATCCGCAACTGCATCGTCTGGTGCGCGACATGGTCGAGACACTCGACGACGCGGGCGGCGTCGGCCTCGCCGCACCGCAGGTCCACGTCCCGTCGCGCGTCATCATCTACCTCGTGCCGGCGAGCCGCATGGGTGATGCCGACCTGGAAGAGGTGCCGTTGACGGCCGTCCTGAACCCGATCCTCGAGCCGCTCGGTGAAGAGCGGGAACTGGGATGGGAAGGCTGCCTCTCGATCCCCGGCATGCGGGGCGCCGTGCCTCGTTGGCGGCGCGTACGGCTGACGGGGCGGGCGCTGGACGGCAGCGAGATCGACCTGGTGGCGGAGGGCTTCCACGCCCGCGTCCTGCAGCACGAGGTCGACCACCTGGACGGCATTCTCTACCCCATGCGGATGAACGACCTGTCCCTGTTCGCGTATAATGAGGAGTGGCAGCGCTATATGGCCGAAGCCGACCTGCGGGGGCGGCACATCGAGGAGACGGGCGAATGAGCGACACGGTCTTCGATCCAGAGATCGAGGCGATGCGCGAAGAACTGGTGGCGGCGACGCTGCCGCACGTTCCGTTCGACGGGTGGACGATGGCCGCGCTGCGGGCCGGAGCCCGGGATGCCGGAATGGACCCGGCCGACGTGATGCGCGCCTTTCCCGGCGGGCCGGCCGAGGCGGTTGCCTGTCATTCGCAGAGTGCCGACCGACGGATGGTCGACGAACTCGGCCGACGCGACCTCGCGCTCATGAAGGTGCGCGAGAAGGTGGCGGCAGCGGTCATGATCCGCCTGGAGCAGAATGCCGCGGACCGCGAGGCGATCCGGCGCGGTCTCTCGCTTCTCTCGCTGCCGCAGAACGCTCCGCTCGCGGCCCGGCTGCTCTACCGCACCGTCGACGCGATCTGGTATGCCTGCGGCGACACCGCGACCGACTACAACTACTACACCAAGCGCGGCCTGCTCGCCGGCGTCTATGCGGCGACGCTGCTCTACTGGCTCGACGATGCCTCTGAGGACTTCGCCGATACGCGGGGTTTCCTCGACCGGCGCATCGCCGGGATCATGAAGATCCCCCAGGCGCAGGCCGGGCTTTCCCGCCTGATGGGCCGTCTTCCGAACCCGATGCGCTATCGCCCCAGCCGCATCTTCCGCGACGTCGGACGCGCGCGCTACCGCTGAACGGGCGGTCCTTCCGGTGCAGCGGCCGCGGTTCGCTGCACCGCGGGGCCCCACGCCGTTTCCCAGTCCTGGCCCATGAAGTCGACGACGCTGCCGTCGGCCTCGAAGAACTTGTTCGGCGCGGTGAAGACCGCGAGCATTACCGCGCCCTCCGGTGCCCAGGCCTCATGGCGGCTGCCGGCCGGCCGCCAGACGAAGCTTCCCGCCTGCGCCTCGCCGTCCGGATCCACCAGTCGACCCTCGATGACCCAGGTCTGCTCGATCAGCACGTGCTCGTGATCGGGCAGTCTGGCGCCGGGAGCCATGCGCATCAGCACGGTCAACAGGCCCGAGGCCCGGTCGACGAGCAGGGTCTTTGTCTCGACCCCAGGGAAGCGGCTCGGCTCCCAGGCCATGCCCGCGACGTCGACGAATCGCGATTGCAGCGGCGGCAGGTCGCCCTGGCCTACGGCTGAAGGCGTGACAGCAGTCGTCATCGCAGATGCCCTCCCTCGCTCATTTCCGGTAAGCCGATGATGCAGCATTGCGGGTCGGCTGCCGAGGGCCGGCCGCGGGTCTCTCGATTCCGGCTGGAAGCCGCAGAAACACTCGCCATACATGCACCCAATGTCCGGACCGGCGGTTGACATGCCGCGCGGCCAAAACCTACTCTCGCCCGGCGTTCGGCTCGGCCTCCTGGTCAGGTCGCGCATCCGCAGGTTTTAGGGAGGAGGGCCGTCGCCCCTCCCGGCTGGGCGAGCGCCGTAGCGATCCGGGAGTCCGGTGACGCGCGGATCCGCCGACCCCAGTCGAAAATTCGGGAAACGACCGCCCCGGCCGCTGGAAGCGTGGCAGGATCGGTTCTGATAAGGGTGCGGGAAAACCCCGCCACGGAGGAGGCTATGACCACGGAAGCCCGGTCGGTCGACCGGATGAGTGTCGAGGAAGAACTCGAGAAGGCCGAAGCGTCGGAACTGGCGCGCTACCGCGTGATCGGCGGCTTCTGGGCGGCGGTCTTCGCCGCTATGGTCGCCGCGGCCGTGATCCTGGCCGTCAACCAGATGTTCAATCTCGGTTTCTTCGTCGGCTTCGTTCTGATCGACAACCGCTATCTCTACCTGATGGTGGGCCTGCTGTTCCCGCTGGTCTTCCTGGTGTTTCCACCGTTCAAGGGATCGCCGCTCGACCGCGTCCCCTGGTACGACGCCTTTCTCGCCGTGCTGACCTTCGTCGTCGCGATGTATTTCGTCTGGAATTCCAACGCGATCCTGGACGAGGCATGGGAGTATGTGGCCCCTGAGACGGCGGTCTATGTCAGCCTCCTCATGTGGGCCCTGCTGATCGAGATCGGGCGGCGGACCGGCGGCATCGCGATCTTCATCATCACGATCGTGATCTCGCTGTTCCCGACCTATGCCGACATGGTCCCGAACATCATCTCCGGCGTGCCGCAGACGCTGGGCGATACGGCAGCCTTCCACATGATGAGCGTCGAGAGCCTGCTCGGCATTCCGATGCGCGCCTTCGGCACGCTGGTCTTCGGCTTCCTCATCTTCGGTGCCGCCCTGCAGTACACCGGCGCCGGCGCCTTCTTCATCAATTTCGCCTTCGCGCTCCTCGGCCATGTCCGCGGCGGCCCGGCGAAGGTCGCGATCTTCGCTTCCGGCCTGATGGGCTCGATGAGCGGCAGCGTCGTGACCAACGTCATCACCACCGGCGCCATGTCGATCCCGGCGATGAAGCGGATCGGCTTCCGCAGCACCTACGCGGCCGGCGTCGAGGCCTGCGCATCCACGGGCGGCACGCTGATGCCGCCGATCATGGGTGCCACCGCCTTCGTCATGGCCTCGTTCCTGAACGTGCCCTACGTCGAGGTGGTCATCGCGGCGGTCATCCCGTCGCTGCTCTACTATTTCGGTCTGTTCATGCAGATCGACTCCTACTCCGGCCGCCACGACATGAAAGGCCTGCCACGGCACGAACTGCCGTCGGTCATGCAGACCATCAAGGAGGGCTGGTACTACATCTTCGTCTTCGCGCTGCTCTGCTATATGCTGCTGGTCATGCAGCGCGAGCAGACCGCGCCCTTCTACGCGACCGTCCTGCTGCTGGTGATCAACCAGTTCTCCGCCAAGCACCGGATGGACTGGACGAAGTTCAAGAAGTTCTTCCTCGGCCTGGGCATGCTCCTGGCCGAACTCGCCGGACTCCTGGGGGCCATCGGCCTGATCATCGGCTCCCTGTCGCTCACCGGCATGGCGGGCACGCTGACCAACGACCTCGTCTTCCTCGCCGGCGGCAACACGCTGCTCCTGCTGATCATGGGCGCCATCACCAGCTTCATCCTCGGCATCGGGATGACCGTGACCGCGGCCTACATCTTCCTCGCGGTCGTCCTGGCGCCCGCACTGATCCGCGCCGGCCTCGACCCGATGGGCGTGCACATGTTCATGCTCTACTGGGGCATGATCTCCTTCATCACTCCGCCCGTCGCGATCGGCGCCTTCGCCGCGGCGTCTCTGGCCAAGGCTCCGCCGATGGCCACGGGCATCGAGGCGATGCGGATCGGCATCGTGATCTACTTCGTCCCGTTTTTCTTCGTCTTCAATCCGGCGCTGCTGATGCAGGGCACGGTCTTCGAGGTGTTGCTCAACGGCGGCACCGCGATGGTCGGCATCGTGTTCCTCGCTGCGGCCATGCAGGGATACCTGCTGGTCGTGGGCAAACTCGGCGCCAACCCAATCTCGATGCTCGGGCGCGCGTGCATCTTCTTTGCCGGCCTGTTCATCATGGCGCCGGACGGCACGCTCGGTCACAGCTATCTGGAGTTGCTGGTCGCGGGCATCGTGCTGCTGATCCCCGGGATCCTGCTGGCGAAGGCCGGGCGCAAGCTCATGCCCGGCGTCCGGGTAAGGGCCTCCCAGAAGGCATGAATGCGGCGGGGCGGTACTGCCGCTCCGCTTACACAGCCGAAGCCGCCGAATGCCCGGGGCCGAGCCCCGGGCATTCGCATGTCTGGGCTTCGGGCACAAAAAGAGCGGCCGACGCTGTCTGCGCCGGCCGCTTTCGGCTTCACCCGATCGGGCCGGTCAACCGGCCCGCAGGATCACCATTCCTGCCAGATCGGATTGAGACCGGCCTGCTTCAGCGCCTCGTAGCGCACCTTCATCCAACCCTTGTCGAAGGCCTCGCCCTCGCCGCCGCCCGGCAGGTACGACGCCCAGGCGTCGTTGATGATCTTGTCGCGCGCCAGCAGCGTCTCGGCGTGCTTCTGGAGTTCCGGCGACCATTTGCCGACCTCCTTGTAATAGCGGATGGCGCCCTCGTGATACGGGATCACCCACTCCATCACCTGCTGTTCCAACCCCCAGCCGCTCGCCCCCGGCGCGCTGTCCTTGTAGTCGGGGTACAGGTCGAACATCGCCTTGGTCATGGCGTAGGTCTTGTCCGCGTCCTGCCAGTCGTAGGTGATCAGGATCGGATAAGGGTAGTCCGCCGCCTCGAACGGCTCCTTCAGGCCCGGCGCCTCGGAGCACATCTTCGGGTAGAACCAGGGGGCGACCTCCTTCATCCTCGCCCAGGCGGCCGCGTCGGAATGGGTGGCAGGCACATATTGGAAGCCGCGCGGCCCCGCGGCGATCTTCGTGGCGAAGCCCGAAGCGGTGTTGGTGATCGCCCCGTCCGTCGTGTTCTCGAGCACGGCGTCCATCGAAGCGCCGTAGCCGCCGAACTCCACGATCTTCACGTCCGACCAGTTCAAGCCGCCGAAGCGGAGATACGCATAGGTCAGGTTGTTGATCGCCGGCGAGCCCTTGATCTGGGCGACCCGCTTGCCCTTCAGGTCGGCGTAGCTCTTCATCTCGATGTCGCCGGCCATCATCAGCGTATTGCAGCTGCCTGAGTTGGACATGGAGAGCAGCCGGATCGCCTGCGGCCCCCATTCCTTCTGACCGAAGACGAAGGAACCCTCCAGCGCCTGATAGCCGCCGATGCCGAAGGCCGAGAAGTCGACCTTCTTGTCGCGCAGCGGCACGAGGCGCGAAACGTCGTTCTTGCCGGGCAACACCCGCAGGGTGACGTTCATCTTGTTCTTCAGGGCAGCGCCCACCGCGACCGACTGATTGTAACCCGCGGAACCGACGTCGTAGGCCGTCCAGGCCAGCGTCTTCGGCAGTTCCGCGGCACCGGCAGGCGCCGCGAGGGCCAGACCGGCAATGCCGGCGGCCAATCCCGTCAAAGACTTCATGCTCCTCCCTCCCATTCTGTCTTGCGGCTCGACCGCAAGCCCAACCCTCATTTCTCGATAGGGTGTGGAGGAAGTCTCGGCCTCCGCGCGGCGGGTCGTCAACCGGCCGGCACGCGGATCCCGGAACGGGCGCGGATCAGTCGGCGCCTCGAGCGGCGATCTCCGCGACGCGGCGCTCGATCTCCGCGGGATCGAGATGGCCGCGCTCGACCAGGTTGGCGCGGAAGGCGAGCAGCCATCGGTCGTAGTAGGCGAGACCTTCATACAGTGCCGCCGGGAGGTCCTCCTGGGCACGACGGCTCGCGTCCGAGGTCATCCTCGGATCGTGCCGCTGCATCAGCGTCTTCATCGCATCGATGCGTTTCTCGCGCGCGCCGAGCGGATGCTCCTCGCGGTCCACGGTGCCGGCCTCCAGCCCGCCGAAGTCGCTGACCAAGCGCATGTTCCGTCCCCTCAGCCGTTCCATCCCATGACGAGCCCGGCCGACGCCGGGCCTCTGGCGCCCGCGGGAAGCGCAGGTTGACGCCCCGCAGCACCCTCCCGTATGGTGCGCGATCTTCACGTTTGTCCGCGTCGGCGGACCCGATCGAATCGAGAAGTGCAGAAAGACCGTACAGGCAGCCCGGGTGCGCGTGCAATGGGACGAGTCGATGCAGCCCGCGTGCGCGTCGAACGCGCCGTTGAGCGTATCGAACGGGCGGTGGCAGGTCGCCGTTCCGGAGACGATGCGCCCTCCCGGGACCGCGCCGACGACGAGCAGCTTCGCGCGACGCTGGAAGCCGTGCGTGCCGAGCATGCCGCACTTCAAGACACGACCCGTACCGTGAGGACGCGCCTCGACCGCACGATTAGGCGCATCGAGGAGATCCTGGAGAGCTGAATGGCCGAAGTCGCCGTCACGATCAACGGCCGCGTCTACCAGATGGCCTGCGACGACGGTCAGGAGGAACATCTCCTGGCCCTTTCGCACAAGGTGGGCAGCCGTGTCGAGGAACTGGCCAACAGCGTCGGCCAGGTCGGTGACGCTCGCCTCCTCGTCATGACGAGCCTCCTGATCGCCGACGAACTGTCCGATCTCCGTGCCGAGATCGACGAGTTGCGGGCGGAGGCGGAACGTCAGATCGGGGAGTTGGAAGACCGCCTGGCCAGCCGCCTGGAAGCGCTCGCCAGCCGCCTGGAAAACGTTGCCGACGACATCGAGGCCCATTAGATATCGTGTCGGAGCTGCGCGGCGCGTCAGGTCGACGATCCCGGGGCCGATATCGATTCTCTCGGGAGCTATCACTGCGCGGATTCAGGTCCGTGTATACGGCGCCCACCTCATTCGTGGGGTCCCAGAGGCATCGAAAACGACCAACGGCCGTCGCGGCTCCTTAGCTTTCTGAGCGCTTCCGGGCGCTTTCTCCCCCGGAGTCCGGCATTTCCGATCTACTGAAACAGGCCAAGGCACGGATGCGCGGCGAGGCGATCTCTCGCCGCCGGTCCGCCTACCAGTCGAGCGAAGACGCGCCGCGCCGCCTGCTCGAACTGTTCGGATCCAGCGTGCCTGTCCCGGCGGCGGCCGCGGTGTCGGGCTTCTGGCCGATGGGCGAGGAAATCGACATCCGGCCCCTGATGCTCGCCCTGCACCGCGAAGGGCATCCCATCGGGCTGCCCGCAACCGGACCCCGCGGCACCGTTCTGCGCTTCCGGCGCTGGGATCCGGCGACCACGCTCGTCAGCGGCGTCTTCGGCACCCGCGAACCGCCCGCCGACGCTCCGGAGATCGTCCCGCGGGTGCTGCTCGTCCCGCTGCTCGCCTTCGACGACGCCGGCTGCCGTCTCGGCTATGGTGGCGGCTACTACGACAGGACCCTCGCAGCGCTGCGCGCAGGCGGACCGGTGACCGCCGTCGGCGTCGCCTTCGCCGCGCAGCGGGTGGAAGCCGTCCCGCACGACATTCACGACCAGCCGCTCGACTGGATCGTCACCGAAGAGGCGGCGTTGCACGTCGCGCCCGAACCGCAGCGACGGAAACCGACATGAAGATCCTGTTCCTCGGCGACGTCGTCGGCCGTTCGGGCCGCGATGCGGTCTGCGCGCGCCTGCCGGTGATCCGCGAACGTCTCGGGATCGACTTTGCCATCGTCAACGGCGAGAACGCCGCGCACGGTTTCGGCCTGACCGAGGCGATCTGCCGACAGTTCTATGAGGCCGGCGCCGACGTCGTGACCACCGGCAACCACACCTGGGACCAGCGCGAGATCATCGCCTATATCGGGAGCGACCCGCGCCTGCTGCGGCCGATAAACTTTCCGGCCGGCACCCCAGGCCGCGGCCTGACCGTGATGCAGACCCGGGCAGGCCACAAGGTCGTCGTGGTCAACGTCATGACGCGCCTGTTCATGGACCCGCTCGACGACCCGTTCGCGGCGATGGAGAAGGCGCTTGGCCCCTACCCGCTCGGCGGGTCGGTGCAGGCGATCGTCGTCGACGTGCACGGCGAGGCGACCAGCGAGAAGATGTCGATGGGTCATTTCCTCGACGGCCGCACCTCGCTCGTCGTCGGCACGCACAGCCACATCCCGACAGCCGACGCGCACGTGCTGGTCGGCGGCACCGCCTACATGACCGACGCCGGCATGTGCGGCGACTATGATTCCGTCATCGGCATGAAGAAGGCGCCGGCCGTCGCGCGCTTCGTGCGCAAGATGCCGGGCGAACGGCTCACGCCGGCCGACGGCGAGGCGACGGTCTGCGGCGTCGTGGTGGAGACGGACGACCGCACCGGCCTCGCCACGTCGTGCGCCGCGCTTCGCCTCGGCGGCCGCTTGGCGCCGGCCTGGCCGGGCGAGGGCGACGCGCCGGCCTGATGACGCGCCGCCGTTCCAGTCCCCGATCGCGCGGGACTACAGCTCTGCCCGCACCAGGGACGCACCCTCAACCATCGCCTTCAGCTTCCCGAACGCGACGCTGCGCGGCAGGTATTTCATTCCGCAATCCGGTGCCACGACGATGCGCGCGGCGTCGGCATGTTTGAGCGCGCCGCGAATCCTGTCGGCCACCATCTCCGGCGTCTCGACCGTCTGGTCGCCGAGGTCGAGCACCCCGTAGAGTACCTTCTTGTTGGGAAGGCTGCGCAGGACCGACGGGTCCAGCCGCGGCTGAGCCGCCTCGATCGAGATCGCGTCGGCGCGGCACGCGTCGAGCTGCGGCAGGTAGGAATAGCCGGCCGGCTTGTCCTTCACCGAGTGGGCATAGCCGAAGCAGAGATGCACCACGGTCGGCCCCTCGATCCCCTCGAGCGCGGCGTCGATCGCGGCGACCCCGTACTTCTCGGCATCCTCGGGATTCGCCTGCATGTAGGGCTCGTCGATCTGCAGCACGTCGGCGCCGGCCGCCTTCATCTCGCGCAGTTCGGCGTTGAGCGCGGCGGCATAGGCCATGATCAGCGCTTCCTGGTCGCCGTAATGCTCGTCCTTCGCCAGCCGCGCCATGGTGAAGGCGCCGGGGATGGTGATCTTGATCGGGCGATCCGTGTGCGCGCGCAGGAAGGCGACGTCGCGCACCTGCACCGGCCGGGTGCGCCGGATCGGGCCGACCACCCGCGGCACCTTGGTCGGCCGGCCGGTGCGGCTCGGGACCTCGGCCGGGTTATCGAGGTCGATGCCGTCGAGCGCGTTGGCGAAGAGGTTGAAATAGCTCTCGCGGCGCACCTCGCCGTCGCTGACGATGTCGATGCCGGCGCGCTCCTGGTCGTGCAGCGCGACGATGGTGGCGTCGTCCTGCGCCTCCTCCAGGCTGTCCTCGGCGGGGCGCCAGACCGTCTTCATCCGCACCCGCGGCGGTCCGCTGCCGAGCAGCACGTCGCGGTCGACCAGCCACCCCGCCTGCGGATAGCTGCCGACGAGGGTGGTGGGGAGGAGTTTGTCGATCATGAGGGCTTCCGATTCAGTCGGGCCGGCGATCGGGACAGGCTACGCCCGATACGATCGTGCGGCCACCGTAGCGGTACAAGACAGAGCGGCCGAAGAAGTAAGTCGTCGCTGGTAGCGCGGCGGCCTCGCCTGCTCAGTCCCCCGGCGCCACGCCACGCGCCTCGAACACCTCCTTCGCCACCCGCGCCGCGGTCATCGCGGTCGGCCAGCCGGAGTAGAAGGCGAGGTGCGTGATCGCCTCGATCAATTCCGCCGGCGTGACGCCGTTGTCGAGCGCACGACCCATGTGGCCGCGCATCTGCTCCTCGCGGCCCATCGCCATCAGGGCCGCCACGGTGATCAGGCTGCGGTCGCGCTTCGGCAGTTCCGGGCGCTCCCAGACGTCGCCGTAGATGACCTTCTCGGTCAGGTCGATCAGCTTCGGCGCCACGTCGCGCACCGCGTCGCGGCTCGCCGAAGTCGGGATCTTCGCCATCGTTTCCTCCAGTGATCGCGGCGGTTCAGCCCGCCTTCAATGCCCGTTCCAGGAAATCGAGCCGGTCCTGCCCCCAGAGCAGCAGGTCGCCGTAGACGTAGCTCGGGATGCCGAACACGTCGCGCGCCAGCGCCTCCTCGGTGTTCCGCTCGAACGCCTCGTGCACGCCGGGGTCGTCCGAGGCCTGCAGCAGGATGTCGCCCGGCAGGCCGTTCTCCTCGGCGATCGCCGCCAGCGTCTTCGGATCGTTGATGTTGCGGTCGTCGGCCCAGACGGCCTTCGGCAGGGCGAAGGCCAGCACGCCCGCATCGGCACCGAGCCGGCCGGCGGCGATGGTCAGGCGCGCCGCCCGATGCTGCGCCACCGGGTAGTAGCGCGGCTTCTCGCTCAGCGGCAGGTCGTAGAACGCCGCCCAGCGCTTCATCTCGGCCTTGCCGTACTTGCGGTGCGACTCCGAGCGCTCCGGCGGATCGTCATCGCCGATCAGCCGCAGCATCATCTCCTTGAGGTCGACCGGCTTGTAGCGGATCTCCGCCCCGGCCGCCTCGCAGATCGCCACCAGCCGCCGATGCGAGAGGTAGACCCAGGGTGAGTTGAGGCAGAAGTAATAGTCGACGGTCTTGCCCATGCGGCTCTCCCTTACGCCACTCTACCTCACGCCGGCAGGCGATACGGTTCCACGGTGCCGCTCATCGCCCGCTCCAGCAGGTCGAGCCGATCCTGGCCCCAGAACGGCTCGTCGCGATAGACGTAGAAGGGCGCCCCGAAGACCTCGCGCCGCTTCGCCTCTTCGGTGTTCGCGTCGAACCCGGCGACCGCCGCCTCGCCCTTCGCCGCCTCGAGCAGCGCCGCACCGTCCAGCCCGCACTCGGTCGCGATCGCCCGGGCCGTATCGGCGTCGGCGATGTCGCGCTCCTCGGCCCAAACGGCCTTCAGGAAGGCGCCGGCGAGCGTGTCGGCATCAAGCCCCTGGGACTGCGCCGCCACGGTCATCCGACCGGGCAGCGTCGCGTCGGCCGGGAAGAACTTTGGCTTTAGGTTCAGCGGCACGCCGCGGAAGTCCCGCCAGCGCTGCAGTTCGTACCAGCGATAGTTCTGGCGCTGGATCGGCCGCTTGCCGAGCGGCAGACCGCCGGAAACGGCAAAGACCGCACCCAGGTCGCAGGGCTTGTGGACGATCCGCACGCCGTGCCGGCGCGCGATCGCGACGAAGGGCGCGTGGCCCAGATACGTCCAGGGCGACACCAGGGTGTAGAAATAGTCGACGGTCTTCTCGGTCATCGTTCTGCGGATCCTTACTGCTGTTGGGCCTGCTGTTGCGCGACTTCCGCGTCGCGCAGGTCGCGGCGGCGTATCTTGCCGGTGGCGGTCATCGGCAAGTCGTCCACGAAGGCGATGGCGCGCGGATATTCGTGCGCCGCGAGCCGGGTCCGCACGAAGGCGCGGATCTCGTCCTCCAGCGTCGCGCTCGGCCGCTGCCCCTCGCGCAGCACCACGAAGGCCTTCACGATCTCGGTGCGCACGGGATCGGGAATGCCCACCGCCGCCGCCATCGCGACGGCCGGGTGGCGCATCAGGCACTCCTCGATCTCGCCGGGGCCGATGCGATAGCCGGAGCTGGTGATGATGTCGTCGCCGCGGCCGACGAAGCGGAAATTGCCCTCGGCATCGCGCACGCCGCTGTCGCCGGTCAGCAGCCAGTCGCCGGCGAACTTGGCCGCCGTCGCCTCGGGATTGTTCCAGTATTCCAGGAACATCACCGGGTCGGGCCGCCGCACCGCGATCTCGCCCGGCGTATCGGCAGGCAGTTCGTTGCCGTCCGCATCGACGATGGCGACCACGTGGCCCGGCACGGCGCGTCCGATCCAACCCGGCTTCGAGGGCATTAGGCCAGCGCAACTCGCCAGCACGAGGTTGCACTCGGTCTGGCCGTAGAACTCGTTGATCGTCAGGCCGAAAGCCTCACGGCCCCAGTCGAGCAGGTCGGCTCCCAGGCTCTCGCCGCCCGATCCGATGCTGCGCAGGGCATGCGCGTGCCGGCTCCGCGGGTCCGGGACCTGACGCATCATCTTCAGCGCCGTCGGCGGCAGGAAGGCATTGCGTACCCCGTGCGCCGCCATCAGCGCAAAGGCCTCTTCGGGGTCGAACTTGCCCGTGCGGCTGGCGAGCACGGGCACGCCGTGATGCAGCGCCGGCAGCAGGATGTCGAGCAGCCCGCCGGCCCAGGCCCAGTCCGCCGGCGTCCACATCAGGTCGCCGGGCTGCGGGAAGAACTCGTGCGGAAACTCCACGCCGGGCAGGTGCCCGCGCACGATCCGCTGCCCGTGCAGCGCCCCCTTCGGCGGCCCGGTCGTCCCGGACGTGTAGATCAGCAGGGCCGGATCGTCCGCCGCCGTATCGACCGGCACGAACGCATCGGATGCTCGCTCCAACGTCTCGTGGAACGAGGGCAGCCCGCCTGTGTCCCCGTCGGTAACGATCAGCGCCCGAAGGTCCGGCAGGCGGTCGCGGATGGCGAGCAGCTTGGGCAGGTTGGCCGCGTTGGTGACGGCCGCCCGCGCGCCGCTGTCGCGCAGTCGGTACTCCAGCGCATCCTCGCCGAACAGCCCGAACAGCGGCAGCGCGACCGCACCCAGCTTGTAGGCGGCCAAATGGCTCAGCGCCGTTTCGACCTGCTGGCCCAGGAGGATGCCGATCCGGTCGCCGCGCGCGACACCGTGCGCCTGCAGCACGTTGGCCAGCCTGTTCGACTGCCGCCTCAGCATGCCGAAGGTCCAGCGCCGCGCGCCGCCACCCGCTTCCGGCTCGATCAGCGCGACGCGGTCGGCCGCACCGCCCTCCGCGTGACGGTCGCAGCAGTCCACGGCGATGTTGCAGCGCGCCGGCACGTCCCATCGGAACGCCCGGCGCAGCTCATCGTAGCTGTTCGCGCGGGGCAGCATCGAATTCCTCCCGCCGGGAGGATAGAGCGAGACGGCGGACGCCGATAGCGGTGCATGGCGGCAGACCGCACGCCCCGGCCCACGGCACGCCGCGATGGCCGATGCGGCGGCCGCGTCACCCAATGGCCATGTCGCGTCAGCCGTTGCCCGCCTGCGTACGCCGCAGCACCTCGTCGGCGACCGCGAGCGAGGCGGTGAGCCCTGGCGATTCGATGCCGTAGAGATTGATCAGCCCCGGCACGCCGTGCGCGTCCCGGCCCTGCACCAGGAAGTCAGGCTGCGGCTCGCCCGGCCCATGGATCTTCGGCCGGATGCCGGCATAGGCCGGCTGCAGCGATCCGTCCTTCAGATCGGGGTAGTAGGCGCGGATCGCCGCGTAGAACTTCTCGGCCCGGCTGGGATCGACGTCGTAGTTCAGTTCGTCGACCCACTCGAGGTCCGGGCCGAACTTGCACTGGCCCCCGAGGTCGAGCGTCACGTGCACGCCGAGGACGGACGCCTCCGGCATGGGATAGACGAGGTGGGTAAAAGGCTGTTTGCCCAGGACAGAGAAGTAGTTGCCCTTGGCATAATAGGCTTTCGGGATCGTCTCCGGCGGAATGCCTTCGATCGACCGCGACAGGTCGGGCGCATGGAGGCTGGCGCTGTTCACGACGGTGCGGCAGAGCAGATCCATCGGATCGTCGCCGCCGACATGCAGCAGGACGCCCTCCCCCGTCACCTTTCCGCCGATCACCGGACTGTTGTAGGCGATCATCGCGCCGTGTTCCTCGGCGTCGCCCTGATAGGCCAGCATCAGCCCGTGGCTGTCGACGATGCCCGTCGACGGCGAGAGCAGCCCCGCCACGGCCCGCACGGCCGGTTCCATGCGTTCGACCGCCGCCTTGTCGAGCCATTCCAGGTCGGGCACGCCATTGGCGGCCGCGATCTGCTGCAGCGCCTTCAGCTTCGGGATCTCGCTCTCGGCGCTGGCCACCACGATCTTGCCGATACGCTTGTGCGGCACGCCATGCGCTGCGCAATAGTCGTAGAGCGCGTGCTTGCCCGCCACGCAGGCGCGCGCCTTGAAGCTGCCGGTCGGATAGTAGATGCCGGCATGGATGACCTCGCTGTTCCGCGAGCTCGTGCCGGTGCCGATCATGTCGGCGCTTTCCAGCAGGATCACCTCGCGCCCGGCCATCGCCAGGCGCCGCGCCACCGCCAGTCCGACGACGCCGGCGCCGATCACCACACAGTCGACCCTCTCGGCCATCCCTCTCCGCCTCCTCCGCGACGGCGGCCACTCTTGCGCCAGGGGGAAGGCCGGTCAAGGCGCGCCGCAGTCGGACATGGCCAGATAGAGGGTTCCGTCGGAGCGGCAGTTCCGCTAGCGTCGGAGCAGATCCACGGAGCAAATCCGGGACAATGGCCGGTCGGGCGCGACGCGCCGGTGGCCGGCAAAAAGAACGCTTCATGCTCGGGAGAGGGAACGACATGCGCAATACAGTCAGCAGAATCGCGGCCGCGGCAGGCGTCGCCTGCGCCCTGACGATCGGCATCGCCGGCTCCGCCGCAGCGGAACGCCTAGTGTTCATGACCGGCCCGGCCGGAGGGTCGTGGTACCCGCTGGGTGCCGCGATCAAGAACATCGTCGAGCAGGAGGTTCCGGGCACCACCGTCGACATCCGGCCCGGTGCCGGCCTGATCAACATCCGCGGCGTGTCGGAAGGCAAGGCCGACCTCGGGATGGGCAACGTCATCTCCACCGTCGACGCGATCAACGGCAACCCGCCGTTCGAGAAGAAGGTCGAGGGGCTCTGCAATCTCGCCGCGATGTACCAGCAGTACGCGCAGCTCGCGGCGGTCGACCCGTCGATCAAGACCTGGGCCGACCTGAAGGGCAAGAAGTTCGCCACCTTGCCGCGCGGCAATACGACGGAAGTCGCGGCCCAGCAGCTTCTCAAGGCTGCCGGCTTGACCTACGACGATCTCGCCCTCGTCAACTTCGCGTCGATCACCGACCAGGTGAACATGGCGAAGGACGGCCAGGTCGACGCGATCTTCAACATCACCGCCGTCCCCGCCGGCGGCTATCTCGACCTGTCGAACTCGCGCACCACGCATCATGTGCGCATCACCGACGAGCAGTTCGCCAAGATCAAGGAGGCGAATGCCGGCTGGGGCCGCGTGAACATCCGCGCGAACGCCTACCCCGACCAGTCCGAGCCCGTGCCGATCGCCGGGTTCCCGATGCACATCATCGTCAACTGCAAGACGATGTCCGAAGAGACCGCCTACAACATCACGAAGGCCCTGGCGAAGCGTGTCCAGGAACTGGGCTCCGTCAACAAGAGCCTGGCCAACTTCACCACCAAGGAAATGGCCATCGACGTGGGCGTGCCGCACCATCCCGGCTCGGCCAAGTATTTCAAGGAAGCCGGAGCGCTCTGAACCAACCGCAGCGGGCCGCGCCGGCCGTATAGGGCCGGCGCGGCCGCAGTGGCGGCGTAGAGCGGGGTCAACGCTGTACCGGAAGCAGGGCCGGTACAGGTCAGGGATGGGAGCCGGCGTCAGATGATTGCGGATTGGCAGCGTCCAGCCGTGTTCGTACCGACGGTCATCGCACTCGCGATGGTCGCATTTCATTTATGGGTCGTTTTCACCGGCGCGCCGGAAGTGTTCCACTTCCGCGGCACGCATCTCGGCTTCGGCCTCGTCCTGACCTTCCTTTGGTACCGGACGTTCACCGACGCGCAGGGAAGCAAGCGGCTGATCGGCGGCATCGTCGACGCCACCCTTCTCGTCGTCTCCCTCTGCGCCATCGGCTACCTGTTCGTCGAGCACGACTACATCCTCGACCGGTTCGCCTACATCGACGAGCCGCGGGTGATCGACTACGTGCTCGGCATCGGCCTCATCATCGCGGTGCTCGAGGGAACGCGCCGCATCGTCGGGACGGCCCTGCCGATCACCGCCCTGCTGTTCCTGCTCTATGCATGGTTCGGGGCCGGCGTGCGGCCGGGCGAACTCCTCGACCAGATGTACCTGACGACCGAGGGCCTGTTCGGCATCCCGATCGCGGTGTCCGCGACCTACGTCGTGCTGTTCATCCTGTTCGGATCGCTGGTCGAACGCACCGGCACCGGGCGCCTCTTCATGGATTTCGCCCTGGCGCTCACCGGATCCGCCGCCGGCGGTCCGGCCAAGGTCGCCGTGATGACCAGCGCCCTGTTCGGCACGGTCTCCGGCAGTTCGACCGCGAACGTGATGACCACGGGGGCCTTCACGATCCCGCTGATGAAGCGGCTCGGTTACAAGCCGCCCTTCGCCGGTGCCGTCGAGGCCGTCGCCTCGACGGGCGGCCAGATCCTGCCGCCGATCATGGGCGCGGCCGCCTTCGTCATGGCCGAATTCCTGGCGGTCAGCTACCTCACCGTCATCCTCATCGCGCTTCTGCCCGCGCTGCTCTACTTCATCGCGGTCTTCGTCGCCGTGCATTTCGAGGCGAAGCGGCTCGGCCTGAAGGGCCTGCCGAAAGCGGACCTCCCGCGGATGAAGGAGGTGCTGCTCCAGCGCGGACACCTGTTCCTGCCGCTGTTCATCATCGTCGGCGTCCTCGTCGCGGGTTTCAGCGCCGCCTATGCGGCGACGATCGGGTTGCTCTCGGTGGTGCCGATCGCGATGCTGCGGAAGTCCACCCGGGAGGAAGTGACCCCGGCCGCCGTGCTGGACGGCCTCATCTCCGGCATCCAGAATTCTCTCCAGGTCGTCGCCGCCACGGCGTGCGCCGGCATCGTGATCGGCGTCATCTCGCTGACGGGCGTCGGCGTCGTCTTCTCGGCCTTCGTGATCGGCCTCTCGCAGAGCAGCCTGATCCTGGCGCTCATCCTGACGGCCCTCGCCGGTATCGTCCTCGGCATGGGCCTGCCGACGACGCCGGCATATATCGTTCAGGTCGCGCTCCTCGTCCCGGCCCTGGTGAAGCTGGGCGTGACGGTCGAGGCGGCGCACATGTTCGTGCTCTACTTCGCCTGCCTGTCGGCCATCACGCCGCCCGTCGCGATCACCCTCTACGCGGCAAACAGCCTGTCGGGGGCCGGCCTCTGGAACGGCGGCATCGCGGCGATCAAGCTGGGCGCGACCGGCTACATCATCCCCTTCATGTTCGTCTACGGCCCCTCGCTCCTGCTCATCGGCGAGTGGGACGCGATCGTCACGACGAGCCTGACGGCCCTGCTCGGTGTGATCCTGCTTGCAGCCGGGCTGCACGGCTATTTCATCCGGACGTCGACCTGGTGGGAGCGGCTGCTGATGGTCGCCGCGGCGTTCGTGCTGATCAAGCCGGGCCTGCTCACCGACGGCATCGGGCTCGCCCTACTCGTCTTCGTCATCGTCTCGCAGAAGTACCTGCGCGCGCCCGAGCCGCAGCCGGCGGTCGCCGGCCAATAGCCGCCTGCCTGACCTGCGTGAGCCGCCCGCCGGAGCGGGCGGGCGGCGACGCGGTACCTGGGGTTTGTCAGCCAGCCACCTTCAGCCTATCTGATGATCTGGAGGGCGAGATGGCCGCAACGCGGAACGACAGACCGGTTCGTCCGGTAGAGACGGCGAAGACCTCGGGCGATGTTCAGGCCTTCCTCCGGAAGGTGGCAGCGGCGCCGGCCCCGGCGGCCGGCGGCTCGCGCGGGAGGCTGATGTTCGCCATGGATGCGACCGCCAGCCGCCAGCCCGCCTGGGACCGCGCCTGTCACATTCAGTCGGAAATGTTTCACGCGACGAGCACGATCGGCGGCCTCGACGTGCAACTGGTCTTCTACCGGGGCTATGGCGAGTGCAAGGCCAGCCCCTGGGTTTCCGACGCCGCCACGCTCGCGCGCAAGATGACCGGCGTCTCCTGTCTCGGCGGCAGGACGCAGATCGGCCGCGTTCTCGCTCACGCGGCGAAGGAGTGCCGGGCGAAGCGCGTGAACGCCCTGGTGTTCGTGGGCGATGCGTTCGAAGAGGACATCGATGCCGTCTGCGCCCAGGCCGGCGAACTCGGCCTCCTCGGCATGCCGGCCTTCATGTTCCACGAGGGACCGGATCCGGTCGCGCGCAACGCCTTCGAGCAGGTGGCACGGCTGTCCGGCGGCGCCTGCTGCAGCTTCGATGGGTCGAGCGCCGAGCAGCTCAAGGCGCTGCTCGCCGCGGTCGCGGTCTTCGCGGCCGGCGGCATGAAGGCGCTCGAAGACTATGGCCACCGCGCGGGCGGAGAGGCCGCGCGGCTCTCCGGGCAGCTGCGCGCCCTGCCGGGTCGCCGGTGACAGCTGGCCCGGTCGACCTGTACGACACAGAGCCCAGCTGATGCCCTGGTTCCTGCTCGGCATTCTGCTCCTGTTCGGCGGCCTGCTGCTCACGCGTTGGTTCGTCCAGGCGACGCCGGCGCAGGCGGCGACGGTGCTCCGGGTGCTCGCGCTGATCGTCGGCGGCAGCGTCGTGCTGGTGCTGGCGGTCACCGGGCGCCTGGCCTATGCCACCATGCTCGTCGGCGCGCTGCTCCCGCTTTTCCTGCGGCTGCGGAACCTGCGGCAGATGTGGCGCAATGCCACAGGCCCGTCCTCCGGGCAGCGCTCCGAAGTCAGCACGCGCTGCCTGCGCATGACGCTGGACCACGACACCGGGGCCATGTCCGGCACCGTGCTGGAAGGCGAGTACCGGGGCCGCAGCCTGGAGGAGCTCACCGAGGCCGAGCAGATCGATCTGCTGCACGCCCTGCGGGTGGAAGATGCCGAGTCGGCCGCGCTGCTCGAGGCCTACCTGGACCGCATCAGGCCCGAATGGCGGCAGGCAGCCGGCGGAACGGGCGGTGAATCCCGGGAACGGCCTGCCTCGGACGGCACCATGACGCGCGAGGAAGCCTTCCGCATCCTCGGGCTGGAGCCGGGGGCTTCACCGGAACAGATCAAGGCTGCCCACCGCGCGCTGATGCAGAGGCTCCACCCCGATCGCGGCGGCTCCACATGGCTGGCGGCGCGCGTGAACGAAGCGAAAGCACTACTTCTCGGCGGCTGAGAAACCGTTCATCGTACTGCAGCGTTCATGCGGTAACGCCGTGTCTTGTCGACCCTACGGGGGCATGGCACAACGAAACCGTCCACCGCGAAGGTCTGGCCAATGAGACGTCGTGTCCGCACAGCGGTTCTCCCCGTCGCCGGCCTCGGCACCCGTTTCCTGCCGGCGACGAAGGTCATGCCGAAGGAGATGCTGCCGGTCGTCGACAAGCCGATCATCCAGTATGCCATCGAGGAGGCCCGGTCCGCGGGCATCGAACGCTTCGTCTTCGTCAACGGGCGAGGCAAGAGCATGCTCGAAGACCATTTCGACATGGCCTACGAGCTTAACGCGGCGCTGAGGGCGCGCGACAAGATGGACCTACTCAAGGTCGCGGACGCGGCGACCCTGCCGCCCGGTGCCATTTCCTCGGTGCGCCAGCAGGAGCCGCTGGGTCTCGGCCATGCGGTCTGGTGCGCCCGCGATCTGGTCGGCGACGAGCCCTTCGCGGTCATGTTGCCGGACGAACTGACCCTGTCGGAGCCGTCCTGCATGGCCGGGCTGATCGGCGCCCACGAGCAGACCGGCGGCAACGTCATCTCGGTGATGGACGTCCCGCGCGAGCACACGTCGCGCTACGGCATCCTCGACACCGGCGACGGCGAGGGCCCGTTGTTCGAGGCGAAAGGCATGGTGGAGAAACCGTCGCCCGACAAGGCGCCGTCCACCCTCGCCATCATCGGACGCTATGTCCTGCTGCCCGAGGTGTTCGAGCATCTGGCACGCAAGGAGCGCGGCGCCGGCGGCGAGATCCAGCTGACCGACGGCATGGCGCGGATGATCGGACAGAAGCCCTTCCACGGCCTGCGCTTCGAGGGCCGCCGCTTCGACTGCGGCGACAAGGCCGGATGGCTCGAGGCCAACCTCGCACTGGCACTGGAGCGGCCCGACCTGGGCGATTCCGTGCGCTCGTTCCTGCCCCGCTACGCGCGCTGACCGTCTCGACCCTGCCGCGGCCGACCATCACGAGGATAAGATGAGCAAGCTCGACGCCCACCGCTTCGACCCGACCGTCCTGCGCGAGTACGACATTCGCGGCACGATCGGCGAGACATTGAGCGCGGTCGACGCGCGCGCCATCGGCCGGGCCTTCGCAAAGGTGCTGTCGCGCACCGGGGGCAGGCGCGTCGCCGTCGGCTATGACGGCCGCGTCTCTTCCCCCGAACTGGAGCTGGCGCTGGTCGACGGCTTGGTGAAGAGCGGTTGCGAAGTGCTCCGGATCGGCCGGGGACCGACGCCGATGCTGTACTTCGCCGTCTGGCACCTGGGTGCAGACGCCGGAATCATGATCACCGGCTCGCACAATCCGCCCGACCAGAACGGCTTCAAGATGATGCTCGGCAAGAAGCCGTTCTACGGCGAGCAGATCCAGGAGATTGGCCGCATCGCCGCCGAAGGCGACTTTGTCGACGGCAAGGGCGGCGAGGAGAGCGTCGCCGTCGTCGACCCCTATCTCGACAAGCTGATCGAGGCCTATGCCGGCAAGAAGCCGCTCAAGGTCGCGTGGGACAACGGCAACGGCTCCGCCGGCGAGGTTCTGCAGGCGATGGTGGCGCGCCTCCCCGGCGAGCACATCCTGCTGAACGAGACGATCGACGGCACCTTCCCGGCGCACCACCCGGATCCGACCGTCGCCGAGAACCTGGAGCAGATCCAGGAGGCGGTCACGAAGAACGGCTGCGACATCGGCATCGCCTTCGACGGCGACGCGGACCGGATCGGCGTCGTCGACGGCCAGGGCCGTATCGTCTGGGCCGATCAGCTGCTGATCCTTCTGGCGCGCTCCGTGCTGAAGGACCATCCCGGCGCGACGATCATCTCCGACGTGAAGGCCAGCCAGATCCTGTTCGACGCGATCGCCGACGCCGGTGGCAAGCCGCTGATGTACAAGACCGGCCACTCCCTGATCAAAAGCAAGATGGCCGAGACGAAGTCGCCGCTCGCCGGCGAGATGAGCGGACACATCTTCTTCGCCGACCGCTGGTACGGTTTCGATGACGCGCTCTACGTTGCCGTCCGGACCCTTTCCATCCTGGCCTCCACGGACAGCAGCTTCGCCGACTTCCGCGACAGCTTGCCCGCCCTCGTCAACACGCCGGAACTGCGCTTCCCCTGCCCGGAAGCCCGCAAGTTCGCCGTCGTCGCCGAGGTGCGCGATCATCTGGCGGCCGAGGGGGCGGATGTCGACGGGATCGACGGCGTGCGGGTGAAGACGGCCGACGGATGGTGGCTCCTGCGCGCTTCCAACACCCAGGCCGTCCTGGTCGCCCGCTGCGAGGCGAAGGACGAAGCGGGCTTGGCACGCCTGAAGACGGCCCTGGCGAACGAACTCGCGGCGACGGGTGTGGCGGTACCGGCCTTCTGACCCGGTCATCGTTGCGGTTCTTCTTCTACGGGACCCTGCTCGACCCGGACGTCCGCCGCGCCGTGCTCGGTACCGCAACAGAGGCTGGCATGCCGGCCGCGCTGGACGGCTGGCGCCGCGTCTTCGTTCGCGGCGACTGCTATCCGGTCATCCGGCCCGCCCGAGGTTCCACCGTGGACGGCATGGTGTTCGCTGGGGTGAATCTCGAGGGCGCGCGCTTGCTGCGGCAATACGAGGGGCCGTCCTACCGCGAGCGTCGTCTGACCGTCCGCGGTGCCGACGGCGGCATTGTCAGTGCCGCGGTGTTCGTGCCGAAGGACGCCGGTGTCGCGACGGGCGGGCCATGGACGCTCGCCTCCTGGCGGGTGCGGCACAAGCGCCCCTACCTGCGCCGCGACGGGTTGGTTGCCGCGGCGCGCGGTCGCGCTCCCCTGGACAGGTGAGCCCGCCGCCCCCATTGCTAGATACAGAAGTCGCCCAGGTCCTCCGAGGAGCGCCGTCCGTGCCCCATATCGTCCGAGCCGCTGCCCCGGTTACCGGCGCCTCCGCGCCCCGCGCCTTGTGGCCCGCCATCATGCGCGGCCTAAGGCGCCGCTGCCCCGCATGCGGCGAGGGCCACAGCATGCGCGGCTATCTGAAGCCCAAGGACTGCGAGGTCTGCGGCGAGGCGCTCGGCAGCATCCGGGCGGACGACCTGCCGCCCTATCTCACGATCTTCATCGTCGGCCACATCGTCGTGCCGCTCGCGCTGATGCTCGAGAAGGCGTCGTCGCCGCCGCTGTGGATGCAGATGACGCTCTGGCCGACGGTGACCGCGATCCTGTCGCTCGCTATGCTGCCCTACGTGAAGGGTGCCGCCATCGGCATCTTCTGGGCACTGCGGCTGCGCGGGGATGAGCATCAGTAAGCGCCGGAAGGCGACCGCCGACATCGACGAGCCGTTCTGGCGGCACAAGTCCCTGGCGGAGATGACGGCGGCGGAGTGGGAATCGCTCTGCGACGGCTGCGGCAAGTGCTGTCTGCTGAAGGTCGAGTACGAGGACACCGGCGAGGTCTTCCCGACCAGCGTCTCGTGCAAGCTGCTCGACCGCGACACCTGCCGCTGCTCGGACTATGCCGACCGCAAGCGCCACGTCCCCGACTGCATCCAGCTCACCGCGGCGATGGTCGACAATCTCTCCTGGCTGCCTTCGACCTGCGCATATCGCCTGCTGTCCGAGGGCAAGGCGCTGGCCTGGTGGCATCCGCTCGTTTCCGGCAGCGCAGAGACAGTGCACGAAGCGGGCATTTCCATTCGCCAACGCACCATCTCCGAGGACGAAGCGGGCGACGAACTCCAGGACTGGATCGTTGACTGGAAGCTCTGAGCCGGATCTCGTCCGTATCGACGCAGGCGGCGGGCGTTCGGTCGAGATCGCTGTCCAAATCAGCGCCCGCGCCCGCCGCCTCAGCCTGCGCGTCGATCCCGTCCGCGGCGGGGTAATCCTGGTTCTGCCATCGCGGCGCATGCGCGCCGAGGGGCTGCGCTTCGCCGAGAGCCGCGCCGGCTGGATCCTCAGTCGCGTCGCGCGCGTGCCCGACCGCGTCTCTTTCGCCGACGGCGCCGTCATACCCGTCCGCGGCACCCCGCATACCCTGCGCCATCTCCCGGCCGGCCGCAGTCTCCTTGCGGTCGCCGACGGCGAGATCCGTGTCGGCGGGCCAGTGCATCTGCTCGAACGGCAAGTGACGACTTGGCTGCGGGCCGAGGCGCGTCGCATGCTGGTGCCGCGCAGCGAGGCCGCCGCCGCCCGCATCGGCAGCACCGTCGCCAAGGTTACGGTTCGCGACACGCGCAGCCGCTGGGGCAGTTGCTCTTCAACCGGCGCCCTCTCCTACAGCTGGCGCCTCGTCCTCGCACCGGAGCATGTGCTCGACTATGTCGTCGTGCACGAGGTGGCGCATCTGCGCGAACTCAATCACGGCCCCCGCTTCTGGCGGCTGGTGGCCGAATTGATGCCGGATCACGCCCCCGCCCGCCGCTGGCTCAAGGCGAACGGCGCGGCGCTCCACCGATACGGCTGATCAGAACAGCGCGGCGAGGCGCGTGCTGAGGGCGCCGCGCTCCTGCACCGCCACATCCCGCAATCCCAGCCAGACGGCCATCGACCGCAGTTCTTCTGCGAGGGCCTCCGCGACCGCGCCCTGATCCGCCTTCGCCTCCGGGTGCGCGCCCATGACACGCAGCAGCCCCGCTGCCCTATCCGCCTTGAGGTCGACCCGGGCCACGAGCCCGTCGCCGAGCAGGAATGGCAGCACGTAGTAGCCGTGCACCCGCTTCTCGGCCGGCGTGTAGATCTCCAGCCGATAGCGGAAGCCGAAGAGCCGCTCGGCCCGGTCACGCTCCCAGACCAGCGAATCGAACGGCGACAGCAGGGCCTGCGCGCGTATCCGCCGCGGCACCCGCGCGTCGGGCGCCATCCACGCCGGCCGCTCCCAGCCCTTCACGGTCACGGGGATCAGTTCGCCGGCCTCTTCCAGCTCGGCCAGCCGCAGCTTCGTCTCCGCCACGTCGAGGCGGAAATAGTCGCGCAGGTCGCGCTCGGTCGCGACGCCCAGCGCCGCGGCGGCGACCTTCAGCAGGCTGCGCTGCGCCTCGTCGACCGGCGGTGTCGGGCGATCGACGATCTCGGCCGGCAGCACCCGCTCGGTCAGGTCGTAGACGCGTTCGAAGCCGCGGCGCGTCGCCGTCGTGATCCGGCCGGCCCAGAACAGAAACTCCGCCGCGCGCTTGCCCTCGCTCCAGCCCCACCAGCCGCCCTCGCCCTTGCCGCCCTCGGTGATCTCGCCCGCCCCCATGGGCCCGCGCTGGACGAACTCCTCGTAGACCGTCTCGATGAAGTCGGCCCGCTCCCGCCCGAACCGCGCCAGCCCGCCATAGATGCCCTCGCCGCGCACCGCCCGCTCCATCCGCCAGCGCAGCGACGGCTGCAGGTCGAGCGGAATCAGCGACGCCTCGTGCCCCCAATACTCGAACAGCTGCCGCCGCCGCCCATATGCGGCACCGTCCAGCAGCGCCGGATCGTAGGCGCCGAGTCGCGAGAAGCCCGGCAGGTAGTGCGACCGCACCAGCACGTTGACCGAATCGATCTGGATCAGGCCGACCCGATCGAACACACGCCGGATGTGCCGCGCCGACGGCGCGGGGGGCCGCCGGTCGGCGAAGCCCTGTGCCGCCAGGGCGACCCGCCGCGCCTCGGCGGCCGAGATCGTCTCGGGCGCGATGCGGCGGGCCGTGTCGTATCCGCTGTCCATGGGCTCGGTCGGGAAGAGGCAGGGCGGACATCTTCGCCGGCTGCCGACTTCCCGCGCAACCCGGCTTCCGCCTCAGGCGAGCGCTGCCTCCGCGCCGGCCTTTGCACGGACCGGGATCTTCAGATAGTGGACGCCGTTCGCTTCCGCCTTCGGGAAATGACCGGCGCGGATGTTCACCTGGATCGAGGGCAGCAGCAGCGTCGGAGCCGAAAGCGTCGCGTCGCGCTTGGTCCGCATGGCGACGAACGCGTCCTCGTCCACGCCGTCGCGGACATGCACGTTGCCGGCGCGCTGTGCCGCCACTGTCGTCTCCCAGGCATAGGCGTCGCGGCCCGGCGCCTTGTAGTCGTGGCACATGAACAGCCGCGTCTCGGGCGGCAGGCTCAGCAGGCGCCGGATCGAACGGAAGAGCTGGTGCGCATCGCCGCCGGGAAAGTCGGCGCGCGCTGTCCCGTAGTCGGGCATGAAGAGCGTATCGCCGACGAAGACGGCATCGCCGATCCTGTAGCTGATGTCGGCCGGCGTATGCCCGGGCGTGTGCAGCACCTCGACCTCGAGCGCACCGATGTGGAACCGCTGACAGTCGTCGAACAGGGCATCGAAGTCGCTGGCCTCGGCCTCCCCTTCCGGCATGTTGAAGATCGGCCTGAAGATCCGCTGCACGTCGCGGATATGCGCGCCGATGCCGACACGCGCGCCCGTCCTGCCCTTGATGTAGGGGGCGCCGGAGAGATGGTCGGCATGCGCATGGGTCTCCAGCGCCCAGACGATCCGCCATCCCTCCGCGGCCGCCGCGCGAAGAATGGCCTCCACCGACCGTGTGTCGACCTCGCCCGCCTTGTGATCGTAGTCGAGCACCGGATCGATGACCGCCGCCTCCCGCGTTTCGGGGTCGGCGACGAGATAGCTCACCGTGTTGGTGGGCTCGTCGAAGAAGGCGCGGATCTCTGGACGGGACGCGGGACCGGACTGAACCGACATCGATCGTCTCCTGTGCTCGAAGCTTGACGATTACATTAGGCGAACCTAATTTAGTGAAATCTAATTTATAGGAAGGTGATGCGCAAGATCGCACACGATCTCTCGCCGGCCGAATTCGCTGCCAAAGCGTCGCAGGTGGCGGGCGTCCTGAAGGCGCTGGCCAACCCGCACCGCTTGGCCATCCTCTGCCATCTGGCCGAGGTGGGCGAGTCGACGGTCGGTGCGTTGACGGAGGCGATCGGGCTCAGCCAGTCCGCCCTCTCCCAGCATCTCGCCCGCATGCGCCAGGAGGACGTGGTCGCTTTCCGGCGCGAATCGCAGACCCTCTGGTATCGCATCGGCGACCCGCGCATCGCCGACCTCATGGCGGAACTCTATCGCCTCTACTGCACCCCCTCCTCCCGTCCCGCATCCGAAACGGAAGTATCGAAGCCATGCAGCCGGTGACACCCGCCCAGGCGAACGCCCTGATGCAGAAGGGCGCCTTGTTGATCGACGTTCGCGAGCCCGACGAACATGCACGCGAGCACATTCCGGGCTCGCACCTCGCACCGCTATCGCGGATCGACTCTCAGGCGCTGCCGTCCGGCGCGCCGCTCGTCTTCCTCTGCCGCTCCGGAGCGCGCACCGCCGCCAGTGCCGGTCGCCTGGCGGCGGCGGCGGGTGGCGAGGCCTATCTCCTCGAGGGTGGCCTCGAGGCCTGGAAGCGCGCCGGCCTCCCCATTGAGGTCGACACGCGCCGGCCGCTCGAACTGATGCGGCAGGTGCAGATCGCGGCCGGATCGCTCGCGCTGACGGGAGCCATTCTCGGCTTCGCCGTGGATCCCCTTTTCCACCTCCTGTCCGGATTCGTCGGGGCTGGCCTGATCTTTGCGGGGGTCACGGGGTGGTGCGGCATGGCACGCCTCCTGATGCTCGCCCCCTGGAACCGCTCCGCGGCTGCGTGAGACTTCATGGACCATCTTGCTGTGGACGCCCTGACCGGGGCGTCCGGGTCGCTCGTCGGCCTCGTACTCGGCCTGGTCGGCGGCGGCGGGTCGATCCTCGCGGTGCCGCTGCTCGTCTATGTCGTGGGGATCAAGTCCGCCCACGTCGCGATCGGGACGAGCGCCATCGCCGTCGCGGTCAGCGCCCTCGCCAACCTGCTGATGCACGCACGCGCCGGGAACGTGAAGTGGCGCTGCGCCCTGGTCTTCACCGTCGCCGGGGCGCTCGGTGCCGTCGGCGGCTCCATGATCGCCAAGATGATCGACGGACAGAAGCTGCTGGTCCTGTTCGGTGTCCTGATGCTCGTCGTCGGCATCATGATGCTGCGGCGCGGAGCGGGTGACGGCGATCCGGCCGTGACGCTCTGCCGCGAGAATGCGCGCAGGCTCCTGCCGCGCCTCACCGCCGGCGGCTTCGGCGTCGGCAGCCTGTCCGGCTTCTTCGGGATCGGCGGCGGGTTCCTGATCGTGCCGGGCCTGATGCTGTCGACGGGCATGCCCATCGGCTACGCGATCGGCTCGTCCCTGGTCAGCGTCACCGGCTTCGGTGCGACCACAGCGTCGAGCTACGCAGTCTCCGGGCTGATCGACTGGCGGGTCGCGGCTCTGTTCGTGTCGGGCGGCATCCTGGGCGGTCTCGCCGGAACGACGCTCGGCCGCCGCCTCGCCCGGCAGAAGCGCACCCTCGGCTTCATCTTCGCCGGCGTCGTGATCATCGTGGGCGTCTACGTGGTGGCACGCGCGCTGCCGCCGCTGCTGGCCGCCTGACGAAGGCGGCCGCGGCGGCGGCGCCCCCGCCTCAGAGGACTTCGAGCATCTCCGCCACCAGCGGGTGCCGGACCACGTCCTGCTTCGCCAGGCGGACGACGTCGATGCCGGGCATCGCCTCCAGCCGGCCCGCGATCTCGCCGAGGCCGGACAGTTCCGGCAGCAGGTCGGACTGGTCCGGGTCCCCCGTGATCACCATGGTCGAGTGCCAGCCCAGTCGGGTCAGCAGCATCTTGATCTGGCCGTAGGTGCAGTTCTGCGCCTCGTCGATCACGATGAAGCAGTTGTTGAGCGTCCGGCCGCGCATATAGGCGATCGGCGCGATCTCGATCGACCCGTCTGCCATGAGGGTCTTGAGGCGCTTGCCGCCCAGCCTGTCGCCCAGCGCGTCGTAGAGCGGCCGCAGATAGGGATGCAGCTTCTCCTCCATCGTGCCCGGCAGATAGCCGAGACTCTCGCCCGCCTCCACCGCCGGGCGCGACAGGACGATGCGCGCAACCTCGCCCGCCTCGAACGCTTCGACCGCGGCGGCGACCGCGAGGTAGGTCTTGCCGGTTCCCGCCGGTCCGAGCGCCAGCGTCAGATGGCTGCGCGCCATCGCCTCCATCAGGCGTTTCTGGCCGATGCTCTGCGGCCGGACATGGCGCACGAAGCTCTGGTCACGCTGGGCGTCGATCGGGTTCCAGAGGCCCCCCTCGATCGGGGTCAGCTGGTTGCGGTGGTCGTCGAGACGCACGGCTGCGCCGGCACGGCTGGAACGCTTTGCCATCGGGACCTCTGTCGCTGAGGAAGGAACGGACAAAAAAACGGCGCCTTCCGCTGGGAAGACGCCGCCGTCGTCGGAGCCGGCCCCGGCTGCCCGCGCTGCGGACAGTCCCGTTGCCTCATCGGCAGAACCGGGGCCTGCCTGGCCCCGACCCGTCTGATCTCGGAAGGATGATGCGGATGCCACCGCTGCCCAGTCCCCCATAAGCTCCCGAGGAAAGCCTAGCGCAGCATGCGGGGATTGGCACCAGTTTTTGTGTGACGGTTCCTTGAACCTACCAGATGCGGCGCGCCTTCACGCGACCCTGTAGCGATCGATCACGCTCCGGTCGATCTCGATGCCGAGGCCCGGCCCGGTCGGGATCTTGACGACACCACGATCATGGGCCAGCGGCGCACCCGCGAGGGCATCGCGGAAGGGGTTGAACGTCTGCTCGTATTCGAGGAGCGGCGGGATCGGCTTCAGGCAGGGCGGGCAGTCGGGCAGCGACGCCAGGAAATGCAGCGTGGCGGCCATGCCGACGGCGGTTCCCCAAGCGTGCGGCACCAGTTCGACCCAGTGCGCCTGCGCCATCGCCGCGATCTTCTTGCATTCGGTCAGGCCGCCCGCGGCACAGACGTCCGGCTGGATCACGTCCATCGCCCGCCGCTCGATCAGATGGCGGAAGCTGTAGCGGGTGAACTCGTTTTCGCCGCCCGCAACCGCCATGTCGAGTGCGCGGGAGACCTCGACATAGCCGTCGATGTCCTCCGGCGAGATCGGCTCCTCGAACCAGTGGACGCCCAGCTTCTCCAACTCGCGTCCGATATTGATCGCCTGCGGGACGGTGAAGCAGTGGTTGGCGTCGACCATCAGCAGCACGTCGTCGCCGATCGCCTCGCGCACCGCGGCGACGCGCGCGATGTCGCCGCGCGGATCGCCCAGGCCGATCTTCATCTTGATCGCGCCGAAGCCGTCGGCGACGTAGCCCTGCGCCTCCTCCACCGCCTCCTCGACGATCCTGTCGAAGTCGCGGAAATAGAGGCCCGTCGCATAGGCCTGCACCGTGTCCCGGAAGCAGCCGCCCAGCAGCTTGTGCACCGGCTTGCCGCAGTCCTTGCCGATGATGTCCCAGAGCGCGATGTCCACCCCGCTGATCGCGGAGATGGTCATGCCGGTCAGGCCATAGTCCTTCACCTTGTTGTAGAGCGCTTCCCAGATCACCTCGACGTCGAACGGGTCGCGGCCGACGACGGACGGCTTCAGGAGGCTGTCGACGATCGTCTTGTTGACGGCGGCCGGACCGTAGCAGTCGCCCCAGCCCGTGATGCCGGCGTCGGTGCGGATCTCGACCAGACAGGCGCCCTTGGTCTTGTAGTACCAGCCGCGCGACGAGGTGAACGGTTCGTCCACGTCGACGGACAGCTGGTGCGTGACCACGTCGGTGATCTTCATCGCATCTCCTCCCCTGCCCGCGCCGCACTGCCGGCGGCTTCGGGCGCCGCGCGCGTCACACGGCCTTATGCCGCGCCGCGACGGTGTCCATGTCGTCGTCCGGACGGTCCATCGAGAAGACGTTGTCGACGACCGTGTAGTCCATGTAGCCCATGCGGGCGATCGGCCGGTACTTCATCATGTCGACCCGCCCGTCGACGATGATGTCGTCGCTGATGTGAACGCCGACGACACGGCCGAACACGACGTTGTTCTCGACCTTCGGGCTGGTGCTCGGCAGGCGGACGCGTTGCATGAAGACGCATTCCAGGCTGACCGGCGCTTCCTTCACCCGCGGCACCTTCACGTGCACGCAGGGCACCGGCGTCAGTCCGGTGAGCGCGAACTCGTCCACCTCGGGCCCGACATGCGCCGAGCTCAGGTTCATCTGCTCGCGCAGGTCGTAGTTGCACAGGTTGACGACGAACTCGTTCGTCTTCTCGATATTCGACAGCGTGTCCTTCACCCCACCCGCCGGCGGCGGCCCGTTCGGCGCGAAGACGATCGTCGGCGGGAACTCGGCCACGGCATTGAAGAAGCTGTACGGCGCGAGGTTGAGCACCCCGTCGACGCTGTGGCTGCTGACCCAGGCGATCGGCCGCGGCGCCACCAGCGCCTTCAGCGGATTGAACTTCAGGCCGTGCTTCTTCGGATCGTCGTAGAACATGCCCAACCTGTCCACTGCGTTTGATTGTCCGCGAGTGTGCCCCACGGGCTACCGCAGCACAACGACATCGGCCTTATGAGCATGGCCGCGTGGCCCCGAACTGGCATGGCCGGGGTTGGTGGGCTACCGGGGCTCGCCTATTATCGGGCTATCAGATTGTCGGCGCCTCGGGCGCGCCGTCTCCGGTCATTAGGGAATGTGTCGCCATGGGACAGTTCGGTTTCGGACAGGCGGTGCGTCGCGTCGAGGACGTGCGGCTCGTCACGGGGCGTGGGCGCTACACCGACGACATGACGCTCGGGCGCCAGACCTATGCCTACATGCTGCGTTCGCCCTACGCGCATGCGCGCATCGCCAGTGTCGACGTGTCCGCCGCGAAGGCGGCACCGGGCGTACTCGGCGTCTATACCGTCGACGACCTGGAGGCCGACGGCATCGGCGGCATTCCCTGCCTGGTGCCCATCAAGAGCACCGACGGCAGCCGCATGTATGCGCCGCCGCGCCCGCTGCTGGCCAAGGGAGCGACCAAGCACGTCGGGGACGCGGTGGTGATGATCGTCGCGGAGACGCTGGACCAGGCGCGCGACGCGTCCGAACTGGTCGAGATCGACTACGAGATGCTTCCCGCCGTCGCCTCCACGGCGGCGGCGCTCGCCGCCGGCGCGCCGCAGGTCTGGCCCGAGGCGAAGGGCAATCTCTGCTTCGACTGGGAGATGGGCGATCGGGCGGCCGTCGACAGCGCCTTCGCTGCCGCCGCGCACGTCACCAAGGTGGATCTGGTCAACAACCGGATCGTCGTGAACTCGATGGAGCCGCGCAACGCGATCGGCGACTATGACCGCAACGACGACAAGATGGTGCTCTACACGTCGAGTCAGGGCGTGCACGGCCTGCAGCGCCAGCTGGCGAGCAACATCTTTAAGGTGCCAAACGCCAGGATCCGCGTCGTCACCCGCGACGTCGGCGGCGGCTTCGGCATGAAGATCTTCCTCTATCCCGAGCAGCCGCTGGTCATGTGGGCGGCGAAGAAGATCGGACGCCCGGTGAAGTGGACCGGCGACCGCGCCGAGGCCTTCACCAGCGACACCCAGGGCCGCGACCACGTCACCACGGCGGAACTGGCGCTGGACGCCGCCGGCAAGTTCCTCGCCATGCGCTTCTCGACGACCGCCGCACTCGGCGCCTACCTGTCGAATTTCGGGCCGTTCATCCCGACGATGGCGGGCGCCAAGCTCTACGCGGCCGTCTACACCACGCCGGCCGTGCTCTATCACGTCAAGGGCGTCTTCACGAACACCGTCCCCGTCGACGCCTACCGCGGCGCCGGGCGGCCCGAAGCGGCCTATGCCGTAGAGCGCCTCGTCGACGCGGCCGCGCGTGAGGTCGGCCTCTCGCCCGCCGAGATCCGCCGCCGGAACTTCATCCGGCCGGAGGCGATGCCCTACACCACCTGCCTCGGCTCCGAATACGACAGCGGCGACTTCCTGAAGAACATGGAGGACGCCCTCGCCCGCGGCGACTGGGACGGCTTCGAAGCACGCAAGGCGGACTCGGCCAAGCGCGGCAAGCTGCGCGGCATCGGCCTCGCGAGCTACATCGAGGCCTGCGGCGGCGGTGCAGACGAAAACGCCACCATCACCTTCGACGAGAGCGGCCACGTCACCGTGCATGTCGGCAGCCAGTCGAACGGCCAGGGCCACGAGACGGCCTACAGCCAGATCGTCGCCGACCAGCTCGGCATCCCGATGGAGCAGATCACCGTCTTCCAGGGCGACAGCGACCGCTACGGTTTCGGCCGCGGCACCGGCGGGTCGCGCGCCCTGCCGGTCGGCGGATCGGCCGTTCTGAAGGCGACCGAGAAGGTCATCGCCGTCGGCAAGAAGATCGCTTCGCGGCAACTGGAGGCGGCGGAGGCCGACATCGAGTTCGCCGACGGCAGGTTCACCATTGCCGGCACCGACCGCTCGGTCGAGATCACCGAGATCGCCAAATCGTCGTACATGCCGAACAAGGTCGACATCGCCGAGATCGATCCCGGCATCGACGAGACCGCCCGCTTCATGCCGGCGGAGGCGACCTATCCAAACGGCTGCCATCTGGTCGAGGTCGAAATCGACCCGGAGACGGGCATCGTCCTGATCGACCGCTATACCGTGGTCGACGATTTCGGCCGGGTCATGAACCCGATGATGCTGGCCGGACAGGTCCATGGCGGCATCGCCCAGGGCGTCGGCCAAGCCCTGCTGGAGGAGACGATCTACGACGAGGACGGCCAAATGGTGACCGGGTCCTTCATGGACTACTGCATGCCGCGCGCCGACAACCTGCCGCAGATCGACTTTTCGTATAATGAGGTGCCCTGCACCCGGAACCCGCTCGGCGTGAAGGGGGCGGGCGAAGCCGGTGCCATCGGCGCGCCGCCGGCGGTGATCAATGCCGTCGTCGATGCGCTGACGGACTACGGCGTGTCGCACATCGACATGCCGGCGACGCCGGCGCGCATCTGGTCGATCGTGAACGCGGGTCGGGCGCAGGCGGCGTGACCATCCGCACGACCGCGGACGAGCGGGCCCGGCTTCTCGACGCGGTCTGCGCCATGGCGCGACAGGCGGGCGAGGTGATCATGCCCTACTTCCGCGACCCGGAATTGGCGACGCGCCGCAAGGCGGACGCATCGCCGGTCACCGTCGCCGACGAGGAGGCCGAGGCCGTCATCCTCGCCGGCCTGACGGCGCTGACACCCGACATCCCCATCGTCGCCGAGGAGGAGGTCGCGGCGGGCCGCATCCCCGACGTCTCCGGCGGGCGCTTCTGGCTGGTCGATCCCCTCGACGGCACGAAGGAGTTCGTGGCGAAGCGCCCCGAGTTCACGGTCAACATCGCGCTCGTCGAGGACCGTCGCCCGGTGCTCGGGGCGGTTTACGTGCCGGCGGCAGACGAGCTGTACGGCGGCGGCATCGACGTCGGCGCCTTCATGGAGGCGGCCGGCGAAGGCCGGCGGTCGATCCGCGCGCGACGCATCGACACGAATGCGGTCACCGTCGCCGTCAGCCGCACCTATGGCAGAGGTACGAAGCTGTCGACGTTCCTCTCGCACTACAAGGTCACCGGCCAGATCGAGGCGGGCAGTTCGATCAAGTTCTGCCTCATCGCGCGGGGCGAGGCCGACATCTATCCGCGCTGGGGCGGCTCTTCGGAATGGGATACGGCCGCCGGACACGCCGTCCTGACCGCCGCCGGCGGATCGGTCACCGACACCGACGATACGGCGGAACTGGACTATGCGAAGCCGCGCTTCAGCAATCCGGACTTCATCGCCTGGGGACGACGGGACTGACCCGGCAGCTTCACCGAATGAGCGGCGGTCCTCGCTGACCGCGCAAAAAGAAAGGCCGGCGGGTTACTCCGCCGGCCTTCCTCATTTCGATGAACCGTCCGATTACTGAAGGACGATCTCGACGCGGCGGTTCTGCGGCTCGCGGACACCGTCGGCCGTCGGGACGAGCGGATCGCTCTCGCCCTTGGCGAAGACGGCGATGTCACGCTCGCTGATGCCGTTGCGGATGAGTTCCGCACGAACGGCCTGCGCGCGACGTTGCGACAGACGCTGGTTGTAGGCCGGCGAGCCGGAGCGGTCGGTATGACCCGTGACGTTCAGGCGGGTGACACGAGCCGACTGCGCGTTCTGCGCGGCCGTACGGACGATCCGCTGGGCTTCGCTGGTCAGGTTCGACCGGTCGAAGTCGAAGAACACCAGGTAGGAGCGGACGACCTGCTGCGGTGCAGGCGCGGGCGCGGGGGCCGGCGGCGGCGGCGGCGGCGGCGGCGGCGCAGCAGCGCGCGTCGGTGCCGGGGCGGGGGCGCCGAACGTGTAGCGGATACCCGCCAGGACGCTATGATGCTCCAGATCGTCGTCGATCTGAACGTCGCGACCCGGGTTCTCCTGGGTCATCTTGAAGCCGTCGACGACGAAGTAGCGATAGTCGACGAACGCAGTCATGTTCGGCGTGATCGCATAACCGAGGCCGGCGATGCCCTGATAGGCGAAGTTGGTGTTGCTGCCGAACGAGGTGTCGACATAGGCGGCACCGGCACCGGCACCGACATACGGCACCACCGGGAAGCCGAAGTCGAGATCGACGATCACGTTCGCCATGAGGCCGTACGTGTCGATGTTACGGTGGGCACGCTTGTTTGCGCTCTCCCAGGTGGAGTCACCGTCGGGATTGTTGCTGCGGAAATTGCCCTCGAGTTCGACGCGAGGCCAGCCGAAGTCGTAACCGAGCGACAGGGCGCCGAACCAGCCGGGGTTGTCGAACGTGACTTCGTTTCCGCCGGGAGGCGCGTTCAAGTCGGCATCCATCGCCCAGTCGGCACCGAGACCGCCCTGAACGTAGAAGCCGGTGTTCTGCGCCGTCGTCGTCTGCGCCATTGCAGCGGCTGGCAGCATCACCGCCATCGCGCCGATCAGATAGCGTGTCTTGAACCTCATTGCCTTCAACCCCTTCGGTTGCGGGGCCATCCAGCCCCTCATCGAAACTATCAATTCTTAACCGCGGACCGTGTAGCATCCAATTTAGTCCCGCGGCATGTGCAGAGAACGCGGCAAACTGGAATGGGGTCTGCAACCGAACCGAATCGCCTCGAACCGTTGCTGTTTCGCAACAGCGATAGTGACGGATCTGCATGCCGCGGCTGGCCCGGCGCGAGAGCAGCGAGAGCCGGCCGCGGCCCAACCACCATATCAAGAACTGGCTGCACGATGCTGAATCCGTTCGATATGCCACATGTCGCGACGTTGTGCACGAAGCGACACGAATCGCTTGCGTCGGCGCTTGTCGCCGCCTGTCGTGGGTGGCAGAGTGCCTGCGCTTTCTCACGGAACGCGGGGTTGCGAAAGTGAAGAACTCGTCCTTCGGCATGGTGCGTTCGTTGGCCCTCGCCCTGGCGCTCGGGGGGACCGGGGCCGCTCCGGCGTATGCAGCGGTGTGCGCGTCTGCGAAGGATCGCACCGCCCTCGAGACGCGCATGCTGCAGACCGACCTGGTCGTCGCCGCCCTCAGCTGCAACGAACGGTCGCGATACAACGCCTTCGTGAACCGCTTCAAAGGGGAAATCGGCGACGGCGGCCAGGGGCTGAAAGCGTTCTTCCAGCGGATCTATGGCAAGGATTCGACTCGTCGGCTGAACGCCTTCGTGACGGAACTCGCAAACGAGGCGTCCCAGCGGACGATCGCTTACCAGGGCGACTATTGCGGCGATGCCGTGAAGCGGTTCGACGCGGTGCTGCAACTGCCGCCGCGCGAGCTTTCCACCTTCGCCGCCACACAGGATTTCGCAAAGCTCCACGGCTATGAGAGTTGCGAGCCGGCGCAGATGGCATCCACGAAAAAATAGCCTCGCCGCGGGAAGCGCGGGTCGTCGGAAAAGTGCGGCAAACGTGAGAAGGGCCGGGAGATCAGATCTCCCGGCCCTTTTCCGTGCCGCAGATGCGCCGCAGCGCCTACTGGATGACGATCTCGACCCGGCGGTTCTGCGCCTCGCGCACCCCGTCGCTGGTGGGAACGAGCAACTCGTTCTCACCCTTGGCGTAGATCGCGATGTCGTCGGCCTTCACGCCGTTGCGGATCAGTTCGTTGCGCACCGTCTCAGCCCGGCGGCGCGACAGCTTGGTGTTGTAGGCAGCCGAACCGGCGCGGTCGGTATGACCGGTCACGTCGATGCGCGTCACGTCGACGCTGGCCGCGCTCCGGGCTGCCGTCTCGACGATACGGCGGGCGTCCGGGGTGAGAGCCGTCTTGTCGAACTCGAAGAACACGAGATAGGAGCGCACCACCGGCTCGGGCGCGGGTGCCGGCGTGTCGCTGATCCGCGGCGGCGGCGGCGGCGGCGGCGCGGGGCGCACCATCTCGGGCTCGGCCGGCCGCGGCGCACCGAACATGTAGCGCACGCCGATCATGCCGGTGTGGTTCTCGTTCTCCACCTCCACGTCGAGACCACCGTCCGTGGTGCCCTTCATGTCTTCGGTGGCGAAGTAGCGGTAGTCGGCGAAAGCCTTCAGTTCGGGGGTCACGTCGTATGCGACGCCGAGGATCCCCTGGTAGGCGAACACCGTCTTGCTGTCGACGTCCTTCACTTTGGTCCGGGCGGCACCCACGCCGACGCCGGCGTAGGGCGTGATCGGCGTACCCGTGTTGAAGTCGTAGAGCGCGTTCACCATCGCGCTCCAGTTCGTCATCGTGCCCTTGTCGCAGCCGGCCACAGGGCAGTCGTCGCCCTTGTTCTCGCGGTAGCCGCCTTCGAGCTCGAGACGGGGGCCGCCGAAGGCGTATCCCGCGGTCACGGTGGCGCCCCAGCCGGAGCCGTACTCGATCTTGCCGTCGACATCACCTTTGACGTCGGCATCGGGCTTGAAGTTGTAGGCGCCGCCGGCACCGACGTAGAAGCCGCTGTTCTCGGCCTGCTGCGCGAGTGCCGCCGCAGCGGGCAGCACGACCACCGCTGCCCCGAGAAGAAGGCCTGCCTTTCGGATCATCGAGCGCGATTCCTAAAATTGAGCGGGGAAACTGGCGGAGGCCCCATTTCATTCAAGGTCGCGTCGCCGTGCCAGTCGCGCACGCCCCCCGGCGACGATCACACGATACGCGGCGACCATTGGGCACGCACCCCTAAAATCGTCGATGTCGGCGGCGGGGATACCCTTTGTGGCCCAACCGACACAGGTGTGCCGATTGTGCTGCGGCGCGGTGGATGCCGGCCGCGGACGTGTCGTAGGCCTGACACCGACAGACAGCGGGAAACAGTCATCGTGCCCTTCGAAGAATCGGCGATCCTCGGGTTCGACGCCAGCCGCGCGGAAGCCGCGCAGGTGAACGCCGCGCTGCAGGCTATCGCTGCCGCAGACAGCCCCCGACGGCGCCGCCGGGAGGGGCATCTTGTCCGCCTGCCGCAGCCGAAGGGTGCCCCGGTGGAAATCGGCGTCGTCTCGCGCCAGCGGGCGACCCTCCTCATACTGCGTGAAGCCGGAAGGTTTCCGCTCGTCCAGGAGCGACGGATGTCGGCGCCCGCCGGCAGCGCGGATCTGGACTGGCCCTTCATGCTCGCCGGCCTGAAGGTCGCGCATGCGATCGACGACCTGCCCGCAGCGATGACCGACGGCGTGCCGTTCGCCACGACGCGCACCGAAACAGCCTTTACCTACGAAGGCGTGGCCATGGTCTGCGTCACGCACCCGCTGGTGGACGGTCGCCGCCGCATCGAACTGATGGCCGACGTCGCGCATGCCGACATGCTGCTGCGCTTCGGCCTCCGCCTCCATGAGGCGGTCGGCCTCCCGATCGCATGGCCGACCGACGAGACGGCCGTCTCCTCGCCCATCGATCTCGACGAGGCAGAGACTTCCGCCGACGCCTTCCGTGCGATGGCACTCTCCTGCCTGCACCAGATCGTCGCCAATCGTGCGGGCGTGGTGGAGGGCGCGGCAGAGGGCGTGCACCAGATGCGAGTCGGCGTGCGCCGCCTGCGGGCACTGCTCAGCCTCTTCGCGCCCGTCTTCGAGCCGATCGCGCACGCGGAAAAGAAGGAGTCGCTGTCCGACTTCCAGAAGCTGCTCGGCCCCATGCGCGAATGGGACGTGTTCATCGCCGAACTGCTGGAACCTCTCGCTCAGCAGGTACCCGAGGCGGACGCCCTCGATCACGCCCGCGATGCGGCACTCGCCGAGCGGGAGGTCGCGCATGCGGCGGCGGCGGCGGCGGTTCAGGCGCCCTCATTCGCTGCCCTCATCCTCGACACGGCCGCATGGATCCTCGCACCCGGCTCCTACTTGCCTGAGGCCGAAGAGCCGATCGGCCCGTTCGCCGCGCGGATCCTCTCGAAGCAGCACCGCAAGCTCAAACGGCGCGGTCGCGAGCACGCCGAAGCGGCGCCGGAGGTGCTGCACAACGTCCGCATCCAGGCGAAGAAGCTCCGCTACGCCATCGAATTCTTCGGCAGTCTGCACCCGCGCAAGAAGCAGAAGCGCTTCCTGAAGCGGGTGAAGGCGGTACAGGATGCCCTGGGCGTGGTGAACGATGCCGCCGTCGCTGCCGACCATGTCGCGGTCCTCACGCATCGCCTGCGCGAGGCGAACGTCGATCCGGCGCTGGTCGGCGAGGCCGCCGGCCTGATCCGGGGCTGGCAGCTGGCGAAGACCGGAAGCGAGCGCACGCGTTTCGCGGGCGTCTGGAAGGATTATGCCGGCCTGTCGCGCTTCTGGACCTGATCCGGGTCGGCAAGGTCCGCGAAGCGTGCGAGATCCTTCGGGCGAACGAACGCCGTGAGACGCGCCGCGCCGGTGCCGAGATCGGCCCAGGCGCCCTCGCTGCACTCGAACACCGCCAGCGCCGCCGTCGGAAATTTCCGGCGCAGGCGGGCGAGCGCGTCGGCGTCCGAATCCCCACGCGCCAGTCGGCAGGCCAGATCCTCCATCCCCGGATTGTGCCCGATCAGCATCGCCGTTCCGGCCGTCTCCGGAAGGTCGCGCAGCACCTTCAGCAACCGGACCCACGGGGCCTCGTAAATACTCCGCGGATAGTGCGCCTCCGGCGGCCCGTCCAGGAAAGGCGCCACGATGTCCCATGTCTGCCGGGTGCGCAGCGCGGGCGAGCACAGCACCACGTCCGGGCGCAGGCCTGCGTCCGCAAGCCAGGCGGCGACCAGCGGCGCCGCCTGCCGCCCGCGCGGCGCCAGCGGCCGGTCGAAATCCGGCAGGCTCGCATCCTCCCAACTCGACTTGGCGTGACGCAGAAGGCAGAGTCTGCGGGGGCCCTCAGCCATGGCCGGTCGCGTAGACGGTAGACCCGCCGACCATGACGCGCGCGAGCCGGGGCACCACGCCGCCGTCGCGGACGACCAGGATGTCGGCCCGCGCGCCCGGCCTGATCTCGCCCCGGTCGTGCAGCCCGACCGCAGCGGCCGGCGCCGCCGAAACGAGCCGCCATGCGTCCGCGAAGCTCACCTTGCCGGTCGTCGCGAGCTTGAACGGCGCATTGAACAGCGACGGGTAGTGATAGTCGGAGGCGAGGATGCCGCAGAGCCCCTCGGCGACATAGTCCGCGGCCCCGCCATTGCCGAGATGGCTGCCGCCGCGGACGACGTTGGGAGCGCCCATCACGACGAACTCCCCGGCGCCCGCGGCATCCACCGCGGCGCCGCGGTCCATGGGGAACTCGCAGACCATCGCCCCGAGGGCGCGATTGTGCCGCCGCTGGGCGACGGAGGTCTCGTCGTGCGCCGCGATCGGCACCCCCGCCTCGCGCGCAACGCCCGTCAGCGTCTCGATCGCCGCCGGCACCTCGCGCCGCCGCTCCATCGCTGCGAGGCAGAGCTCCCGGAACCGCTCGGCGGAGACGCAGGCCCGGTCGGTGTACTTCGCCAGCGCATCAGGCCGGTCGAGCCGCGACGCGATCGCCGGGGTGTGATCGTTGAGCGCCAGCAGGTGGATGCGGCCCGCCCTCATCCCCTCGGCGACCTCGTCGACCGCATCGAGATTGTCGGCCTCGTAGCGCAGGTGCACGCGGTGATCGACCAGAACGGTCGGCGCCAGCCGCGCGAAGCCGTCGAACAGCTCGCGCATGGTCGCGACGCTGCGCAGCCCCGGCTCCCACGAGCAGGTGATGCCGTGGAACGCCGTGGTGATGCCGGCGGCCGCGAGCTGCGCATCGGTGTCGAGCAGCGCGATGTCGATCGGCACCCGGACGCCGGGCCGCGGCATGACCTGACGCTCGAAGGCGTCGCCGTGGAAGTCGACGATGCCCGGGAGGACCAGGGCGCCGCCAACGTCGATCTCGGCGGCAGCGCCGTCACCCGAACCGCCGACCCCAGCGATCTGACCGTCCTGCACTTCGACGCTCGTTTCCTCCAGGCCGCCGCCTGCGACGAGCACGCGCCCGCCGACGAGTCTCTGCCGCATCCGATGCTCCCTCTTGTCCGTCCGGCTCAAGGCTCGAAGACGAGTTGCATGCGATCGCCCGCGAAGCGGCAGATGCCGTATTCGACCGGGCTTCCGTCGGTATCCGTGTTGATCGATTCCGTCTGAAGCAGCGGCCGGGTCGCCGGCTGCTGCAGGATATGGGCCTCGTCCTGGCTCGGCATCCGCGCCGTCACCCGCGTCACCCGGCGGACATAGTCGGCGACGCCCAGCCGCGCCAGCGAGGCGGTGATCGACTGGGTCGCACGGTAGGAATCGATCATCGCCGGAAAGCGTTCGGCGCAGAAATAATGCAGCCCGATATTGACCGGCCGGCCGTCCACCTCGCCGACCCGCTCGATCAGCGTCACCGGCCGGCCCGGCTTGAGGTCGAGCGCGGCAGCGACCGGTGCGGGTGCCGGCATCGTCGCGGCGCGCAGCAGGCGTCCGCCGGGTGCGCCACCGACGCGCGCGACATTCTCGCTGAATCGCGTCCGCCGTCCGACGGCATAGTCGATGACGTTCTCCTGGACGAAGGTGCCGCGGCCCTGTTCCACGCGGACGAGGGCGCGCGCCGCCAGTTCGGCGACCGCCCGGCGCAGCGTGTGCCGGTTCACGCGGAACCGCGCAGCGAGATCCGCCTCGGTCGGCAGGCGCGCCCCGGGCGCATGGTCGCCGCGCGCGATCTCCTCCTCCAGGGTGCGGGCGATCTGCCGCCAGAGCGCGAAGCCGCCGCCACGCTCGAGGCCGCGCCCGGCCTCGTCGGCACCGTCCGCCGCCGCATCGGCGAGAGCGCCGGCTTCCGTCACGAACATGTCACCGAACTCCGCTTTACATCCCGGCTGTCCCTGCCCTAGTTTCTAGCTCACCAGACATTCGGATGTCTAGACGAATTTGAGGTGCGAGATGCTGGACATGGCAGCGGGGGCGTTCCCGGCGGAGGCACCGCCCGGACGGGCCGACTGGATCGGAGTCCTCGCCAAGGCGCTGCCGGCCGAGGTCGAAACGGCCTTCGCCGGGATCGATGCCCCGCCCGCCTACGCCTTCCTGCGCCGCCCCGAGATCGGCATGGTCATGGTGCGCGGGCGCGCCGGCGGCACCGGGGAGCGCTTCAATCTCGGAGAGATGACCGTGACCCGCTGCGCCGTGCAGGTCGCAGACGGCGGCATCGGCTACGGCTACGTCGCTGGCCGCGACAAGCGCCATGCCGAACTCGCGGCGGTGCTCGACGCCATGCTGCAGGACGAGACCCGGCGGGACGCCCTCATTGCCTCGGTGATCGAGCCGCTCCGGACCGCCCAGGGCGACCGGCGCCGCACCGCATCGACCAAGGCCGCGGCGACGCGCGTCGACTTCTTCACCATGGTCCGCGGCGAGGATTGATCCATGGGTCCCACCGCCTCCCCCCTCGCTGCTCCGGCGATGGCCCCGGGGTTCGCGAACCCGGTCTTCGACAGCCAGGACATGTTCCGCCGCCTGCTGGAGGCGATGAGCTATCCCGGCCGGATCGTCGGCGCCGGCACGCTCGCGGCCGCGCCCGCACCGCTGTCGCGAGCCGCGGCCGCCGCGTTCCTGGCACTCGCCGACTACGAGACGCCCGTCTGGCTCGACGCCACGGGGCGTCCGGCCCGCGACTGGCTGCGCTTCCACTGCGGCTGCCCAGTCGTCGCCGATCCGGCCGCGGCCCGCTTCGCACTGGTCGCCGACCCGACCGCGATGCTGCCGCTGTCCGCCTTCGACCCTGGCACCGACGAGTATCCCGATCGCTCGACCACCTTGGTGATCGAGGTCGCCGGTCTGGAGTCTACTGGCGGCGTGCGTCTCGTCGGTCCCGGCATCCTGGGCGAAGCACACCTCGCGGTGGACGGTTTGCCGGCGCGGATCTGGGATCAGTGGCGCGAAAACCGCGTCCTGTTTCCGGGCGGGGTCGATTTGATCCTCACCTGCGGTGACCGGCTCGCCGCACTGCCCCGCACCGTGAAGGTGGAGATCTGACATGTATGTCGCGGTAAAGGGCGGCGAGCGCGCCATCCTGAACAGCCACAGCCTGCTGGAGGAGACCCGGCGGGGCGACACCGCCCATCCCGAACTCACCCTGGCGCAGATCCGCGAACAGCTCGGCCTCGCGGTCGACCGGGTGATGACGGAAGGCTCGCTCTACGATCCCGATCTCGCCGCCCTGGCGCTGAAGCAGGCCTGCGGCGACGTGATCGAGGCGGTGTTCCTGCTCCGCGCCTACCGCACGACCCTGCCCCGCTTCGGCGCCTCCGAGCCGGTCGACACCGGCCACATGGCGATCCGCCGGCGGATCTCGGCGACGTTCAAGGATCTTCCTGGCGGACAGGTGCTGGGACCGACCTTCGACTACACCCACCGCCTGCTCGACTTCGGCCTGGCCGGCACCGCCGATCGGGCCGCCGCGCCGACCGCACCGACGCCCATCGAAGACGCGATGCCGCGCGTGACCGATATCCTCGACAGCCAGAGCCTGATCGAATCCGAACGTCCCGAACCCGACGAGCGGGACGTGCCGGACATCACCCGCGACCCACTGCGCTTCCCGGCGCCGCGCGGCGCGCGGCTGCAGAACCTGGCGCGTGGCGACGAGGGCTTCCTGCTCAGCCTCGGCTACTCGACCCAGCGCGGCTATGGCCGCAACCATCCCTTCGTCGGCGAGGTTCGCCTGGGCGAGGTGGCGGTCGAGTTCGTGCCGGAGGAACTGGGCTTCGCCATCGAGATCGGCGAGATCACCGTGACCGAGTGCCAGATGGTCAATCACTTCAAGGGCTCGAAGACCCAGCCGCCGCAGTTCACCCGCGGCTACGGCCTGACCTTCGGCCACTGCGAGCGCAAGGCGATGGCGATGGCCCTGGTCGACCGCGCGCTGCGCGCCGCCGAACTCGACGAGGAACCGACGGCGCCGGCGCAGGACCAGGAGTTCGTCATGTCCCACAGCGACAATGTCGAGGCCTCGGGCTTCGTCCAGCATCTGAAGCTGCCCCACTATGTCGATTTCCAGGGCGAGCTGGAGATGATCCGCGGCATGCGCCGGGAAATCGCCGAACGCGAGAACAGCGCGAAGGAGGCAGCGGAATGAGCGCCGCGACCACATCGTCCGCGCCCACGACCACGACCGATCCCGGCTACAATTTCGCCTATCTGGACGAGCAGACGAAGCGGATGATCCGCCGCTGCATCCTGAAGGCGGTCGCCATCCCCGGCTACCAAGTACCGTTCGCCAGCCGCGAGATGCCCTTGCCCTACGGCTGGGGGACCGGCGGCATCCAGGTGACGGCGAGCGTCATCGGCCCCGACGACGTCCTGAAGGTCATCGACCAGGGCGCCGACGACACCACCAACGCCGTCAGCATCCGCCGCTTCTTCGCCCGCACCGCCGGCGTCGCCACCACGGAGGCGACGGACGAGGCGACCGTCATCCAGACCCGCCATCGCATCCCGGAGAAGCCGCTGCGCGAGGGGCAGATCCTGGTCTACCAGGTGCCGATCCCGGAGCCGCTGCGCTGGCTGGAGCCGCGCGAGGCCGAGACGCGCAAGATGCATGCGCTGCAGGAATATGGCGCCATGCACGTCCGGCTCTACGAGGACATCGCCAAGCACGGCCGCATCGCGACCTCCTACGACTATCCGGTCAAGGTGAACGGCCGCTACGTGACCGCACCGTCGCCGATCCCGAAGTTCGACAATCCGAAGATGCACATGAACCCGGCGATCCAGCTGTTCGGCGCCGGCCGCGAGAAGCGCATCTACGCCATCCCGCCCTACACGACGGTGACCAGCCTCGACTTCGAGGACCATCCCTTCACCGTGCAGAAATGGGACGAGGCCTGCACGCTGTGCGGCGCCACCGACACCTATCTCGACGAGGTCGTCGTCGACGACAGGGGCGGGCGGATGTTCGTCTGCTCCGACAGCCACCATTGCGGCGAACGGCAGGCCGCGCAGCAGACGGAAACGGCAGCACCCTGGAAGGGAGCGGCGGAATGAGCGGCATGGACGCGCGCGAACTTCCGCTGCTGCGGGTGCGCGAGGTGGCGCGCTACCACGGCGCCAACCTCGGCTGCCGCAACATATCCTTCGACCTCTGGCCCGGCGAGGTGATCGCGGTCGTCGGCGAATCCGGCTCCGGCAAGACCACCCTGCTGAACTGCCTGTCCGCCCAGCTCGAGCCGACGGCCGGCACGGTGCGCTACAACAGCCGCACCGACGGGCTGCAGGACATCTATCGGATGTCGGAGGCATCGCGCCGCATGCTGATGCGCACCGACTGGGGCTTCGTCCATCAGGACGCGCGCCAGGGCCTGCGGATGCGGGTCTCGGCCGGCGCCAATGTGGGCGAACGGCTGATGGCGCTCGGCGCCCGGCACTATGGCGACATCCGCGGCGAGGCGACCGACTGGCTGGGCAAGGTCGAGATCGACGTGGGCCGCATCGACGACATGCCGCGCACCTTCTCCGGCGGCATGCTCCAGCGGCTGCAGATCGCCCGCAACCTCGTCACCAAGCCGCGCCTGATCTTCATGGACGAGCCGACCGGTGGGCTCGACGTCTCGGTCCAGGCGCGACTGCTCGACCTGCTGCGCGAACTCATCGCCGACTTCGGCCTGTCGGCGATCATCGTGACGCACGACCTCGCGGTGGCGCGGATGCTGTCGCACCGGATGCTCGTCATGCATCGCGGCGAGGTCGTCGAGACCGGCCTGACCGACCAGGTCCTCGACGATCCGCATCACGCCTACACCCAGCTTCTCGTCTCCTCGGTGCTCCAGCCATGACCCTGCCCCCTTCCCTCATCGTCCGGGAACTGAGCAAGACCTTCACGCTGCACATCCAGGGCACGACCCTGCCCGTGCTGCGCGACATCGACCTCACCATCGCGCCGGGCGAGGCCGTGGTGCTCAGCGGGCCGTCCGGTGCCGGCAAGAGCAGCTTCATGCGCTGCGTCTACGCCAACTATCGGCCGCAGACGGGCAGCGTGCTGGTACGGCACGACGGGCAGCTGGTCGACATGCTGACTGCGGAGCCGCGCGAGGTGCTGGAGGTTCGCCGCCGCACCATGGGCTTCGTCAGCCAGTTCCTGCGCGTCATCCCCCGCGTGCCGACCATCGACGTGGTGGCAGAGCCGGTACGTGCCGTCGGCGTCGGCCGCGAGAAGGCGCGCGAGCGCGCCGGCGAACTGCTGGCGCGGCTGCGCATCCCGGAGCGGCTCTGGAACCTGCCGCCCGCCACCTTCTCCGGCGGCGAACAGCAGCGCGTGAACATCGCCCGCGGCTTCGCCCATCCCTATCCCGTGCTGCTGCTGGACGAACCCACCGCGTCGCTCGACGCACGGAACCGCGACACCGTGGTCGACATGATCCGCGAGGTGCGCGAGGCGGGGGCGGCGATCCTCGGCATCTTCCACGACGAGGCCGTCCGCGAGGCCGTCGCGACGCGCATCTTCGAGATGACTCCCGTGGAGACGAGCAGGGCGGCATGAGCGGGACGAGGATCGATACGGCCGCAGCGCTGGAAGCGCTCTACGGCGAGCCCGACGAGCGCTCGCTCGTGAAGGAGGTCGACCGTCTTACGGCACCCTACCGCGCCTTCGTCGAGACGGCACCCTTCTTCGCCCTCGCGACCGTCGGCCCCGGCGGCCTCGACTGTTCGCCGCGCGGCGACGCGCCCGGCTTCGTGCGCGTGGTCGACGATCGCACCCTCGTCGTGCCCGACCGGCGCGGCAACAACCGCATCGACAGCCTGCGCAACATCGTCGCCGACCCGCGCGTCGGGCTGCTGTTCCTGATCCCCGGCGTCGGCGAGACGCTGCGCATCAACGGCACCGCCGAACTCGATGCCGATCCAGACTTGGCGAAAAGCTTCGCCGTGGACGGAAAGCTGCCGCGGCTCTGCATCCGCATCACCATCGACACCGTCTACTTCCAGTGCTCGCGCGCCCTGGTCCGCTCGTCGCTCTGGGACTCCGCCGCCCGAGTCGAGCGCGCGGCCGTTCCGACCGCCGGCGCGATGCTGAAGGCCTGCCGCGACAGTTTCGACGCCGACGCCTACGACGCGGCGTTGCCGGAGCGGGTCGAGGCGTCGCTGTACTGACCGGGGTCAGGCGCTCGAGCCGCCGGCGACGCCGTCCATGAACTTGGCGAGCCGCACGTCGAGCGCTGTCAGGCCCTGGGCGTCGTGCGTCGAGAGGGTCACCTCGACCCGGCTGTACACGTTGAACCATTCCGGATGATGGTCCATCCGCTCGGCCATCATCGCCACGCGGCTCATGAAGCCGAACGCCTCGTTGAAGTCGGCGAACTTGAAGGTCTTGGCGATCGCGTCGCGATCCTCGACCGGGTGCCAGCCGGAAAGCCCCGCCAGCGCATGCGCCCGGTCGCTGCCTTCGAGGCGCTTCGGCCTGCTCTTGTCCGCCATCGGGAACTCCCTATTTCTGCGGTCCACGCTCTGCAGGAATATGGGCCGGCCATGTCGAAACCGAACCCCCGCGGCCCCTTCGGCTCCGCCCCGTCCATCGAGGAGATGGAGGAGATGGCCGAGCGTGCGTTCGAGACCATCCCCCCCGAACTCAGCCGCCACGTGCGCGGCGTCGTCATCCATGTGGACGAGTTTCCCGACGCGGAGACCGAGCGCGAGATGGAGTTGGAATCGCCGTTCGACCTGCTCGGCCTGTATCGCGGTGTCTCGCTCGCCGAGAAGAGCGTCCTGGCGCCGACCACCGACCTCGACATGATCTACCTCTATCGCCGGCCGATCCTCGACTATTGGTGCGACACCGGCGAGGACCTGGAACATGTCGTCCGGCACGTGCTGATTCACGAGATCGGCCATCATTTCGGCCTGTCCGACGAGGACATGGACGCGATCGAGGCCGGCGAGAGCCGCAACTGACGGTCGCGCGCCCGGCGGCGCCGTCCCATCTTTCCGTGAAATCGATTCGGTGGAAGACTGTGCCCGTCGAGGCGCAGGTCTCGCCTGCACCTCGCCGCAGCCGGCACCAAGCCGGCACGGACAAGACTGCAGGAGGACGCCATGGATTTCGGGCTTTTCACCATGCCCTCGCACCCGCCGGAGCGGTCGTTGCGCGACGGGCACGAATGGGACCTCCAGGTCCTGCGCTGGGCCGACGAGATGGGCTTCACCGAGGCCTGGATCGGCGAGCATCACACCGCCCCCTGGGAACCGCATCCCTCCCCCGACCTGCTCGTCGCCCAGGCGCTGATGCAGACCAAGAACATCCGTCTCGGACCGGGCGGCTTCCTGCTGCCCTACCACCACCCGGCCGAACTGGCCAACCGCGTCGCCATGCTCGACCACATCTCCGGCGGCCGGCTGAATTTCGGCGTGGCGGCCAGCGGTCTGCCGAGCGACTGGGCGATGTTCCAGGTCGATGGCATGTCCGGCCAGAACCGCGACATGACCCGCGAGGCGCTGGAGATCATCCTGCGCATGTGGGGGCCCGAGGAGACTTTCGAGCATCGCGGCAAATACTGGTCGGTCGACAAGCCCGGCACGATGTTCGGCTTCCTCAAGCCGCACATAAAGCCGCTGCAGCAGCCGCACCCGCCGATCGGCGTCGCCGGCCTCAGCAAGAACTCCGACACGCTGAAGCTCGCCGGCGAGCGCGGCTTCATCCCGATGAGCCTCAACCTGAACCCCGCCTACGTCTCCAGCCACTGGGATTCGGTCGAGGAGGGTGCGCGGCGCACCGGCCGCACGCCGCAGCGCAGCGAGTGGCGGCTGGTCCGCGAAATCTTCGTCGCCGAGACCGACGAGGAGGCGTGGCGCCTCTCGGTCGGCGGCATGATGGGCCGGATGATGGGCGAGTATTTCCTGCCGCTGCTCGAGAATTTCGGCTTCAAGGAGTATCTGAAGCACGCCCCCGACGTGCCCGACAGCGACGTCACGGTCGAATACTGCGCCCGGCACAACTGGCTCGTGGGCTCCCCCGCGACGGTCGCCGAGAAGCTGGAGAAGGTCTACGACGAGGTCGGCGGCTTCGGCAGCCTGCTCGTCTTCGGCTTCGACTATGCCGAGAATCCCGAAGCCTGGCGGACCTCCATGGGCCTGATCCAGAGCGAGGTCGTGCCACGGGTGAAGCACCTGATGCCGAAGGTCGCCGCGGCGGCCGCGGCGGAATGATGGCGGCATCACCGTAGGGGCGGGGCTTGCCCTGCCCCGATCGAGATCATCAGCATCACGGTCGTGTCGCGAGGGCCGGGCAAGCCCGGCCCCTACGCGCCGTCGGCAGCAGGAGAAAACATGAAAAACAAACTCTGCGAGCAGTTCGGCATCGACTTTCCGCTCTTCGCCTTTAGCCACTGCCGCGACGTCGTGGCGGAGGTGACCAATGCCGGCGGCGTCGGCGTCCTCGGTGCCGTCGGCCACACGCCGGAGAGCCTGGAGATCGAGCTCTCCTGGATCGACGAGAAGGTGAAGGGCCGGCCCTACGGCATCGACCTGCTGATCCCGAACAAGCTGGAGGCGAAGGAAGGCGGCCTCACCGCCGCCGACATCGAGGCGCGCGTGCCGCCCGAGCATCGGCGTTATGTCGAGGACCTGCTCGCCGAGCACGGCATCGACACCAGCGACCTGTGGGCCGACAAGGTCGGCGCCGACTATGGCGACAACCTGCGCGAGGCCGGCGCCTCGAAGCTGCTCGACGTCGCCTTCGACCACCCGATCGCACTGGTGGTGAATGCGCTCGGCGTGCCGCCCGCCTCGATGATCGAGCGCGCCCGAGCGCGCGGCATTCCGGTCGGCGCCCTCACCGGCGCGCGCGAGCACGCCCTGCGCCACGCCGAGGCCGGCGTCGACATTCTGATCGTCTCGGGCACCGAGGCCGGCGGCCATTGCGGCGAGGTCTCGACCATGGTGCTGGTGCCGGAGGTGCTGCGCGCGCTGGAGCCGTGGGGCGACCGCGTCAAGGTCCTCGCCGCCGGCGGCATCGTCACCGGCCGCCAGATGGCGGCCTGCATGGCGATGGGAGCCGCGGGCGTCTGGACCGGCTCGGTCTGGCTGACCACCGCCGAGGCGGAGACGATCCCGACGGTGAAGGAGAAGATGCTGGCCGCGACGTCGCGCGACACCGTCCGTTCGCGCGGCCGTACCGGCAAATATACGCGCCAGCTCCGCTCCGCCTGGACCGACGCCTGGCACGCGCCAGACGCACCCAGTCCGCTGCACATGCCCTTCCAGGGCCTGCTCAGCCGCCCCGCCATGGCCAAGATCGACAAGCTGGCCGAAGGCGGCCATGCCGGCGCGAAGCAGCTCGCCACCTACTATGTCGGCCAGGGCGTCGGCCTGATGGAGACGCCGCAGACGACGCGACAGGTGGTCGCTTCCTTCATGGAGGACTATGCCGAGGCGGTCGAGCGGCTGACGGCGACCCTCGCGGAATAGGCTCAGGCGGGCGCGGCCCGCGCCCGCTCGTGTTCGTGAGCATGCTCATGGGCATGATCATGCGCATCGGTGCACCGGCCGCGCTCGAGCTGGATCGTCGCATGCTCGATACCGTAGCGCTCGGCCACTTCGCGCTGCAGCCGGTGCAGCACGGCGTCGTGGTCGGCGTCCTCGGCGATGGTCGCGTGCATCGTCAGCAGCGGCCGCTCGGGCGTCAGCGACCAGGCGTGCACGTGATGCACGTCGAGCACCCCCGGCACGGCTTTCGTCAGGGCCTCGCGCAGCGCGGGGACGTCCAGACCCTCCGGCGCGCTCTCCATCAGCACGTTCCACGACTGCCGCACCAGCACCCAGGCGCTGCGCAGGATCAGCAGCGCGACGAGCACGGAGAGGATCGGGTCGATCGGCATCCAGCCGGTCCACATGATGACACCGGCCGCAACGATGGCCGCGATCGACCCCAGTAGGTCGCCCATCACGTGCAGCACCGCACCTCGAATGTTCAGGTTCTCGCGGCTGCCGCCGTGCAGGATGGCGAAGGCGGCGAGATTCACCAGGAGGCCGAGGACGGCGATGACCAGCATCGTCCCGCCCAGCACCTCGACCGGCGCGAACAGCCGGCGCACGGCCTCGACGGCGATCCATGCCGCGATGGCGAGAAGGGTCCCGCCATTGATCAGCGCCGCCAGGATCTGAAACCGGTGGTGGCCGTAGGATCGCTCCGGCGTCGCGCGCCGCCGGCCGATGCGGAAGGCATACCAAGCGAGACCCAGCGCCGCCGTGTCGGCCAGCATGTGCCCGGCGTCTGCCAGCAGCGCCAGCGACCCCGACAGGATCCCGCCCACGGCCTCGGCGACCATGAATCCGCCCGTCAGTGCCAGCGCGAGCAGCACCCGCCGCTCGTCGCCCGCGTGGACGTGCTGGTGGTGGTGATGTCCGTGACCGGCGCCCATGGGCACACCTGCGAAGCGTTCGAACTTCCCTCTAGCTCGCCCCTCTACCGCCTATAGGGTCAATGGCCCCGATGCCGCAGGCGTTCCGGTCCCCTATTCGCGCTCGATCCAGGCGATCCGCAGCGTGTTCGTCGCGCCCGGGGTGCCGAAGGGAACGCCGGCGGTGATCACCACCTTGTCGCCCGGCCCGGCATACTCCTCGCGGTGCGCGATCGCCCGCGCCTTCTGCACCATGCTGGCGAAGCTGGTGACGTCGCTGGTGTGGACGCTGTGCACGCCCCAGACCAGCGACAGCCGCCGCGCCGTGCGCATGTCGGAGGTCAGGCCGAGGATCGGCACGTCCGGCCGCTCGCGCGCCGCACGCTGCGTCGTGGCGCCCGAGGTCGTGTAGGTGACGATGGCCGAGGCTCCGACGGTATGCGCCACCTGGCGCGCGGCCGCGGAAATCGCATCGGCGGCGTTCGCCTGCGGCTGCCAGTGCTCCGCATCCATGATGCCGCGATAGTGCGGGTCGCTCTCGGTCCGGCGGATGATCCGGTTCATGATGCCGACCGCCTCGCGCGGATACTGGCCGGCGGCCGTCTCGGCCGACAGCATCACTGCGTCGGCGCCGTCGTAGACGGCCGTCGCCACGTCCGAAGCCTCGGCCCGCGTCGGCGACGGCGAGCCGACCATCGACTCCAGCATCTGCGTCGCGACGATCACCGGCTTGCCGGCGTCGCGGCAGGCGCGGACGATCTGCTTCTGCAGGCTCGGCACGTCCTCGGGCGGCATCTCCACGCCCAGGTCGCCGCGCGCCACCATCACCGCGTCGGACATGTCGATCAGTTCGTCGAGCCGCTGGATCGCGGCCGGCTTCTCCAGCTTGATCAGGACCGACGCCCGCCCGGCGATCAACTTGCGCGCCTCGGCCACGTCCTCCGGCCGCTGCACGAAGGACAGCGCGATCCAGTCGACGCCCGCGTCCAGCGCGAAGCGCATGTCGTCACGGTCCTTGTCGGTCAGCGCCGATATCGGCAGCATCACCCCCGGCACGTTGACGCCCTTGCGGTCCGAAAGCTCGCCCCCGGCGATGACTTCGGTGTCCGCGAAGGTCGGTCCGCACTCCAGGATGCGCAGCCTGATCCGCCCGTCGTTCAGCAGCAGGTCGGTGCCGACCTCCAGCGCCTTGAAGATCTCCGGGTGCGGCAGGCGGGCGCCGTGGACGTCGCCGGTCTTGCGCTTCAGCTCCAGCCGGAACCGGTGTCCCGCCTTCAGTTCGACGGGCCCGCCGGCGAACGTCCCGACGCGCAGCTTAGGCCCCTGCAGGTCCGCCATGACGCCGATCGGCCGTCCCAGCCTGCGCTCCAGCTTGCGGATCGCGTCCAGGCGGGCCGCGTGCTCGTCGTGGCTACCGTGGCTGAAATTCAGGCGGAAGATGTCGACGCCCTGCTCGAAGAGCGCGGCGATCATCTCCGGGCTGGAGCTTGCCGGTCCCAGCGTCGCTACGATCTTCGCGCTGCGTCTACGTCGCATGCCTGGCCTGTCCCGATTCGCGTTTCAGTCTGTGCCGGCGGAACCGGCGGACGCCCTTCAGGCCGGCGAGCCGACGAAAATGGCGCGGAAGTCGTTGACGTTCGTGCGCGTCGGCCCGGTGACAAGGAGTGCGCCGAGCTTTTCGAAGAGCGAATAGGCATCGTTGTCGGCCAGCATCCCGGCCGGATCAAGTCCCAGCGCCCGCGCCCGAGCCAGCGTTTCCGGTCCGATCAGCGCACCGGCATTGTCCTCGCTGCCGTCGATGCCGTCCGTATCGCAGGCGATGGCATGGATGCGGCCATGGCCCTGCAGCGCGATGGCGAGTCCCAGCAGGAACTCGGCGTTGCGCCCGCCGCGGCCGTTGCCGCGCACCGTCACCGTCGTCTCGCCGCCGGACAGAACCACGCACGGCGCCGGAACCGGCTGGCCGCGGTCGGCGACCTGCCGTGCGATGGCCGCCAGCACCCGGGCCACCTCGCGCGCCTCGCCTTCGATGCTGTCGGACAGCACCAGCGGCGCCAGCCCCATCGCGCGCGCCGCGGCGGCCGCGGCGTCCAGTGCCTCCTGCGGCGTCGCGATCATCCGCAGTTCGGTCCGCTCGAAGACCGCGTCGCCCGGCTTCGGCGTCTCGGCCGCCGGATCGTCCAGGTGGCGCCGCACCGCCTCGGGCACGGCGATGTGGTAGCGGCGCAGGACCGCCAGCGCGTCGGCGCGCGTCGTCGGGTCCGGCACGGTGGGCCCGGAGGCGATCACCGAAGGGTCGTCGCCCGGCACGTCGGAGATCGCCAGGGTCACCACCCGCGCCGGCGCCGCTCGCTGCGCCAGCCGTCCGCCCTTGATCGCCGACAGGTGCTTGCGCACCGCGTTCATCTCGTCGATCGCGGCGCCCGAACGCAGCAACGCCCGCGTGACCGCCTGCTTGTCCTCCAGGCTGATCCCAGCCGCCGGCTGCACCAGCAGGGCCGAGCCGCCGCCCGAGATCAGGCACAGCACCAGGTCGTCGGCGCCGAGGCCGTCGACCTGCGCCATCACGTGCGCCGCGGCCTCGCGGCCGGCGGCGTCCGGCATCGGATGCCCCGCCTCGACCACATCGATGCGGCTGCACGGCAGGCCGTGGCCGTAGCGGGTGACGACGACGCCCTCGATCGGCCCCGGCCAACTGTCCTCGACCGCCTTGGCCATGGCCGCCGCCGCCTTGCCCGCGCCGACCACCACGGTGCGCCCGCGCGGCGGCTCCGGCAGGTTGGGCGGCACCACGCGCAACGGATCCGCCCGCGCCACGGCGGCGTCGAAGAGGCGGCGGAGAATGTCGGCGGGTTCGGCCATCGGCAGAGGTTAACCGATTGCCATGACGGTTGAAATGCTGCGGCTTACACGTCCGCGCCGGGCTCGGGCAGCACCGGGCCGCCGAGGGCCCGATAGAGCGCGATCGCCTCCTGCGCCAGCACCGTCTCCGCCTCGGCGAGGGCGAGACGCGAGTCGGTCAGTTCGCGCTGCGCGTCCAGCACGTCGATGAATCCGGCGAGACCCTGCGTATAGAGCGAACGTGCCCGTTCCGCCGCCTCGTCGTTGGCCGCGACAGCGTCGCGCAGGGCGGCGGCCCTGTCGCGTGCGCCGGCATGACCGATCAGGGCGGCCTCCACCGCCTCCACCGCGTCGAGCAGCGTCTGGCGGTAGGCCACCAGCGCCTGCCGGGCGCGCGCTTCGGCCGCGTCGATGTCGGCCCGGCGGGCGCCCGCGTCGAACAGCGGGACGTCCAGCACGGCGCTCAGCGATCCGACCACCGCCGTCACGATCCCGCCGGCCCCCAGTCCCCCGACGTCGATGCCGATCGACCCGGGGATCGTCAGCCTCGGGTAGAGCGCCGCCTGGGCGACGCCGACCTCGGCCGCCGTCACGGCAATGGCATATTCCGCCGCCCGCATGTCGGGCCGCCGCCGCAGCAGATCGGCCGGCACCCCGACGCCGGGTCCGCGTTCGAGCACCGGCACCGGGCGCGGCGGCTCGAGACGGGCGGAGACGGTGCCGGGCAGCGTGCCAGCGAGGACCGCGATCGCGTTCTTCGTCCGTTCGATCTCGACCCGGATCGGCGGCAGTTCGCTCGCGAGCTGCGCCACGGCCGCCTCGGCCCGGACGCGGTCGAGGCCGGTGGCGAGCCCCGCATCGACCCGTTCCCCGACCAGTTGCAGCGTGCGCTGCTGCAGGTCCAGCGAGTCTTCCGCCAGCGCGAAGCGCAGCTGTGCGCCCCGCAGCGAGACGTAGAGGTTCGCCATGTCCGCCGCGACCGTCAGCGCCGCGGCCGCGCGCAACGCCTCCTGCCGGAACGCCTCCGCCCGCAGTGCCGCGCGTTGCGCGCGCAGACCCCCGAACAGGTCGGCGTCCCAGTTGAAGCCGAGCAGCGCATCGGCGGCGCCCTCGGCCTCCGTGCCGTCGTCGTCCGAGCGGAGGTCGCCGCCGACCGAGGCACTGCCGTCCAGCGTCGGGTAGAGACGCGACCCTGCCACGCGGGCCTCGGCCCGCGCCTCGCGCACCCGCAGCCGCGCCGTCTCTATGTCGAGATTCCGGGCGAGCGCGGTCTCGACCAGCTCGGTCAGGACCGGATCCTCGAAGCCTTCCCACCAGCGGGTGTCCGGATCCCCCGCCACCTCGATCGGCGGAACGGGCGCCCTGTAGGCCGCCTGCAGCGGCGGCTCCGGCGCCTCGGACACCAGGCCGAAGCGCGCACAGCCCGACAGCAGCGCGCCGGCGCACAGCAGAGCGGCGATCCTGCGGTTCACTGTACGGCCTCCGCCGCCCGGAGTTCTTCCGCCAGCCGCCGGTCGGTATCGCCGCGCGGCTTCGACAGCCGCGCCAGCGCCACATAGGCGACGGGCGTCAGGAACAGGGTGAACAGGGTGGCGAGGCCCAGGCCGCCGAAGGCGACCCATCCGATCGCGGCCCGCGCCTCGGCCCCCGGTCCGCTGCCGATCACGAGCGGCAGGCCGCCCAGGACGGTAGAGATCATCGTCATCATCACCGGGCGCAGCCGGATGGTCGCCGCATTGCGCGCCGCCTCCGCCACGCTCTGTCCTTCGTCCCGCAGCTGGTTGGCGAACTCGACGATCAGGATGCCGTTCTTCGCCATCAGGCCGACCAGCATGACGAGGCCGATCTGGCTGTAGATGTTCAGCGACATCCCGGTCAGCCAGAGCGCCACGATGGCCGCCGCGATGCCGAACGGCACGGTGACCATGACGACCAAAGCACTGGCGAAACTCTCGAACTGCGCCGCCAGGACGAGCAGGACGACCACGATCGCGATCGCGAAGGTCAGGTAGACGCCGTAGGAGGTCTCCTCCAACGTCGCCGCCTGGTTCAGAAAGATCAGTTGAACGTCGGGCGGGAGAATGTCGGCCGCCACCCGCTCGACCGCCTCCATGGCTTCGCGCAGCGAATAGCCCGTCCCCAGGCCGGCGTCGATGGTGATCGCCCGGCGCTGTTCCTCGCGGTCCAGTTCGGGCGAGATGCCCGCCTCCTCCAGCGTCGCGATGGCGGAGAGCGGCACGAGCCGCCCGTCGTTGCCCGCGACGAACAGCGACCGCAGGTCCTCCGGATCGTCGAGCGTACCGGTCGAGGCGTGCAGCATGATCGGCACGGCCCGATCGTCGACGTTCAGGTCGGTCACGTCGTAGCCGTCGACCATGGACCGGACGGCCATCGAAACGGCCTGCATGTCGATGCCCAGGTCGGCGACCCGCTCCCGGTCGATGCGCAGCGAGAGTTCCGGCTGCGTCGTGGCGAAATCCAACCGCGGATCGGACAGTTCCGGCACATCGCGCAGCGCCGCCTCCAGCGCCGTCCCCACGTCGGCCAGGCGCTCGTAGCTCGTGCCCGTGATCGCGAACTCCAGGTCCAGACCGGCGTCGCGGAGGCCCAGGCTGTTCGGATTGGCGATGTTGATGCGCGCACCGGGGACCGCCTCCAGCGGCCCGCGCAGTTCGTCCGCGATCTCCTGCTGGCTGCGCGACCGCCTATCCCACGGCGCGAGAGTGCCGAGAATAAGGGCGCGGTTGAGATCCCACCGCCCGACGATGGCGAAGACGCCCTCGATCTCGCCGGACTCCACATAGGGCTGGAGCAGCGCCTCGACCTGCGCCACCTGGCGGTCGGTATAGGAGAGCGCGACACCCTCGGGCCCGGACAGGGTGATCTGGATCGCGCCGCGATCCTCGGCCGGCAGCAGTTCCTCGTCGAGCGAGCCGAACATCGCTGCGGCGACGGCCGCGAACAGCAGGGCGAGCCCCGCCAGCACGATCGGCGCCCGCAACGCCCGGTCGAGTACGTTGGCATAGAAACGGGCGAAGCTGCCGGCGACACGCCGCTGCAGCCCACCAGCCGCGTCCGTCCCGTCCGGAAGGCGGGAGGCGAGCATGGTGCCGAGGGTAAGTGCCACGAAGGACGAGATCGACACGGCGATAGCCATGACGAAGCCGAACTCGCCGAACAGCCGCCCCGCGTCCCCGGGCATGAAGGATATCGGCACGAACACCGAGGCCAGCGTCGCCGTGGTGGCGATGACGGCGAAGAACACCTGCCGCGTGCCCAGCACCGCCGCCGCCCGCGCCGCCGCCCCCTGCTGCCGCATGCGCTGGATGTTCTCCAGGACGACGATCGAATCGTCCACCACGAGGCCCGTCGCCAGCACCAGCGCCAGGAGCGTGAGGAGATTGACGGAGAAACCGAGCAGCCAGATCGCTGCGAGCGTTCCAATCAGCGATACGGGGATCGCCACCGCCGGGATCAGGGTCGCGCGCAGGGAGCCGATGAACAGCCAGATGACGCCTATGACGATCGTCACGGCCAGGAACAGGCTGATCACCACCTCGCGCACCGAGCCGCGGATGAAGACGGCGTCGTCCGACGTCTTCACGATGCTCACGCCCTCGAGCCGCCCGTTCAGCCGCTCGATCGCGCGGTCCACGCCTTCCGCGATGGTGATGGTGTTCGACTGCGCCTGCCGCAGGACGCCGACGCCCAACACGAAGGATCCGTCGAACCTGGTGAAGGAGGTCGCCTCGGCCGGTCCGAACGAGACGTCGGCCACATCGCCGATGCGGGTGCCGTTCCGGATGATCAGTCTTTCGATCTGCACCGTCTCGAAAACCGAGGCGTCGGCCCGGACGACGAGGCTCTGGTCGCCGGATTCCAGGCTGCCCGCCGGAACGTCGAACGGGGCGTTCTCCAGCGCGGCCGCGACGTCGCCGAACGCCAGGCCGTAGCTGGCCAGCCGCAGGGGATCCACCACGACGCGCAGCACACGCTCCTGATCGCCGTACATCGGCACGTCCGCCACGCCCGGCACGCCCGCCAGTTCGGGGACGATCTGGTCTTCGACGATTGTCGTCAGTTCGTCGCGCGTATAGGCGGTGCTGCTGATGGCGAGACGCACGACCGGGGAAGCGTCGTCGTCGGCCTTGATGACGACGACGTCCTCCACGTCCTCGGGCAGTTCCCGCTCGACGCGTGCGACCGCCTCGCGCAGGTCGTTGGCCGCGTCGATGAGGTCGATCGAGGGATAGAACTCGACGCGCACGCGCGCCGACGTCTCTTCGCTCGCCGCGCTGATCGCGCGCACGCCCGACACCCGCGCCGCCGCGCCTTCGAGGATGCGCGTGACCTCGGCGTCCATCGTCTCCGGCGAGGCGCCGGGGAACGTCGCCCGGACCATCACGATGGGCCGATCCACGTCCGGGAGTTCCCGAACCTCGACGCCGAGAATGGCGGCGAGGCCGGCGATGACGATCAGCAGGTTGGCCACGATGGTGAGGATCGGGCGGCGAACGCTTATGCTGGCGATGTCGTCGCGGGCCGGCGAAGCGGCGGGAGACTCGACGGCCGCCATCTCAGCTGCCTTCGCGCACGGCCGGACGGGAATCGTCGGGACTGGAGTCTGCGGGGCGCGGGGCGGCACCTCCGGTTGCGTCGAGCGCCGCGGCGTCGACCGCGAGCCCGTCGCGCAGCCTCATCGTGCCTTCGATGACGACCACGTCATCGTCGGTGAGTTCCGCTTCCGCCAGCACGCGCCCACCGGTCCGCCGACGGACCACGACCGGCTCGCGCTCCACCTTTCCGTCGCGCACGGTCCACACGTAGGAGCCTTCGCGGCCCCACTGCAGGGCGATCTCCGGCATGCTGGGCAGGATCTCCCCCGGCAGGTCGAGCTGCACCTCGAAGGACATCCCCGTGCGCAGCCGGTCGTCGGGATTGCTGATCCGCGCCCGGGTCCGAAGACTGCGCGTTTCGGGATCGATGCGGCTGCCCACCGCCGTCACCGTGCCGGTGAACGGCTCGCCCGGAAAGGACCAGGTCGTCGCCGTGACGGCATCGCCCGGCTCGACCCGGCCCGCGACGGCCTCCGGAACGTCGAAATCGATCAGGATCGCAGACGGGTCGTCCAGGGTGGTGATCAGCGTCGTCTCGGTCGCCCGGTCGCCGCGCTCCACGTCGGAGAAGCCCACGACGCCGTCGAACGGCGCCTCCACCGTGCGGCGTTCCAGTGCCACCTCGGCCTGGGCGAGCTGGATGCGCGCCTCCTCCAGGGTGGTCCTGGCGGTATCGACCTCGCTCGCCGACACGCCGCCGCCGCGCACCGCCCGCTCGTAGCGCCGCAGCAGCTGCTGCGCGTCGCGGATGCGGACCTCGGCGAGCCGGACCGCGAGCTTCTCCTCGTCGTCGTCCAGGCGGATCAGCATCTGCCCGCCCTCGACACGGTCGCCGGGCGCGAAGCCGACCTCGACGATGTTCCCGGCCGTGCGCGGATAGATGGACACCGTCTGCGCAGCCTCGCCCGTCCCGACCGCGCGGACCAGGGTGCGGTTCTCCGCCATCCTGACCGGCGCGACGAGCACCGGTACCGCCGGTGCATCGGCACCGGCGGACCGCTCCGTCGGACCGACGGTGTCCGCGGCCGTGAACGGCAGCCGTCCCTGGACGACATACCAAGCCGCGACGGCCGCCAGGAAAAGGGCGGCGACCGCCGCGATCTGCTTCAGCGTCGACATGCGGGTGGCGCGACCTCGTTTGCGGACGAGGCAATCTCTCCCAGGGGACGGCTCGGGCGGGTGAGTTGCTCGAGAAGCTACCTAAGCGGAAATCCCGCCCTGTCCACCTTTGCGGCCGCCTTTGGCAGGCCGCAGGGCTACTTCAGCCCGTCGACGAAGGCCGCGAGGTCAGCGTCGAAACGCTCCGGCGCCTCGTAGAACGGCGAGTGGCCGACCCCGGGATAGAAGGCGCTCCGCGCATTCGGCACCGTCGCCGCGATGTGCCGGCCGCTCTCGGGCAGGCGGATCGTGTCGGCTTCGCCGTGGATCACCAGCGTCGGCAGGCGGATCGCGGCGAGCACGTCGTCATTGTCGACCTTGCGCGCCATCATCACGCGCCGCACCGCCGCCGGCACCACCATGTTGTAGGCGAGCGCCACCTCGTAATCGTCGGTAGGCATGGGCTGGGCCGTGCAGGCGCGCAGGAAGCCGCGCGTCCCCTCGATGTTGGTCGCCAGTTCGTCGGAGAACATGTCCGGGATCGAGGCCCGCCCCGGTCCGGCGTGGGCACGGTTCATGTTCGTCGCCGCCCCGACGTAGACGAGGCCGGAAATGCCGTCCTGGCCGCGGTGGCGGACGTAGTCGCACAGCACGCGCCCGCCGAACGACCAGCCGACCAGCACCGGCCGCTCCAGCCCCAGCCGGTCGATCACCGCCGCCACGTCGTCGGCCCAGCGCTCGCCGTTCTGATAGGCGTCGGCGTCCGTCGGCTTGTCCGAGGCGCCGTGGCCGCGCAGGTCCATCGCCGCCAGCCGGAACCGGCCGGGCAGCGCGCCCTCGAATTGCTTGCCCCAGCACAGGTAACTTTGCGAATAGCCGTGGATCAGCAGCACGGCGCGGCCGCTTCCGCCGAAATCGTAGGCTGCGACCGATACGCCGTCCGGCGTGGCGACCCGTGTGGTGGCAGGCATGTCCGCTTCCCGTCCTTCTCGTTGGTCGCCGGAGCTTTCCACGCTTCGCCGCCGACCGGAAGGGCGGTACGCCCGCTGGCGCTGGCCATTGACTACGCCCGCCATCCGGCCAACCTGAGATCGGGCGTATCGCCGCCGGAGGCAAAGCATGACCACAGACGCCAGCAGCAAGAGCGAAGAGAGCATGCGCACCGAGCTGGAGGCCCAGGCCTTCCGCACCCTGGTGCAGCATCTGCGCGACCATCCCGAGGTCCAGAACATCGACCTGATGAACCTCGCCGGCTTCTGCCGGAACTGCCTGTCGAAATGGTACAAGGCCGCCGCCGAGGAGCGCGGCGTCGCCGTCGACTACGAGCAGGCGCGCGAACACGTCTACGGGATGCCCTACGAGCAGTGGAAGAAGCAGCACCAGAGCGAGGCCTCGCCCGAGCAGGCGGCGAAGTTCCAGAAGGCGCAAGGCGGCCACTGAGCCCGCGACCCGGGACCGAAGCGGCACCGGACGACGCCTTCGCGTCGGTCCTGGAGGAACTGCGCGGCTGCCGCGTCTGCGCCGCGCACCTGCCGCTCGGTCCGCGGCCGGTCGCCCGCATTTCGGCGACCGCGCGCATCCTGGTCGTCGGCCAGGCGCCGGGGACGAAGGTGCACGCCAGCGGCCTGCCGTTCGACGACCCCAGCGGCGACCGGCTGCGCTCCTGGATGGGCGTCGACCGCGACACCTTCTACGACGTCTCGCGCATCGCCTTCCTGCCGTCGGGCCTGTGCTATCCGGGCCGCGACGCCAAGGGCGGCGACCTGCCGCCGCGGCGCGAATGCGCGCCCCTCTGGCATCCCCGCCTGCGCCCGCTGATGCCCGATGTGCAACTGACCATCCTGGTCGGCATGTACGCCCACGCCATCTATCTCGGCGACCGCCGCCATAGGACCCTCACGGAAACCGTCGAACACTGGCGCGACTACCTCCCCGACATCCTCGCCGCCCCGCACCCCAGCTGGCGCGTGAACATGTGGCTGACGAAGCACCCCTGGTTCGACGCCGAGGTGGTGCCGGAACTGCGGCGGCGCGTGGCGGCGCTGCTGTGAGTGATTCGAAGACGGATCAGGAAAGACATACTTTCCACAGGACACAGGATACGCGCAGGGCGAGCAGTACTGGAGTGCGCAGGATCCAAACACCGATGCGTGGCGTCGCGACGACCGGCAGGCAATAGATGGTGAGAACGGGGAGCGGCACCCCATCCTCGTGCAGCGGCATTTCGTCGGCGGGCCCTTGGATGTTTGGTCCCGGAATTTGATGGTGCGGATCATGGATGAACCTGGAGGGGTCGTCTGTCCAGGCATTGCAGATCGCTTCGTAAGGCGTGAGGCCGCGTAGGGTCTTCAAGCGGCGGGCGAGGTTGTAGGCGGCGACAAAGTCGGCGAGATGCTGCCGGAGCTGGTCGTGGTTACGATCAAGGCGATCGTCAGCAGCCACATCATCGACACTTTGGATGGCATCGGCCGGCCACGCGGGTATCGATCGATACGGGATAGTCGGGGCGCCGTTTGCACGGCCACAACTTTTCCTACTCCGGCGTCCGTCGGATGATCTGTCGCGGTCCGGAAGCAGAACGGGCGGCCCCGAAGAGCCGCCCGCCGTTCCGCTTACGACCCGGTCTTACGGGCCTCGGCGAGGATGAAGTCCAGCAGTTCCTGCCCCGGCAGGTTCTTGCTCTTCATCTCGGCCGCCCAGCGTTCCCAGACCGGCTTGGCCGCCAGCTTCTCGAACTCGGCACGCTGCTCGGCGGTGTAGGTCAGGCGCTTCAGGCCCTTCTCCTCGAACAGCGGCTCGTTCTTCGCGTCGGCCTCCAGATAGGCCGCCTTCATCGCCTCATAGGCCTTCGGCTTCGCCTCGGTCAGCATCTGGCGGTAGTTCTCGGGCAGCGCCTGCCAGGCGTCGCGGTTGAAGATCAGGCCGCAGTTGATCGTGCCCGGCGACAGGCCGTCCGTGTACCACTTGCTGACCTCGTACAGGCGGTACGAGCCGTGCATGTAGGTGTAGGCGGCGGCCGCGGCATTGATCATGCCGCGTTCGAGCGAGGTGTAGATCTCCGGTGCCGGCACCGAGGTCGGCACGGCGCCCAGTTCGCGCATCGCCTCGCCGAGGCCGCCCAGCGCACGCACGCGCATGCTCTTCCAGTCTTCGAGCGTCTCGGGCGCCTTGCCGGTGCCCATGAACTCGTACTGCGGCAGCGGCGTCGGCATGAACGCGATGGCGTTCCAGCGCTGCATCTCCTTCTGGACGATGGGATGCTGGTAATAGGTGTCCTGGAGCTTGTAGACGTTGTCCAGGCCCTTCGCGACCGGCAGGAACGGCAGGTCGAGGCCGGTCATCGCCGGGTTCTTGCCGGGGTGGTAGGAGGCGCAGAAGGACGCCGCCTCGAACGCGCCGAGCTTGACGCCGTCGAGGTTCTCCTTGGCCGGCGAGATCGCCTCGGCATAGTGGACGCGGATCTTGAACTTGCCGCCGCTCTTCTCCTCGACCTCCGAGGCGAGCGTCTCGACGCTCTTCGTATAGGCGCGGGGCGGTCCCCACACCGACAGTTCCCACTGGACGTCCTGCGCCGTCGCCGTCGACGCGGCGAAGGCCATGCCGCCGGCCAGCCCGAAGGCGGCCAGGCGAACACCGTTGAACAAAACCATTCCGTACGTTCCCTACTGACGAGCTGTTTCCGATGCCGGCACGCGTCGCCCGCCGCGCTGGCGGCGCCGTCCGGTACGGGGCGGAAGCTAGCGGCGCTCCCCGGCGGCAGCAAGGTCCCCCGCTCCCCGCCGCTCACCAGCAGGGCGGTAGCACCAGGACGGGCAGGCCGATCCAGAGCGTCGCCACCGCCCCCACGAGCAGGAGCATGCGCATGAGGCGCCACAGGAACCCCGTGGCGCGGGCGTGGTCGGCCGGCGCCTCGCCGCCGCTCCCGACCCACTTTCGCCGGCCTACAACGCCCGGCAGCACGACCAGCAGCAGATGCGCGATCCAGACCGCGGCGAGGACGATCGCGAGGCGGTCGGCCTCCCACAGGGTGACCTGCCCCGCCCCGGCGGCGCATCCCAGCGACAGGCCGCCATAGAGCACGACGAAGGCGACGGACCAGACCAGCAGCCCCCAACTCGCCAGGGTCAGCCGCAGCAGTGCCGCCACGCCGCTCATCGGGCCTCCAGGGCGGGCACGCCGAAGACGGCGCCCAGCAGGACGAGGCCGGCGACCGCCGTGTAGTCGGCCCAGAGTGCCAGAATGCGCAGGTCGAGGTTGCGCAGCGGCGACACGAAGCCGGCACGGGCGCGCGCGACGGCGAAGCCGGCGAGGACGAGGGCGAGGCCGCTATGGAAGCACAGATAGCCCATGCCGACGGCCGCGATCGCCGCGGCGGCGTGCACGGTCGGCGGCGGCAGGTGCATCGCCGCGGCGGCCGCCGCCAGACCGGTCGCCGCCAGCGCCGCCAGCGCCGCGGCGGCAAGCAGCGCGGCCTGCGTCCGCCCGGCGCCCCGCCTGTTGGCCGACAGCGCCAGATGCGGCAGGACGGCCAGCAGCAGCAGGGCGGCCGCCGCCGCGGCCGGCAGCAGCAGGGCCGGCTCCGCCAGCACCGCCGGCGGGCCCGGCGCGATGAACAGCAGATAGACATAGCCGAACAGCAGCGAGGCGAGGAACGTCCCGTCGGCGACCAGCGAGAAGATCAGCCCGAGCCAGCCCGGCGCATCCTTCGCCACATGGTGCAACGGCAGCGCCGCGCCGTCGCCCAGGCAGCGCAGCGGCGGGTCGCGGCGCTCGCCGTTCACCCATGCCCAGCGCAGGAAGACGCCGAGCGCCAGCAGCAGGCCCGCGGGCGCCGCCCAGTAGAGGCCGGTCAGGAAGCAGAGGAAGAAGACCGACATGGCGAGGCCGGCATAGAGCGGCAACCAGCTCGGCCGCGGCAGGACGACCACGTGGCGCGGCGCGCCGGAGATCATGTCGACGCCCAGCGACTCCTGCTGTTCGGCGTCGTCGCCCGGCAGCAGGTGTCGGCCGGCCGCCACCGCGCCGGGCAGCGCCGGGTCCGTCCAGAGCGGTTCCCGATCGGCGACGCGCGGCTGGCTGGCGAAATTGTAGAGCGGCGGCGGCCGCGCCGTGGCCCATTCCAGCGTGCCCGCCCGCCACGGATTGCGCACCGTCCGCGGCCCCAGGAACCAGCTCAGCACCAGGTCGAGCAGCAGGGTCGCGAAGCCGATCGCCATGACGAAGCCACCGAAGGAGGAGACGAGGTTGGGCACGTCCCAGCCCATCCCCGCCGGATAGTCGGAAACGCGGCGCGGCATGCCGAGCAGGCCGGTCAGGTGCATGACGAGGAAGGTCAGATTGAAGCCGACGAAGATCAGCCAGAAGGCGATCTTGCCGAGGCCGCCGAAGGTGGTGCGGCCGGTTGCGTTCGGGAACCAGTAGTAGAAGCCCGCCATCATCGGGAAGAGGAACCCGCCGACCAGCACGTAGTGCAGGTGCGCCACGACGAACTGCGTGTCGTGCACCTGCCAGTTGAACGGCACCAGCGCCAGCATCACCCCGGTGAGGCCGCCGGCGACGAAGACCGTGAGGAAGCCGAAGAGGTAGAGCATGGGCAGCTCGAGCCGCGGCCGGCCCAGCCACAGGGTGGCGATCCAGGCGAAGAACTGTACCGCCGTCGGGATCGCGATCAGCATGCTGGCGGCGGAGAAGAGGGCCTGCGCCAGATGCGGAATGCCCACCGTGAACATGTGGTGGACCCACAGGCCGAAGCTGATGAAGCCGATGGTGACGGCGCTGGCGACGATGGCCGTGTAGCCTACGATCGGCCGGCCGGCGAAGACCGGGATCAACGTCGAGACCACACCCGCCGCCGGCAGGAAGATGATGTAGACCTCCGGGTGGCCGAACAGCCAGAACAGATGCTGCCAGAGCAGTGGATCGCCGCCGCGCGCCGCGTCGAAGAACGGCCAGTCGAACGCCCGCTCCAGCTCTAGGATCAGGCTGCCGAAGATGAGCGGCGGGAAGCCGACCAGCATCATCATGACCGTGACCAGCATGTACCAGGCGAACAGCGGCATGCGATCGAGCGACATGCCGGCGGTGCGCAGGCTGAGGATGGAGACGGCGATCTCGACCGCCGCACAGATCGCCGAGATCTCGACGAAGGTCACGCCCAGCAGCCAGACGTCGGCGTTGACGCCCGGCGTGAACGGCCGGCTCGACAACGGCGTGTACATGAACCAGCCGCTGTCGGGCGCGAGGCCGAGGGCGAGCGCGCCGATCAGGATCGAGCCGCCGAACAGGTAGCACCAGTAGCCGAAGGCGGTCAGCCGCGGGAAGGCGAGGTCACGGGCACCCAGCATCTTCGGCAGCAGGTAGACCGCCACGCCCTCGATCAGCGGGATGGCGAACAGGAACATCATCACGGTGCCGTGCATCGTGAAGATCTGGTTGTAGAGGTCGCGATCGAGGAAGCCGCTGCCCGACGTGGCGAGCTGCGCGCGGATGAGCATCGCCAGGATGCCGCCGATCAGGAAGAACACCAGCGACGTGGCGATGAATCGCTTGCCCAGGATGGTGTGGCTGACCGCCGAAGCGCTCGCCGGCCAGGGTGGATTCGACCAGACGCGGGCGAGCCGGCGGTGGCGCGCCGTCGGCCCCATCCGTTCCCTCGTCTCGACCGGGGCGGTCGTGTCGCTCATCGGCGCACCTCCGCCGGCGGCAGCGCGGCCAGGCGCTGCATCAGGTCCGCCGCCTCGTGCGCCTCGACCAGGAGCACCATGTCCGGGTGGCCCCAGCCGCAGAACTCGGCGCACTGGCCGCGGAACGTGCCGGGGCGCGACGCTCGCAGCCGCAGCACGTTGGTGACTCCCGGAATGGCGTCGATCTTGCCGGCGAGCCGCGGCACCCAGAAGGCGTGGATGACGTCGGTCGTCGTCAGGTAGACGTCGACCGGGCGGTCGACCGGCAGGTAGAGCAGGTTCTCGGACCGCACGGGCCCCCCTTCCGCATCCCGATACACGATGTCCCAGGTCCAGCGGTTCGCCGTCACGTCCACCCTGAAGACCGGCTCGGTCGTCGGCAGCGGCAGCTGTGCGTGGCCGGCGTGCAGGCCGTAGCCGAGCAGCGCCACCAGGACCGTCCCGGGAAAGACGATGCCGCCCCCGATCACCAGCAGGCGCGGCGAAACCTTCATCCGCGCTTCCGGTCTGCGGCACGCCGCATAGAGCGCCAGCGCCGTGACGGCCAGCAGGATGACGGCGCTGCCCCAGAACATCGCCCACCAGACGTCCGCCACCGCCGCCGCCGCGGGACCCGCCGGATCGAGCGCCGACATCGGGCCGGAGGTGCAGCCGGCGGCCATCGCGGCGACCGGCGAAAGCGCCGCCAACGCGCGACGGGGGCTGGTCGCCGGCGCGGCGGCGCCTAGAACCCTGTTCCGAATGGTCGTAGGAATGGTCATGATCGGTCCGGCCCGCCGCTGCAGGCGGCCGATCGCGCGCGGAACGGGAGCGGACGATGGAGCGATTTGCCGACGCGGAGGCGCTCGGCGCCCCGACGAACGTTGCGGTGATCCGTCACCCGCTGCACCCGATGATGGCGAATTTCCCGATCGCGTTCCTGCTGACGGTCATCGCGAGCGATCTCGCCTTCCTGTATTTCGGCGATCCGTTCTGGGCGCGCCTGTCCCTCTGGCTGGTAGGCGCCGGGACGGTCATGGGCGTCGCCGCCGGCGTGGCAGGCACGGTGGAACTCCTGTCGGTGAAGCGCATCCGACGCAGGACGGCAAGCTGGAGCCACTTCGTCTCGGCGGTCATGCTGCTCTCCGCCTCCGCCGCCAACTGGGGCTGGCGGATCGGTGCGCCCGAGGAGGCGATCCTGCCATGGGGCATCGTGCTGTCGGCGATGTGCTTCATGCTCGTCGGGATGGCGGGGTGGCTGGGCGGCGTTCTGGTCTTCGAGCACCGGGTCGGCGTGCTCGAGGAGGAAGAGGCATAGGTTCGAGCCGCTCACAGCGGCTTCGCCAGGACGAGGAACAGCACCGTCGGAATGAGGATCAGCGGCACCGCGAGCAGCGACCGATGCGTCCCTGCCGCCCACGCGCGCGGATGATCGTGCAGCATCACCACGATGCGCCCGCAGACGACGTGGAAGAACACCATCATCGCCACGACGCCCAGCTTCAGCACCAGCCAGCCGGCATAGGAGCCCGTCGGATGGATGAGCAGCGTTCCCGCGATGATCGCGATCACCGCCGCCGGCGATGCGATGGCGATGAAGGTGAAGCGCGCCATCGCCCGGTGGCGCAGCATGCCGCGCGGGTCGCGCAGGTCCGGAAAGCCCGCATAGAGCGCCGGCAGCGCGAACAGACATGCGCACCAGACGATCAGCGCGGCGATGTGAACGGTCTTGAGCCATGGTATCAGCGCCGCCATTCCAGGCCGTACCCGCGTGAAGGGAACCGGCGCCGGACGGCGCCTCTCCTGGGAACGCGCTCGCTGCCGATCGGTTCGCCGATCCGACCATGCCTCCCGTGCTAGCGTGCCGAGCGAGGCCCGCCCGGCAGGACGGGCCGGCCCCCGACCACGAGCCCGCATGAACGGACCCATCCCGCACGGCGGCGACCTCACCGCCGCCCGCGCCCGCTTCCCCGGCCGGAGCGACTGGCTGGACCTGTCGACCGGCATCAATCCATGGCCCTACCCCCTGCCCCGGCTGGACGCCGCCGCGTGGACACGCCTGCCGGACGCCGGACGGACAGCCGACACCGAGCAGGCCGCCGACGCCTTCTACGGCGCGCCGCCCGGCAGCGCCCTCGCCGTGCCCGGCACCCAGGCCGCCCTGCAGCTGCTGCCGGCGCTGCGGCCGCCCAGCCGCATGGCGGTGGTCGGCTTCACCTATCAGGAACACGCCCGCTGCTGGCGGCGCGCCGGCCATGCCGTAACGGAGACGCCGTCGCTGGCGGAAGCCGTCGCCGCGGCGGACGTCGTCGTGGCGGTCAATCCGAACAATCCCGACGGCACCGGTCTGGATCCGTCCGACCTGCTGCGGGCCCGCGCCGCGCTCGCCGCCCGCGGCGGCTGGCTGGTGGTCGACGAGGCGTTCGGCGAGACCCGGCCCGAACTCGGCGTGGCCGGCGCCTGCGGCGCGCCAGGGCTGATCGTCCTCCGCTCCTTCGGCAAGTTCTTCGGCCACGCCGGCATCCGCCTCGGATTCGTCCTGGCGGATGCAGACACGCAGGCAGGCTTGCGCGACGCCCTCGGCCCGTGGGCCGTCTCCGGCCCGGCGCTGGAACTGGGCCGGATCGCCCTCGCCGACCGCCCCTGGGCCACCGGCACGCGCCTTCGGCTGCGTGCCGCGGCCGACCGGCTCGCCGGCCTGCTGTCGGCAACGGGCCTGCGCGTCGTGGGCGGTACGCCGCTCTTCGTCCTCGCCGCGACCGAAGACGCGGCTGGACTGCACGAACGCCTCATGCAGCACGGCATCATGGTCCGCCGCTTCGACGAGCGGCCGCACTGGCTCCGCTTCGGCCTGCCGCCGGATGCCGATGCCGAACAGCGGCTGCGCGCCTGCCTCGCCGCCTACGCGTGAGGGGTCAGGGCGCCTCTGCCGAAGCCGGCTGCCGATCGTAGAGCCAGCAGGAGGCGACGCTGGCACCGCCCGTCGCCATCAGGTCCGGCCGCTTGACCCGGCACCGGTCGAAGGCATGCGGGCAGCGCGGGTTGAAGGCGCAGCCCGGCGGGATCGCGTTGAGGCGCGGCATCGACCCCTCGATCTGCGCCAGCCGCTCGACATCGTGCGTCAGCGTCGGGATCGAGGCCATAAGGCCGACCGTATAGGGGTGCTTCGGCGCCTTGATGACGTCGCGCACCGGCCCGATCTCGGCGACCCGGCCGGCATACATCACCGCCACCCGATCCGCCGTCTCGGCGATCACGCCCATGTCGTGGGTCACCAGCATGACCGCCGTGCCGTGGTCGCGGCAGAGCCGCTTCAGCAGGGCGATGATCTGCGCCTGGATCGACACGTCGAGCGCCGTCGTCGGCTCGTCGGCGATGACCAGCCGCGGATTGACGCAGAGTGCCAGCGCGATCACGACGCGCTGGCGCATGCCGCCGGAGAACTGGTGCGGATAGTTGTCGATGCGGCTCTGCGGCGACGGGATGCCGACCTCGCCAAGCATCTCGATGGCGCGCTTGCGCGCCGCCGCCGCCGACAGGTCGGTGTGGGTCTGGATCGTCTCGATCAGCTGCTCGCCGATCGAGTAGAGCGGGTTGAGGCTGGTCAGCGGGTCCTGGAAGATGGCGCCGATCTGCTTGCCGCGGATCCGGCGCAGTTCCTCGTAGGGCAGGTTGTCGATCCGCCGGCCCTCGAAGCGGATCTCCCCGCCGGCGATGCGGCCCGGCGGCTCCAGCAGGCCGATGATCGACATGCCGGTCAGCGACTTGCCCGCGCCCGATTCGCCGACGACGCCCAGCACCTCGCCTTCGTCGATCGAAAAGGAGACGTCGTCGACCGCCGTCAGCAGGCCGCGCCGCGTCGGGAACTCGATCCGCAGGTGGGAGACGTCGAGCAGCGGCATCAGCGGAGCTTCGGGTTGAGGGCGTCGCGCAGCCAGTCGCCCAGCAGGTTGACCGACAGCACGAGCAGGACCAGGGCGAGCGCCGGGAACAGCGTGATCCACCACTCGCCGGAGAAGAGAAAGTCGTTGCCGACGCGGATCAGCGTGCCGAGCGATGGCGTTGTCGGCGGCACGCCGACGCCCAGGAAGGAGAGTGTCGCCTCGGCGATGATCGCGAGCGCCAGCCCGATCGTCGCCAGCACCAGCACCGGCCCCATCACGTTCGGCAGGACGTGGCGAAACATGATGACCATCGGGTGGACGCCGATCACCTGTGCCGCCGCCACATATTCGCGGTTCTTCTCGACCATCGTGGCGCTGCGCGTGACGCGCGCGAACTGCGGCCAGTCGGAGATGCCGATGGCGAAGATCAGGACGTAGATCGCCAGGTCGTCCACCGCATAGGACGGCAGTGCGGCACGCGCCGCGCCGTTGACCATCAGCGCCACCAGGATACCCGGAATCGTCAGCTGCACGTCGGCGGCACGCATCACCATCGTCTCGAAGAAGCCGCCGACATAGCCGGCGATCACGCCGAGCCCGACCCCCAGCACCACCGCGAACAGGATGGCGGCGAAGCCCACGACCAGCGAGATGCGCGTGCCGTACATGATGGCCGACAGCAGGTCCCTGCCCTGGTCGTCGGTGCCGAGCGCGAACGTCGCCTGCCCTTCCGCCGTCCAGGCCGGCGGCGTGAAGGCGTCCATCAGGTTGAGTGTCGCCGGATTGAACGGGTCGTGCGGCGCCACCCACTGCGCCAGCCCGGCGCCGAGGAAATAGGTCACCGTGATCAGCGCGGCGATCACCACCAGCGGCGAGCGCCGGAAGCTGTAGAACAGGTCGCTGCCGAAGAGGCGCGCCAGGCGGCCGGGACGACCAGCGGTCACGGGTGCGCCGCCATCGCCGGGGTCGGAGCCGGAAGCCGCCATCTCAGCGCCCCCGCCCGACGGTGGCGCGCAGGCGCGGGTCGATCGCGTAGTAGGCGAGGTCGACGATCATGTTGATCGAGACGAACACGACGGCGACCAGCGACAGATAGGCCGCCATGACGGGAATGTCGGCGAACTGGACCGCCTGGATGAACAGGAAGCCCATCCCCGGCCACTGGAACACCGTCTCGGTGATGATCGAGAAGGCGATCAGCGAGCCGATGTTCAGGCCGGCGATGGTGATCACCGGCACCAGCGTGTTGCGCAGCGCATGGCCGAAATTGATCGCCCGGTTGGAGAGGCCGCGGGCGCGCGCGAACTTGATGAAGTCGGTGCGCATGACCTCCAGCATCTCGGTGCGCACGAGGCGCAGGATCAGCGTCATCTGGAACAGGCTGAGCGTAATGGCGGGCATGATGATCGCCTGCCAGCCGCTTGCGGTCAGGAAGCCGGTCGACCAGCCGCCGATGTTCACGGTCTCGCCCCGCCCGAAGGATGGCAGCCAGCCCAGCAACACGGAAAAGACGTAGATCAGGCAGATGCCGATGACGAAGGTCGGCAGCGACACGCCGATCAGCGACACCGTCAGGATCACGCGGCTCAGCCAGTGCGACCGCTTGATGCCTGTGAAGACGCCCAGGCCTATGCCGATGCTCAGCGCCAGGACGGCCGACGCCGCCACCAGTTCGAGGGTGGCCGGCATCCGCTCGACGATCAGCGTCCCGACCCGGCGCTGCAGCCTGAGCGACATGCCGAAATCGCCCTGGACCGCATTCAGGACGTAATGGGCGAAGCGGACGATCAGCGGATCGTTGAGCCCGAGCGCCTCGCGCATCTCCTCCCGGTCGGCGATCGAAGCGTCCTGCCCGACCATGTTGTTGACCGGGTCGCCGACGAAGTTGAACAGCAGGAACGAGAGGAACGCCACGACCAGGACGACGACGACCGCCTGGATGAGCCGCCTGATGACGAATGCCAGCATCGCTTTCGCCTAGCGGCAGCCGTACGGGCGGGCCGAAGCCCGCCCGTGTCGCCCGTCTCCACGGAGATGCACGAACCCGCTCGCCGCCATCCGTCCTACTTCATCACCGCATAGCGGAACTGCGGCTGGTCGTTCGCGATGATCGGCAGGTCGAGATTCTCCCGCATCGCCCACGAGATCACCTGGTGATGCAGGGGCAGGTAGACATTGTCTTCCTTCAGGATCTTCCAGACCTCGGCGATCATCGCGTCACGCTTCTCCGGGTCGATCTCGATCTCCATCGCCTCGGTCAGCTCGTCCACCCGCGGGTTGGAATAGCCCGTCGCGTTCCAGGTGCCCTTCGTGTGCGCCAGGAAGCTGAACACATAATGCGAGTCGAGCGTCGTGACGCCCCAGCCGAGCATGTACATGTCGGTCTCGCGCTTGGCGAGCTTCGGGAAGTGCAGGCTCTTCGGCTGCGCGTCCAGGTTCACCTTCACGCCGATGCGGGCCAGCATGCCGACCGCGGCCTGGCAGATAGCCTCGTCGTTGATGTAGCGGTCGTTCGGGCAGTCGAGCTTGACCGTGAAGCCGTTCGGATAGCCGGCCTCCGCCAGCAGCTTCTTCGCCCCGTCGACGTCGTAGGGCAGGCGCTGGTCGAGTTCCTTGGTCCAGCCGCGCACGAAGGGTGCGGCGATGATGCCGGCCGGCTCCGCGTCGCCGCGCATGACCTTCTGGCCGATGGCCTTGATGTCGATCGCCTGGTACATCGCCCGGCGCACCTTCGGATCGGCCAGCGGGTTCTTGCCCTTCACGTCCGACGAGCCGAGCTCGGCCGCGCCGACGTTCAGGCCGAAGAAGATCGACCGGTTCTGCGGCGTCTTCAGCACCTTGAGGCCGGCGGTGCGCTTGACGCGCTCCAGGTCCTGGAGCGGCGGGTCGAGCACGAACTCCAGTTCGCCCGACAGCAGGGCCGCGACGCGCGTCGCCGCGTTGGCGATCGGCGTGTAGACGACCTCGTCGACGTTGCCGTGATTCTTGACGCCCCACCAGTCCTCGTTCTTCACCAGGATGGTGCGGACGTCCGGCTCGCGCAACTGCAGCTTGAACGGCCCGGTGCCGTTCGTGTTGCGGATCGCGTAGGTCTCCTGCTTGTTCTTGTAGTCCTGGACCTCGACGACGTCGTGCTTCTCCGACCACTCCTTCGACATCATCGCGATGGTCAGGAGCTGGTTCGGCAGGATCGGGTTCGGCCCGGTCGTGATCAGGTGGACCGTGTGGTCGTCGATCTTCTTGACTTCCTTGATGCTGCCGATCTGGTCCTTGAAGTCGGAATTCTTCGACTGCGCCCGCTTGATGCTGAAGATCACGTCGTCGGCGTCGAACGTGTCGCCGTCGTGAAACTTCACGCCCTCGCGCAGCTTGAATTCCCAGACCGTCGGCTCGAGCACCTTCCAGCTGGTCGCCAGGGCCGGCTCGGGCTTCAGCTCCCTGTCGCTCCGGACGAGCGGCTCCATGATGTTCAGGTTCATGGCGATGGTCGGGCTCTCGTTCTGCGCATGCGGGTCCAGCGTCAGCGCATCCCCCTGGCTGGCCCAGCGCAGGGTGTTCTTCGCATAGGCGGGACTGACGGCCAGCGCCAATGCGACGGCGGCCCCGCCAAGCAGCGATGTCAGCTTCATGTCTCGCTCCTCCACCCGGCTGGCACGGGTCGCGTACCCGACCGGCCACCCCTGTCTACACGTCGCCATACTGTAACGGCCGGCGCCCCGCGGGGCCAGCGTTTCCAAGGCATCGAACGCTTGCGACCCTCTGTGGAACGCTCCATTCTCGCGCCAATACAGGGCGGCCGACGGCATGCGGGCGCATGCGGAACGGCGCAACGGGAGGAGTGAACATGCGTGGGTTGATCATGGACGTGCCGCTGCTGATCTCGTCGCTGATCGAGCATGCGGCGCGGAATCATGGCGATACCGAGATCGTCAGCCGCACCGTCGAAGGTCCGATCCACCGATACACCTATACCGATGCGCACCGGCGCGTGAAGCAGCTGGCCAACGCGCTCACCGCGCTCGGCGTCAAGTCCGGCGACCGGGTCGGCACGCTCGCATGGAACACCTACCGTCACTACGAGATCTATTTCGCCGTGCCCGGCATGGGCGCCGTCTGTCACACGATCAATCCCCGCCTCTTCCCGGATCAGCTGGAATACATCGTCAACCACGCCTCCGACCGCTTCCTGTTCGTCGACCTCAACCTGCTGCCGATCGCCGAGAAGTTCGCCCCCGCCGCGCCGAAGCTCGAGGGCGTCGTGGTGATGACCGACCGCGCCCACATGCCGAAGAGCGACGTGATCGGGAACCTCATCTGCTACGAGGACCTGATCGACGGCCATTCCGACATCTACGAATGGCCCGTGTTCGACGAGCACAACGCCTCGTCCCTCTGCTACACCTCGGGTACCACCGGCAATCCGAAGGGCGTGCTGTTCTCGCACCGCGCCAACGTCATCCACTCCTTCGCCGCGTCGATGCCGGACGCGATGAACATCTCGGCGCGCGACGTCGTCATGCCGATCGTGCCGATGTTCCACGTCAACGCCTGGGGTATTCCCTATGTGACGACGATGACCGGCGCGAAGCAGGTGCTGCCCGGCCCGAAGATGGACGGCGCCAGCATCCACGAACTGCTTGAGGGCGAGGGCGTCACCTTCACCGCCGCCGTCCCCACGATCTGGCTGCTTCTGCTCGCCTTCATGCGCGAGCAGAAAAAGGGCCTGTCGACGCTGAAGAGCGTCATCATCGGCGGCTCCGCCTGCCCGCGCTCGATGATGGAGGCGTTCGGCGAGGAATACGGCGCCACGGTCCGCCACGCCTGGGGCATGACCGAGATGTCGCCGCTGGGCACGATCAACACGCCGCTCGGCAAGCATGCCGGCCTGTCGAAGAAGGAGATGTACGACCTCGCGGAGGGCCAGGGCCGGCCGCTCTACGGCGTCGAGATGAAGATCGTCGACGACGCGGGCAAGGAACTGCCGCGCGACGGCAAGGCGTTCGGCGAACTCCTCGTGCGCGGTCCCTGGGTCTCCAGCGCCTATTTCGAGGTGGATCATTCGCCGGCGCACGAACGCGAGCCGGGCTGGTTCGCCACCGGCGACGTCTGCACGCTCGACCAGAACGGCTTCATGCGGATCACCGACCGCTCCAAGGACGTGATCAAGTCGGGCGGCGAGTGGATCAGCTCCATCGACCTGGAGAACATCGCCGTCGGCCATCCCGAGGTCGCCGAGGCCGCGGTCATCGGCGTACACCACCCCAAATGGGACGAGCGGCCCCTGCTCCTGATCGTGCGCCGCCCGGGCAGCAGCCTCAGAAAAGACGAAATGCTGCGCTTCTACGACGGTAAGATCGCCAGTTGGTGGCTGCCCGACGACGTCGTGTTCGTCGACGAACTGCCGCACACGGCGACGGGCAAGCTGCTCAAGACGAAGCTGCGCGACGATTTCCACGACTACGTGCTGCCCACGGCCGGGTAGCCGTCCGACGCATTCAGCAGAGGCGTGATGAAGGCAGGCTGGCTCTTTTCCCTCGTGGCCCTCGCGGCCTTCGTCCCCCCGCTCGGCGGACCTGCCCGGGCCGCCGACGCCGCCTTCGAGGTGACCGGCGACCGGCAGGAGAATTTCCGCGCCGCGGTGACCCTCGGGAATCCCGAGGATCGGAAGGTCGGCGACTGGACGCTGGAGATGCGGCTCGACCGCACCGTCGTCCAGGCGTTCGGCGCCGAGGCCGAGCAGGTCGAGAAGGGCCTGTGGCGCTTCCGGCCGGTCGACTGGACGAAGGAGATCCCGGCGAAGGGCGAAGTCCGCTTCACCTTCATCGGCCGCCCCGGCGGCCTCGGCACGGCCCAGCCGGACATGAAGCTCGACGTGACCTACGTCGCCGACACGCCGGTCGCCCAGACGCCCGCGCCATCTGCGCCCCCGCCCGCTCCCGCCCCCGCGCAGGGTCCCGCCCCCTCGCCCGCTCCCGCCCCGTCTGCGGCGGGCGCCGCCGCCCCGGCGCAGCCGGAGAAGGCGGCCGGCCCGGCCGCGCAGCCGGGGAAGACCGCCGCCCCGACGCCCGCCGACGGCACCGCCGTCGCGCACACGCTGGGGTTCAAGCTGAAGGACTCGTGGCCCGACGGCTTCGTCGGCGAGGTCGCCGTCGTCAACGGCTCCGACAAGACCCTGCGGCCCTGGCGCTTCGAGTTCGCCCTGGACGGCAAGATCGACCAGGCCTGGGGCGCAGTGGTGAAGCCCGCCGGCGCCGGCCGCTGGGTCGCGGTTCCCGAGGCGTACAACAAGGAACTCGAACCCGGCGCCTTCGCCACCTTCGGCTTCAAGGCCACCACCCCCTTCAAGAGCCGCCCGAGCGCCACCGCCCTGAAGCAGGGAGGCTGACCACCCTCCAATCCCTCCGTGCGCGGCGCGGCCTGTCGGGTTAGAATCCCGCGTTGGCCAACGAAGGGACCGCCATGACCGACATCGAGATCGCCCGAGCCGCGAAGCTCCTGCCCGTCTCGGAGATCGGGCGGCGCCTGGGGATACCGGCGGACGGGATCCTGCCCTACGGCCATACCAAGGCGAAGATCTCGGGCGATTTCCTCACCGGCCTTACCGACCGGCCGGACGGCCGGCTGATCCTGGTGACGGCGATGACGCCGACGCCCGCCGGCGAGGGCAAGACGACGACCACCGTCGGCCTGGGCGACGGGCTGAACCGCATCGGCCGCAAGACGATGATCTGCCTGCGCGAGCCCAGCCTGGGCCCCTGCTTCGGCATGAAGGGCGGTGCCGCCGGCGGCGGCTACGCCCAGGTCGTGCCGATGGAGGACATCAACCTCCACTTTACCGGCGACTTCCACGCCATCACCTCGGCGCACAACCTGCTGGCGGCGATGCTCGACAACCACGTCCACTGGGGCAACGCGCTCGGCATCGACACGCGCCGCGTCTCCTGGAAGCGGGTCGTGGACATGAACGACCGCGCCCTGCGCAGCATCGTCGCCGGGCTGGGCGGCCCCGCCAACGGCTTCGCGCGCGAGGACGGCTTCGACATCACGGTCGCATCCGAGGTCATGGCGATCCTCTGCCTCGCGACCGACCTGGACGACCTGCGCCGGCGCCTGGCCGAGATCGTCGTGGCACGCACCCGCGACGGCGCCCCGGTGACGGCCCGCGACCTCAAGGCCGACGGCGCCATGGCGGTGCTGCTGCGCGACGCGGTCCTGCCCAACCTGGTGCAGACGCTGGAGAACAATCCTGCCTTCGTGCACGGCGGGCCCTTCGCCAACATCGCGCACGGCTGCAACTCCGTCTCGGCGACGCGCGCCGCCCTCAAGCTCGCCGACTATGTGGTGACCGAGGCGGGCTTCGGCGCCGACCTGGGCGCCGAGAAGTTCTTCGACATCAAGTGCCGCAAGGCGGGTCTCTCGCCGGCCGCGGCCGTCGTCGTCGCCACCGTGCGCGCGCTGAAGTTCCACGGCGGCGTGGCGCGCGAAGCGCTGTCGCTGCCGGATCGCGGCGCGGTCGAGGCCGGTCTCGCCAACCTGGGCCGGCATCTCGACAACGTCGCGCGCTTCGGCGTACCCGCCGTCGTCGCGATCAACGCCTTCACCAGCGACGCGCCGGCCGAGTTCGAGGCGATCGAAACCTTCTGCAAGGCGCGCGGCGTGCCGGTCTCGATCTGTACCCATTGGGCCGAGGGCGGTGCCGGCACTACCCACCTCGCTGGGCTGGTGGCGGAGGCGGCGGAGTCTGGCCGTGCCCGCTTCGCCCCCATCTATCCCGACGCGATGCCGCTCATCGAGAAGATCCGCACCGTCGCCCGCGAGATCTACGGTGCGGCCGATGTCGACGCGCCGCCGCGCGTCCTCGACCAGCTGCGCCGCTTCGAGGCCGACGGCCACGGCCACGTGCCGGTCTGCATGGCCAAGACCCAGTACAGCTTCTCGACGAACCCCGCGCTGAAGGGCGCGCCGACGGGTCACATCGTCGAGGTTCGCGAAGTCCGGCTCGCCGCGGGTGCCGGCTTCGTCGTGGCGGTCTGCGGCGACCTGATGACCATGCCGGGCCTGCCGCGCGTGCCGGCCGCGGAATCGATCGGATTGGACGAAACCGGAAACGTGGTCGGACTGTTCTAGTCCGGCACCGCCGAATTTCTCGGCGGGTCCCTTCCGGAAACACCCGATGCTCCTGAGCGGCTTGGTCGAAGACGAAGGCCCGACGTCCGTGCGCGCGCCGTGGAGGCGCTCATGATCCTCGATCTCTCGCAGACGACCCAGGCCTATCTGGTGATGGGCCTCGTCGCGCTGGTGTTCATGTCGTTCGTGCGCGAGCGGCCCCGCCCCGACATCGTCGCCATGGGCGCCGTCGCCGCGCTCCTGGCGGTCGGCATCCTCAGCGCCGAGGAGGCGACGTCCGTCTTCAGCAACAGTGGCCCGCTCGCTGTCGGCGCGATGTTCGTCCTCAGCACGGCGCTGGAGCGCACCGGCTGCGTCGACCTGACGGGCGGGCTGGTGAAGCGGCTCGCGGGACGCTCCCACACGCAGGCGATCGTGGCGCTGATGCTCTGCGTCATGACGCTGTCGGCCTTCATCAACAATACGCCTGTCGTCGTCGCCCTGACGCCGGTGGCGATCATGCTGGCGCGCGAGATGGGCATCGCGCCGTCGCGCCTGCTGATGCCGCTGTCCTTCTCCAGCATCTTCGGCGGCACCACGACGCTGGTCGGCACCTCGACCAACCTCCTGGTCAGCGGGTCGGCGCAGGCGAACGGCCTGGCGCCGATCGGCATGTTCGAGATCACGGCGGCCGGCGCGATCATGGCCGCCGTCGGCATCGTCTATCTCGCCCTGGCCGGGCGCTGGCTGCTGCCGGACCGCCGCACGCTGGGCGACGTCATGGGCGATCCATCGGGCCGCAGCTTCCTCGCCGAGCTGCGCGTCCCGGAGACGTCCCCTTTCATCGGCAAGCGCCTGACTGAGGCCGGCCTCACCTCCGAACGCGGCAGCGAGGTGATCGACCTGCTGCGCGGCGAGGTCTCCTACCGCTACGCCCTCGACAGCGTCGTGCTCGAGGCGGGCGATCGCCTCGTCGTCCGCTCGAACGCCGGTGACGTGATGGGGCTGCGCGAATCCGGCGCGCTGGCGCCCGACACCAAGGCGCCCGAAGCCAAGGCGACCGAGTCGGAACCCGTCACCACGCGCCAGACCCTGCTGATGGAAGGCATCGTCGGGCCGCGCTCGCGGCTCGCCGGCTACCGTATCGGCGACCTGAACTTCCGCCGCCTGTACGGCGTCTACATCATCGCCGTCCACCGCCGCGGCGCCGACCTGCGGTCGAACTTCGATCAGGTCAGGCTGGAGTTCGGCGATACGCTGCTGCTGGAGGGACCGGCGGAAGGCCTGCGCCGGCTCTTCGAACGGCGGGTGCTGGTCAACCTCAGCGAGCCGGCGGAGCGGCCGCTGCGCCGCTCGAAGGCGCCGATCGCCCTCGCCGCCGTCGCCGCGGTGATGACCGTGTCGGCGCTGGAGATCATGCCGATCGAGGCCGCGGCGATCGTCGCCGCCGTCGTGGTCGTCATCACCGGCTGCCTCACCGCGGACGAGGCCTACGCCTCGATCCACTGGAACATCCTGTTCCTGATCTTCGGCATGATCGCCGTCGGCCTGGCGATGGAGAAGACGGGCGCCGCCGGCATGATCGTGGCGGCCACCCTGCCCTATCTCAAGCCGCTCGGCCCGCTCATCGTGCTGGCGGGCATCTACCTGATCACCTCGACCTTGACCGAGATGGTTTCCAACAACGCGACCGCCATCCTGCTGACGCCGATCTCGATCGCCGTGGCGAACGAGTTGGGCGTCGATCCGCGGCCCTTCGTGATGGCCGTGCTGTTCGCCGCCAGCGCCAGCTTCGCGACGCCGATCGGCTACCAGACCAACACCTTCGTCTACAGCGCCGGCGGCTACCGCTTCTCGGACTTCCTCAAGGTCGGCCTGCCGCTGAACGTGCTGATGTGGGGCGTCGCCGTCGCGATCATTCCGTTCTTCTGGCCGTTCGAGGGCTGAGCGGCGACCCGCCGCTCTATGATCCAAGGCTGAGCGGCGACCCGCCGCTCGGTGGTCCAGAGCCGGGCGGCGACCGGCTCACTGGCCGTCGAGCCAGCCCCAGCGGCTCGCGACGATCAGGAAGATGCCGATCACCCCGGACGCACCGGCAATGGCCGTGACGATCCTGTCCGGCAGCACGATCCAGTGCGGCTCCTCGTATCGGCTGTGGCCCGCGCCCTTCGCCGCGGCACGATCCGCCGACCGCTCGATCTCGCGCAGCCACCAGCGGCGGCGGACATAGCCCCAGCCGCCCCAGGCCAGCACCATCAGCAATCCGATCCAGAACCACATGCTCATGCCCTCTCAGACGCCATTCGGCGGGCCCTCTCAGACGCTATTCGGCGGGCCCTCTCAGACCTCACTCGACCGGGACGGGCTCGCCGCGCAGCTGGACCCATTGCCCGTCCGTCTTGCGGAAGCCCTCGCCCTCGCCGCTGACGAAGCGCGTTCCGTCCCACACGCGGCTCTGCAGGTGCAGCGTGTCGCCGTCGAGCGCAATCCAGTTGTAGGCGTTCGGTTCCGCGCGCAGCCGCGTGCTCGTCGCCGTCGAGGCCTGGGCGACCAGGATGGACCGCTTGATCACCGCATGGTGGGTGACGACGTCGCCGGTATAGGCGCGGTGCAGGTGGCCGGCGAGCAGCAGGTCGACGCCGACCTGCTCGAAGGTGCGCAGCGCCCGGCGCGCCCGCCGCACCAGTCCGGTCTCCGGCGCGTCGGGCGGCGGCAGGAACGGATGGTGCGTGCACACCACCTTGAACATGCTCGGCTCGTAGGGGCCCAGCAGCTCGGCCACCCGATCGATCTGGCGCGGCGAGATGCTGCCCTCCTTCCAGCGCAGGGCGCGCGCCGTGTTGACCCCCAGGACGATCATGTGCGGATCGGCATAGACCGGCCCCAGGTCCGAGGTGACGTAGCGGCTGTAACGCTCCCACGGCCGGGTCATGCGCGACACCGGCCGCCACACGGGCGGCAGGTCGTGGTTGCCCGGGATCACCAGGAAGGGCGACGGCAGGAGGTCCAGGAACTGCCGCGCCGCCGCGAACTGGCTGTGCTTGGCGCGCTGGGTCAGGTCGCCGGAGATGACGATCAGGTTCGGCGGTGCCGCGGAGAGGTCGTGCAGCAGCCCGTCGACGACCCGCGGGTCGATCCTGCCGAAATGCAGATCGGACAGATGGGCGATGATTCTCATCGTCTGGCGAACTCGGCTGCGGCGGTGGAAAACGGCCCGTGGGGCCGTCTCGCGTACGACATAAATCCTGTAGCGCGCGAGCGTGGAGTCTCTACAATAATCTTCATCGCTTGTCGGCAGCGCTCGTCGGAACAAGAGGCGCGCCGATACCTCCAGGGTGGAAACGGGAGCATGCATGTCCGGGGACTACATCCTCGAGACGCAGGGTCTGACGAAGGAGTTCCGCGGCTTCATCGCGGTGCGCGACGTCTCCCTGCAGGTCCGGCGTCACACGATACACGCGCTGATCGGCCCGAACGGGGCCGGCAAGACGACCGTCTTCAATCTTCTGACGAAGTTCCTCACGCCCAGTGCGGGACGCATCGTCTATGACGGGCACGACATCACCAGCACGCGGCCGAGCGCCATCGCGCGCAGCGGCCTCGTCCGCTCGTTCCAGATCTCGGCGGTCTTCCCCCACCTGACGGTCCGGGAGAACGTCCGGGTGGCGCTGCAGCGCAAGCTGGGCACGTCCTTTCACTTCTGGCGCTCCGAGCGGAGCCTGGACGGACTGAACGGCAAGGCCGACGAGATCATCGAGGCCGTCGGACTGACCGGCTACGGCGACACCGCCGCGGTCGAACTGCCCTACGGCCGCAAGCGCGCCCTGGAGATCGCCACCACCATCGCGCTGGAGCCGCAAATGCTGCTCCTCGACGAGCCCATGGCCGGCCTCGCGCACGAGGATATCGGGCGCATCGCCGCCCTCATCAAGCGCGTCGCCCAGAACCGCACCGTACTGATGGTCGAACACAATATGAGCGTCGTCGCCGACCTCACGGACCGGATCACCGTGCTCCAGCGCGGCCAGATCCTGGCTGAAGGCCCCTATGCCGAAGTCTCGCGCGACCCGCGCGTCGTCGAAGCCTATGTCGGAACCGGCCATGCGTGACGATGCCGGAAACGAGATCCTCAAGGTCGAGGACCTGCACGCCTTCTACGGCGAATCGCACATCCTCCACGGCGTGAACTTCGAGATCGGCCGCGGCGAGGTTGTCACCCTGCTGGGGCGCAACGGCGTCGGCAAAACGACGACGCTGCGCGCCATCATGGCGATGGTGTCGAAGCGCACCGGCTCGGTCCGCTTCGAAGGGCAGGAGCTGATCAAGCTCCGCTCCAACGACATCGCCAAGCTGGGCGTCGCCTACTGCCCCGAGGAGCGCGGCATCTTCGCCAGCCTGAACGTCGAGGAGAACCTGATCCTCCCGCCGGTGGTGCGCCCTGGCGGCATGTCGCTGGCGGAGATCTTCGAGCTCTTCCCCAACCTCAAGGAACGTCTGCGCAGCCAGGGGACCAAGCTCTCCGGCGGCGAGCAGCAGATGCTGGCGATCGGGCGGATCCTGCGCACCGGCGCCACGCTGCTGCTGCTCGACGAGCCGACCGAGGGGCTCGCCCCGGTCATCGTCCAGAAGATCGGCGAGGCGATCCGCACGCTGAAGGCGCGCGGCTTCACGGTCCTGCTGGTCGAGCAGAATTTCCGCTTCGCCGCGACGGTCGCCGACCGGCACTACGTCATGGAGGACGGCCGCGTCATCGACAGCTTCCGCGCCGACGAACTCGAAGCCAACATCGAGAAACTGCACGATTACCTGGGCGTCTGAGGGCGCCCGGTACAAGAGCACGAGCCGGGCCAACCGGCTGGCTGAAGCACTGTAAATCAGGGGAACGGGTATGCGTACGATGGGTCTTATGACCGGCCTGGCCGCCTTCGGGCTGCTCGCCGGTACGGCGAATGCACAACTCTCGGGCGACGTGGTCCGCCTCGGCGTCCTGAACGACCAGTCCGGGCTCTACGCCGACATCGGCGGCCAGGGCTCCGTGACGGCGGCCCGCATGGCGGTCGAGGATTTCGGCGGCACCGTACTCGGCAAGCCGATCGAGATCATCTTCGCCGATCACCAGAACAAGCCCGACGTCGGCTCCAACATCACGCGCCAGTGGATCGACCAGGACGGCGTCGACGTCATCGTCGACGTGCCGACCTCGTCCGTGGCGCTCGCCGTCCAGGCGATCACCAAGGAGAAGGAGCGGATCTTCCTGATGTCGGGTCCGGCCTCCTCGGACCTGACCGGCAAGGCCTGCTCGCCCTTCGGCTTCCAGTGGACCTACGACACCTACGCGCTCGCCAACGGCACCGGCGGCGCCATGGTCAAGCAGGGCGGCGACAGCTGGTTCTTCCTGACCTCGGACTACGCCTTCGGCCACGCCCTAGAGCGCGACACCTCGAACGCGGTCAAGGAAGCGGGCGGCAAGGTGCTCGGCGCGGTCCGGCATCCGCTGAACAACTCCGACTTCTCGTCCTTCCTGCTCCAGGCGCAGGGCTCCGGCGCCAAGGTGATCGGCCTCGCCAACGCCGGCGGCGACACGATCAACTCGATCAAGCAGGCGTCCGAGTTCGGCATCACCCAATCCGGCCAGAGCCTCGCCGGCCTGCTGGTCTTCATCTCCGACGTGCACTCGCTCGGCCTGAAGACGTCGCAGGGCCTGGTGATCACCACGGCCTTCTACTGGGACCAGAACGACGAGACGCGCGCCTTCTCCAAGCGCTTCGCCGAGAAGATGGGCGGCCGCGTGCCGAGCATGACCCAGGCGGGCGTCTACAGCGAGGTGGCCCACTATCTCAAGGCGGTGAAGGCCGCCGGCACCGACGACGCCAAGAAGGTCGCCGACCAGATGCGGTCGATGCCGATCAACGACTTTATGACCAAGGACGGCAAGATCCGCGAGGACGGCCGCATCATCCGGGACATGTATCTGGTCCAGGTGAAGAAGCCGGAGGAGTCGAAGGGCCCCTACGACTACTACAAGATCCTGCGCACCATTCCGGGCGAGCAGGCCTACCGGCCGCTCGACAAGGGCGACTGCCCGCTCGTGAAGAAGTAACCGAAGCCGGCGCAGACCGGATCGGCAACGAAGACCGGGGAGACGTTCCATGAGGAAGGCTTCGACGGCGCTGGCGGGGGGGCTGCTCGCCGCCGCGCTGGCGGCCGGTACACTGACCGCGGGAGTACCGGCGGCGCACGCGCAGATCTCGGACGACGTGATCCGCATCGGCGTGATGAACGACCAGTCCGGTCTCTACGCCGACATCACCGGCCAGGGCGAGGTGACGGCGGTCCGGATGGCGGCCGAGGCGATGGGCGGCGCCATCGACGGCAGGAAGATCGAGGTGATCTTCGCCGACAATCAGAACAAGCCGGACATCGGCTCGAACATCGCCCGCCAGTGGTACGACCAGGAGAAGGTCGACCTGATCATCGTCGGCGGCGCGTCGTCGGTGACGCTGGCGGTGCAGGCCGTCGCCCGCGAGAAGGGCCGCATCAACATCGTCTCCGCGGCGGCGGCCTCCGACCACACCAACAAGGCCTGCTCGCCGACCGCGGCGCACTGGACCTACGACACAACGGCGCTCGCCAACGGCACCGGCAAGGCGCTGGTCCAGGAGGGCGGCGACAGCTGGTTCTTCCTGACCGCCGACTACGCCTTCGGCCATGCGCTGGAGCGGGAGACCGGGGAGGCCGTCCGGGCGGGCGGCGGCAAGGTGCTGGGCTCGGTCCGGCATCCGCTCAACACGCCCGACTTCTCCTCGTTTCTCCTCCAGGCCCAGGGGTCCGGGGCCAAGATCATCGGCCTCGCCAATGCCGGCGGCGACACGATCAATTCCATCAAGCAGGCCTCGGAATTCGGCATCGTCCAGGCGGGCCAGCGCCTCGCCGGCCTGCTGGTCTTCATCACCGACGTCCATTCCCTGGGGCTGAAGACGGCGCAGGGGCTGGTGATCACCACCGCCTTCTACTGGGATCAGAACGACGAGACGCGGGCCTGGGCCAAGTCGTTCATGGAGCGCATGAACGGCAAGGCGCCGACGATGGTCCAGGCGGGCTCCGGCAGCGCCGCCCTGCACTATCTGCGCGCCGTGAAGGCGGCGGGCACCGACGACGCCTCGAAGGTCATGGCGCAGATGCGCGCCACGAAGATCAACGACTTCATGACCAAGGACGGGTGGATCCGCGAGGACGGCCGCGTCATGCGCACGATGTACCTGGCCCAGGTGAAGAGCCCGGCCGAATCCACCGGCCCGTTCGACTACTACAAGATCCTGCGCAGCATTCCGGCCGAAGAGGCCTTCCGGTCGCTGGACATCACCGAATGCCCGCATCTGAAGAAATGACGGCGGAAGCAGCACGGCCCGCCCGCCGGAATCCGGCACGGGTCCGACGTCCCCTTGTTTTCATCGGTAGAGCCTCGGCATGACTGAGATCTTCGGAATCAACTCCTTCGCCTTCTACGGGCAGGTCATGCTCGGGCTGATCAACGGCGCCTTCTACGCCATGCTCAGCCTGGGGCTCGCCGTCATCTTCGGCCTGCTGAACGTCATCAACTTCACCCACGGCGCCCAGTACATGATGGGCGCGTTCGCAGCGTGGATGGCGCTCAACTATCTCGGCCTGAACTACTGGTGGGCGCTGATCCTGGCCCCCCTCGTGGTCGGCGCCTTCGGCATGGTCATCGAGCGGCTGCTGCTGCGGCGCCTGTACGATCTCGACCATCTGTACGGCCTGCTGCTCACCTTCGGCCTGGCGCTCGTCATCGAGGGCATCTTCCGCAAGCAGTACGGCGCCTCCGGCCTGCCCTACGCCATTCCGCCCGCCCTCTCCGGCGGCCAGAACCTGGGCTTCATGTTCCTGCCGAACTATCGCGGCTGGGTGGTTGTGGCGTCGCTGGTCGTCTGCCTCGGCACCTGGTTCGTGATCGAACGCACGCGGCTCGGTTCCTATCTACGCGCCGCGACCGAGAATCCCGGCCTCGTCCAGGCGTTCGGGATCAACGTGCCGCGCATGGTCACGCTGACCTACGGCTTCGGCGTCGCCCTCGCCGCGTTCGCCGGCGTTCTCGCCGCGCCGATCTACCAGGTCAGCCCGCTGATGGGCACGAACCTGATCATCGTCGTCTTCGCCGTCGTCGTGATCGGCGGCATGGGGTCGATCATGGGCGCGATCGTGACCGGTTTCGGACTCGGCGTCGTCGAGGGCCTGACCAAGGTCTTCTACCCCGAAGCCTCGAACACGGTGATCTTCGTCGTGATGGCCATCGTCCTGCTGATCCGGCCCGCCGGGCTGTTCGGCACCGCCCGTTGATCGGAGGATTGCAGTGACCATCAAACGCCTCGGCGTCGCGGCCCTTCTCGTCCTGGCGCTGATCGCCCCCGCCTTCATCTACCCCGTGTTCCTGATGAAGGTCCTTTGCTTCGCCCTGTTCGCGAGCGCCTTCAACCTGCTCCTCGGCTTCGTCGGGCTGCTGTCCTTCGGCCACGCCGCCTTCTTCGGCTCTGCCGCCTACATCACGGCGCATACGGTGAAGGTCTGGGGGTGGAGCCCGGAGATCGGCATCCTCGCCGGCGTGGCGGTCGCCGCGGCGCTGGGCGCCGTCGTCGGCTCCCTCGCCATCCGCCGCCAGGGCATCTACTTTGCGATGATCACCCTGGCGCTGGCGCAGATGGTCTATTTCTTCGCGCTGCAGGCGCCGTTCACCGGCGGTGAGGACGGCATCCAGGGCGTGCCGCGGCGGCCCTTCTTCGGCATCATCGACATCACCGACGACATGACCTTCTACTATGTCGTTCTGGCCATCGTGGTCGCCGGGCTGCTGCTGATCTACCGCACGGTCCATTCCCCGTTCGGCCAGATCCTGAAGGCGATCCGCGAGAACGAGCCGCGCGCCGTTTCGCTCGGCTACGACGTCGACCGCTACAAGCTGCTCGCCTTCGTCATCTCGGCGGCCCTGGTCGGGCTCGCCGGCGGCACCAAGACCCTCGTCTTCCAGCTCGCGTCGCTGACCGACATCCAGTGGCAGATGTCGGGCGAGGCCGTCCTGATGACGCTGATCGGCGGCGTCGGCACGATCTTCGGCCCGCTGGTCGGTGCCGCGGTGGTCGTCTCGATGCAGAACTACCTCGCCCAGACCGGCGAGTGGGTCCTGGTCATCCAGGGCATCGTGTTCGTCGTCGTCGTGCTGGCCTTCCGCCGCGGCATCGTCGGCGAGCTCGCCGCCTGGTCGGCGCGGCGCCGCAAGGCCGCCGACCGGACCGATCCGAAGGCTACCCCCGCCGAAACGGCCAGGGCCTGAGCCAGCGCAGGCCTGCGCTGGTCCAGGGCCGGCGCAGGTCCGCGGCTAGCGCAGGCCCCGGTCAGCGCAGGTCGCGCGACGGAAGATCCAGCCGGAAGGTCGTGCCGCGCGGCCCGGTCTGCACCAGCTGGATCTCGCCGCCGTGGGCGTGCATCACCTCGCGGGCGATCGCCAGCCCCAGGCCGCTGCTGCCGGCCTTGGACGATGTCGCGAAGGGCTGGAAGAGCGACTGCCGCACGTCCTCGGGAATGCCGGGACCGTCGTCGGTCACCGTCAGCGAGGTCCAGCCGTCCCGCGCCCTGGCACCCACCTCGACCCGCCGGGCACCGCTGTCGAACGCGTTGCGCGCGAGATTGTTGAGGACGCGCAGCAGTTCCTCGCGGTCGCCCATCACCGTCAGGCCGGCGGGAACCCGGTTGATCCAGGAGCCGATGCCGCGGCCGTTCGGCAGCGCGGTGCCGGCATCCGCGACCAGCTCCGCCAGGGCGATGGAAGAGCGGCGCAGCGACGGCGCGCCCGTCCTCGCGAACTCGACGACCCGGCTGGCGAGCCCGACCGCGCGGTCGATCGCGACGAACAGCGTCGGCGTCACGTGGCGCACCTCCGGGTCGTCGCTCTGGCTCAGCCGATCGGACAGCAGCTGCGCCGTCGCCAGGATGTTGCGCAGGTCGTGGTTGATCTTCGCGACCGCCTCGCCCAGGGCCGCCAGCCGCGCCCGCTGGTGCAGGGCGCTGCGCAGGGCCGTCTGCATCGCCGCCAGTTCGGTTTCCGCGACCCCCACCTCGTCCCGACGGCCGCTCGGTCGGATCACTCGCCCCGCCTCCTCCGGCTTTTCGCGGAACAGCGTCATGGCCCTGGTCAGGCGCGCCATCGGCCGCACCAGCAGCCAGCGCAGGCTGAAGAAGACCAGCACGGCGGTGATCAGCGAGATGACCAGCGAGAGCTGCAGGATGCGGGCGGAATAGGCGAGCATGTCCCGGCGAAGCGGCGCCTCGTCGATCGTCACCGAAACCGTGACGTCCCCCTGGTAGAGCGACTCTCCCCAGACCTGGATCACCCGGTCGTGCCGGTGCAGGAGCGTCGCCAACGCGTCGTGGATCAGCTCCGGCACGGTGCTCTGCTTCAGGTCGAACCAAGCCTCCGGCTCCGGAGCCATCAGCGGACCGAGCATCCAGGTACGCGTGTCGCCGCTCGTCACCTCGATCGAGAAACTGTCCGTATAGGTCAGCAGCCTTTGCTCGAGGTCGGTGCCGATGGCACCCGACGGCGCGGCATCCACGGCCAATGCCGCGAGGTGCGCGTCCTGCAGGCGGCCCTGGAGCCAGTCCAGGCGGTAGCGCGCGATCGACGGCACGTAGATCAGCACCTCGGCGACCATGACGAAGATCACCGTCAGAAGGAGCAGACGTGCCGACAGGCTGGATCCGAAGCCCGGATGCCTCATCTCGATGCTGAAACTCATCCCCTCGCCCGCCCGGATGGACGGGGCGCGCTTATGCTAGCCGAAGCGGGCGAGCAATCGAACGAGCTTCCGCGTCGCGCATGAAAACAACTTAGGGGCGTAGTAGGCAGCGGCGACGCTCTTGCTGGCTTCCGACAGGGTGGGATAGGGCACGATCGCACTTGCGATACTGCCCAGCCTAGCCCGGTCGCGAACCGCCAGCACCCAGGGCAGCAGCAGTTCGCCGGCACCCTCGCCCACGATGGATGCGCCGAGCACGCGTCCCCGACGATCGGTCACCACCTTGATCAGGCCCTCGCCTGCGCGGGCGGTGCGGGCCCGATCGTTCTCGCCGAAGGCGAAGCGCAGGACGGTCGGCGTCCGCCCGGCCGCGTGGATCGCCGCCTCGGTCGTCCCCACATGGGCGAGTTCGGGATCGGTGTAGGTCACCCACGGCACCGCCCGCTCCTCGATCTTCGCAGGCAGGCGGAAGAGCGCGTTGCGCAGCACGATACCGGCGTGATGCGCCGCGACGTGGGTGAACTGCTGGCGCCCGGTGACGTCGCCGACCGCGAAGATCCGCCGGTTGCTGGTGCGCAGCCGCCGGTCCGTCTCGATGCCCTTGGTCGAGACGCGCACCCCCGCCCGGTCCAGCCCCAGGCCGGCGACGACCGCGCGCCGGCCGGCGGCGACCAGTAGATGGCTGCCGGTGACGACCTCCGCGCCGCCCAGCACGACGCGCACCCCCGCCTGCATGTCGCCGGCGGGTCCCGTGGCCGACGACCGTGCCACCTCAGCCACCGCGACGTTCTCGCGGATCTCGATGCCTTCAGCGCGCAGGCGCTCGCGGACGACCGCCACCAGTTCCGGATCGTCCTTCGGCAGGATGCTGCCCTTCTGCAGGATCGTCACCGCCGACCCGAGCCGCCGATGCGCCTGTGCGAGTTCGACGCCGATCGGACCGCCGCCCAGCACGATCAGATGTTCCGGACGGACGCGGTTCTCGAAGATCGTCTCGTTGGTGAAATGAGGCGTGGCGGCCAAACCCGGTACCGGCGGCATCGCGGGCGCCGATCCGGTCGCGACGACGAAGCGGCGCGCCCGGATGCGGAAGTGCCCGGCCAGCACCTCGTCGGGTCCCGTGAACGCCGCGTGCGCCGTCAGGACCTGGACGCCCAGTCGCTCGAAGCGCTCGATCGAATCGTGCGGCGCGATGCCCTCGATGATGCGGCGGACATGGTCTTGTACAGCCGCGAAATCGACGTCGGGCTCGACGGGCGCGATGCCGAAAGCGCCGGCCCCGCGCATCGTCGCGGCCACGCCGGCCGCGGCGATCAGCGCCTTGGAAGGCACGCAGCCGGTGTTGAGGCAGTCGCCACCCATCCGGTGCCTCTCGATCAGCACGACCGAGGCGCCCATCTGGACGGCGCCGGCCGCCACGACCAGCCCGCCCGTGCCGCCGCCGATGACGCACAGGTCCGGTGTAAGGGTGGTGAGGCTCATGGCCATGCTCCGGTCAACGCTGCCGCTGCCGCATCTTGCGATAGATCACCGGGACGAGCGCCAGCACGGCGAGGCCGAGAACCGGCGCCAGGACCGCCGGCCGCAGGATCACGTCCAGGCCCGGCTCCTTGCCAGCCGCGGCCAGCGCACCGAAGCCGTTCCCCACCAGAGCGAAGACGAACGTCCCCGGCACGATGCCGAGCGCCGTCGCGGCGACGAACGTCCTCAGCCGCACCTCGGCGAATGCCGGCGCCAGGTTCACCAGCCAGAACGGAAAGAGCGGAATGAGCCGCAGCACCAGGAGATAGTTGAAGGCGTTCTCCCGGAAGCCCGCGTCCATGCGCCGCAACGCGCTCGCCACGCGCGCCCGCAGACGCGGGCCGGCCACGCGGCCCGCCGCGAGGAAGACCACCGTGGCGCCCGCCGTCGCACCGATGACCGAGAGCAGGGTGCCCCAGACAGGGCCGAACAGCAGACCCGAGGCGACCGTCATGACGGCGCCGAGCGGCAGCGAGAGGGCGGTGATCGCCGCATAGACGGCCAGAAACGACAGCGAGGCGAGCACGGCGCTGTCTTCCACCCAACGACCGAGGCTCTGCCGGTTGCGGGCCAGGGCCTCGAAACTGAGCAGGTCGTCGCCGCCCCACAGGAAGAACAGGCCGGCCAGGATCAGCAGCCCGGCGGCGAGCGCAGTGCGGCGGATCGTCTGCGCCCTTCCGCCGGTCGCCGCCGCAGACGGCTTGCCGTCTTCGCCGAAGCGGCGGTCGGCGCTTGCCGGAGGGCACATGGCGATATTCCGTCGGACTGTTCAAAGGGGTCGGCGCGGTCGGCCTCCATACATGGCGACGTGCGGCGTGGATCGCTTCGCCGGAATGCCCGGAACAGGCGCACGCTCGATCATAGTGCCGTGACCCCGCCCGCGAGATTCGTGATCGAATTACTCTAGGGCCGATGCGCGGGGGACGCACCACTCCCATATGTCGCCCGCGTCGCATCCGGGCGTCTTCGTTCGGGGGCGGCACAGATTGACGTGCGGCAGGTGAACTCCTATACACCTGCGCTCGAAATTCAGGATGATTCCGGGGAGTTCAACGTGAAGCGCACCTACCAGCCGAGCGTTCTCGTGCGCAAGCGGCGGCATGGGTTTCGTGCCCGCATGGCCACCGTCGGCGGCCGTCTGATCATCAAGCGGCGCCGGGCGCAGGGGCGCAAGCGCCTCTCTGCGTAACCACCGACATGGCGGAGCGGCCGTGTCGATCACCAGGCTGAAGCGTCGCGAAGAGTTCCTGCGGGTCGCCGCGGGGCGCCGTAAGTGGGCCGCCCCGGGTCTCGTGCTGCAGGTGATGCGGCGCACCGACGGTACCGCCCCGGCGACGGCGGGCGGCGCGCCGCGGGTCGGGTTCACCGTCAGCCGCAAGGTCGGCGGGGCCGTCGAGCGAAACCGCGTCCGCCGACGGCTGCGTTCCGCGGTCGAGCGCGTGTTCGAGGGCCATGCCCAGCCTGGAATCGACTATGTCGTGATCGGGCGCCGCCAGGCACTCGGGCGGACATTTCCCGATCTCGTTGCGGATCTGGAGAAAGCCATGCGCCGTCTCGGCGCTTACGGTCAGCCTGGGTCACCGGCACAGGCGTTAGAGCCTGCGAAGGACGGCGCCCCGTGACGGGCGCCGTCGGGCGTGCCGCAACGACCCTCCTGGCAATCCCGATCCGCGTCTACCGCTACGCCCTCTCGCCCCTGATGCCGATGTCTTGCCGGTTCGTCCCAACCTGTTCCGACTATGCGCTCGACGCGCTGTCGCAGCACGGGCCGGTTCGTGGGATGGCACTGACCATCCGTCGCCTCGCGCGCTGCCACCCATGGGGAGGCCAAGGCCTCGATCCGGTGCCGCCGCATACGCACGATCATTGCGGCCAGCGCTAGCGGCCGACCGAGGACCGTTCCATGGAGCAGCGCAATCTCCTGATCGCCATCGCATTGTCGATCGCGATCTTGCTCGGGTTCCAGTACGTGTACGGTCCCGTGGCACCGCCGCCCGACACGTCGCCGGTTACCCAGCCGGGTGCGCCGCCGGTGCCGGAGGGCGGCATCGCCTCGGCACCCGGTGCGCCGGCCGCCCCCGCCCTGCCCGCGGCACCGACCGTGGTCGACCGTGCCGCGGCCCTGGCCCAGACACCGCGCATCCCGATCCGCTCGGACCGTGTGCACGGCTCGATCTCCCTGAAGGGCGCGCGCCTCGACGACGTGACGCTGCCCGACTATCGGGTGACGGTCGAACCCGACAGCCCCGAGATCGTCATCCTGTCGCCCCCGGGAAGCGCCAATTCCTGGTACGGCGAGTTCGGCTGGGTCGCGACCGGCGGCGTTGCCGTGCCGGACGGCGACACCGTCTGGGAGGCTGACCGCGATACGCTGACACCCGGCCAGCCTGTGACCCTCTCCTGGGACAACGGCGCCGGCCTGCGCTTCACGCGGACCTTCGCCCTCGACCGCGACTACATGTTCACGGTCACCCAGGGCGTCGAGAACACCGGGACCGCGCCGGCGACGCTGCATCCCTACGGCCTCGTCTCGCGCGGCGGAAATCCGCCCACCTCGGGCTTCTTCATCCTGCACGAGGGGCCGATCGGCGTCGTCGACGGCGTCCTGCGCGAGCACAGCTACGAGGATCTGCGCGACGAGACGCGTATCGAGGCGAACGCCACCGGCGGCTGGCTCGGCTTCACCGACAAATACTGGCTGGTCTCTCTCATCCCCGACCAGCAGGCGCCGCTGAAGACCCGCTTCAGCCACGCCATGGTCAACGGCGCCGACAAGTATCAGGCCGACTATCTGCGCAGCCCGGTCACCGTCGCCCCCGGCGAGAGCCAGCAGGTGACCGACCACATGTTCGCCGGCGCCAAGGAGGTCACCCTTATCGACCGCTACGAGGAGCAGCTCGGCGTCGAGCGCTTCGACCGTGCGGTCGACTGGGGCTGGTTCTACTTCCTGACGCGGCCGATCTTCTACGCCCTGCACTGGCTGCACGGCGTGCTCGGCAATTACGGCCTCGCCATCATCGCCCTGACCCTCGGCATCAAGCTCGTCTTCTTCCCGCTGGCCAGCAAGTCCTACAAGGCGATGAGCCAGATGAAGAAGCTGCAGCCCGAGATGGTGAAGCTTCGCGAGCGCTACGGCGACGACAAGCAGAAGATGAACCAGGAGCTGATGGCGCTCTACAAGAAGGAGAAGATCAACCCGGCGGCCGGCTGCCTGCCGATCCTGATCCAGATCCCGGTCTTCTTCTCGCTCTACAAGGTGCTGTTCGTCACCATCGAGCTCCGCCATGCGCCCTTCTACGGCTGGATCCACGACCTCTCGGCGCCCGACCCGACGAACCTCTTCACGCTCTTCGGCCTGATCCCCTGGGCCCCGCCCGACATGCTGCATCTCGGCCTGTGGCCGCTGATCATGGGCGTGACGATGTTCCTGCAGATGAAGCTGAACCCGCAGCCGGCGGACCCGATCCAGGCGAAGGTATTCATGCTGATGCCGATCTTCTTCACGATCCTGCTGGCCGGCTTCCCGGCGGGGCTCGTGATCTACTGGGCCTGGAACAACACGCTGTCGATCGCCCAGCAGGCGCTGATCATGCACCAGAACGGCGCCTTCGCCGAACGGCGCGCCGCCAAGCAGCAGGTCGTGACCCCAGCCAAGGCAGAAGCCAAGACGCCGAACGGCGGCAAGGGCAAGACGAAGGGCGGCAAGTGACGGAGGCGGAGGCGCCCTTCCCCGATGCGGCCGCGATCGAGGACGGACGCCTGCTCTTCGCCAAGGAGTGCACCTTCCTCCTCGGCGCCGCCGGCCTCGACCAGCTGCCCGAGGGCGGCATGGTCGAGATTGCCTTCGCCGGCCGCTCCAATGTCGGCAAGTCGAGCCTCGTCAACGCCCTGACCGGCCGCAAGACGCTCGCCCGGACCTCCAACACGCCCGGCCGCACCCAGCAGATCAACTTCTTCGACCTGGGCGGCCGGCTGATGATCGCCGACCTCCCCGGCTACGGCTTCGCCGAGGCGCCGAAGCAGATGGTCGAGAAGTGGACATCGCTGGTGCGCGCCTATCTGCGCGGCCGACCCGCCCTGCGCCGCGTCTGCCTGCTGGTCGACGCGCGCCACGGCATCAAGGCGGGCGACCGGGAGATGATGAAGATGCTCGACGCCGCCGCCGTCGCCTACCAGGTCGTCGTGACCAAGACCGACAAGCTCGGCCCGACCGAGCGGGCGAAACGCGTCGCCGAGATCGCCGCCGAGGCGGCCCGCCACGTCGCCGCCCACCCCGACGTCGTGCCGACCAGCTCGGTCAAGGGCGAAGGCATCGAGATCCTGCGTGCGCACCTTGCGGCGCTGGCGCTTCCCTGACCCTTTGGCTAAGGTCGCCGCGATGTCCACTCCCGCCGCGGATCCCGCGATGTCCACTCCCGAAGAAAACATTCGGAACGCACGCATGCTCGCAGAAGCGTTGCCCTTCATGCAGCGCTATGCAGGCGCGACCCTCGTCGTGAAGTATGGCGGCCACGCCATGGGCGACGAATCGCTCGGCCGCGACTTCGCCCGCGACATCGTCCTGCTCAAGCAGGTCGGCCTGAACCCGATCGTCGTGCACGGCGGCGGGCCGCAGATCGGCCGCATGCTCGACCGGCTTAAGATCCAGAGCGAGTTCGTCGATGGCCTGCGCGTCACCGACACGGCGACGGTCGAGATCGTCGAGATGGTCCTGGCGGGGTCGATCAACAAACAGATCGTCGCCATGATCAACCAGGCGGGCGGCAAGGCCGTGGGTATTTCCGGTAAGGACGCCAACCTGATCCAGGCGCGCAAGCTCACCCGCACCAAGCGGGATCCCGATTCCAACATCGAGAAGGTCCTCGACCTGGGCTTCGTCGGCGATCCCGACCGGGTCGACACGACCATCCTCGACGTCTTCAAGCAGTCCTCGGTCATCCCGGTCGTGGCGCCGATCGGCATCGGCGCGGACGGCGAGACTTACAACATCAACGCCGACACCGTGGCCGGCGCCATCGCCGGCGCCGTGTCGGCCGACCGGCTGCTGCTCCTGACCGACGTCGCCGGCGTGAAGGGCAAGGACGGGGACCTGATCGCCTCCATGTCGCGCGCCGAGGCCGAGGCGATGATCGCCGACGGCACCATCAGCGGCGGCATGATCCCCAAGGTCGAGACATGCCTGGACGCGGTGGCCCGCGGCGTCGAGGCCGCGGTCATCCTGGACGGCCGCGTGCCGCACGCGGTCTTGCTGGAGATATTCACCGAGCACGGCGTCGGCACCCTGATCCGGCGCAGCTGACCCGGCCTGGCTGACTGGAGACGGCCGCATGACAGAGCCCAGTATCGTCGTCGGCACCCCGGACGGGCGGAAGCCCGACCTCTCCCACGTCGACACCTGGGTCTTCGACCTCGACAACACGCTCTACAGCCCGGCCGCCTGCGACCTGTTCGTCCACATGGACCGGCGGATGAACCAGTTCATCGCCGAGTATCTGAAGCTCGACGAGGCCCAAGCGGCGCATGTCCGCCAGACCTACTTCAAATCCTACGGCACCACGCTGCGCGGCCTGATGGAGGTCTACGACGTCCCGCCCGGCGTCTTCCTGGACTACGTCCACGAGCTCGACCTGTCGGAGATGGCGCACGATCCGGCACTCGACCGCGCCATCGCCCGTCTGCCGGGCCGGAAGCTGATCTTCACCAACGCCACCGAGCGGCACGCCTGCAACGTCCTGGACCGGCTCGGCATCGCGCATCATTTCGAGGGCATCTTCGACGTCGCCGCCGCCGGCTACGTGCCCAAGCCGCAGGTCGAGGCCTACGAGGCCTTCGTGAAACGGCACGCCATCGACCCCGCGACCTCGGTCTTCTTCGAGGACACCGCGCGCAACCTCGCCCCGGCCGCCGCCCTCGGCATGACCACCGTCTGGATCAAGACCGACCGGCCGCACGGCCAGATGGCCGAGGGCGACGACTTCGTGCACCACGTCGTCGAAGAGCTGTCCGACTGGCTGCACGCCTTGGAGTTCGCCGTGGCCGAGATCGCCGACCGGGCCGAAGGCGGCTGATCCGCCGCCGCGGGTTCGGTCATCCCCCAGCGTTACGGACAAATCGCCGCCCGCAGGCTGGCGCCGCCGCAGAACCGATGCTATCACCCTGCACTTTCTTGACGGCAGGCGGATAGGACGGGCGAATGCAGGAAATGCTGCTCAGGCTCGAGGAGAAGCGCGAGCGGGCACGGCTCGGCGGCGGAGAGCGCCGGATCGAGGCGCAGCACAAGCGCGGCAAGCTGACGGCGCGCGAGCGCATCGACGTTCTGCTCGACCCCGGCAGCTTTGAGGAATGGGACATGTTCGTCGAGCACCGCTCGACGGACTTCGGCATGGCCGACCAGAAGGTGCCCGGCGACGGCGTCGTCACCGGCCACGGCACGATCAGCGGCCGCCTCGTCTTTGTCTTCAGCCAGGACTTCACGGTCTTCGGCGGCAGCCTGTCCGAGGCGCACGCCGAGAAGATCTGCAAGGTCATGGACCAGGCGATGAAGGTCGGCGCTCCCGTGATCGGCCTGAACGATTCCGGCGGCGCGCGCATCCAGGAGGGCGTCGCCTCGCTCGGCGGCTATGCCGAGGTGTTCCAGCGCAACGTGATGGCATCCGGCGTCGTGCCGCAGATCTCGGCGATCATGGGTCCCTGCGCCGGCGGTGCCGTGTACTCGCCGGCCATGACGGACTTCATCTTCATGGTGAAGGACACGTCCTACATGTTCGTGACCGGCCCCGACGTGGTGAAGACGGTCACCCACGAGACTGTCACCCACGAGCAGCTGGGCGGCGCCCTCACCCACACGTCCCGGTCCGGCGTCGCCGACCGCGCCTTCGAGGACGACGTCGAGGCGCTGCTGCAGACGCGCCGCTTCGTCGACTTCCTGCCCGCCTCTAACCGCGAGCAGCCGCCGACGCGCGTCTGCACCGATCCGCTCGACCGGGTCGAGATGTCGCTCGACACACTGGTGCCGCCGAACCCGAACAAGCCCTACGACATGAAGGAGCTGATCGCGAAGGTCGTCGACGACGGCGATTTCTTCGAGCTCCAGCCGAACTACGCCGGCAACATCCTGACCGGCTTCGGCCGCGTCGGCGGCTCGACCGTGGGCATCGTCGCCAACCAGCCGATGGTGCTCGCCGGCTGCCTCGACATCGATTCCGCGCGCAAGGCCGGGCGGTTCGTGCGCTTCTGCGACTGCTTCAACATCCCGATCGTCACCTTCGTCGACGTCCCCGGCTTCCTGCCCGGCACCGCGCAAGAATATGGCGGCATCATCAAGCACGGCGCCAAGCTGCTCTTCGCCTATGCCGAGGCGACCGTGCCGAAGATCACCGTCATCACGCGCAAGGCCTATGGCGGCGCCTACGACGTCATGAGTTCGAAGCATCTGCGCGGCGACGTGAACTACGCCTGGCCCCAGGCCGAGATCGCCGTGATGGGCGCCAAGGGTGCCGTCGAGATCATCTTCCGCGAGGACATCGGCGACGCCGGCAAGATCGAGGCGCGCACCAAGGAATATGCCGAACTGTTCGCCAATCCGTTCGTCGCGGCGAGCCGCGGTTATATCGACGACGTGATCCGCCCGCACAGCACGCGGCGCCGGATCGCCAAGTCGCTGGCCATGCTGCGCAACAAGAAGCTGGAGAATCCCTGGAAGAAGCACGACAACATCCCACTGTAGACTGTGCAAGCTGGACTGCGGATCCGCAGGAGGAGCCGGCCGTGCCCCGCGCGATGACCGACCCGGAACTGTACGAAGCGGACTTCTACGCCTGGACGAAAATCCAAGCCGACCGGCTGCGCCGTCTCCAGGCGGAACGCCCGAACCTCGATCTCGACCTCCCCCATCTCGCCGAGGAGGTCGAGGATTTGGGCAAGTCCGAACGGAACGCGCTACGCAGCCACCTCCGCCGGATCATCGAGCACTGCCTGAAGCTGGAATGGTCGCCGGCGACCGATCCGCACGGGTCATGGCGGCGCAGCATCTCAGAGGCGCGGCTCGAAATCGAAGGCCGGATGACGGCGACGCTGCGGCACGACATGATCAACGATCTTCCTCGACTGTACGACGGCGCGCGCGAACTCGCACACGACGCGCTGACGGAGCACGGGGAGATCGAAGCCGCGGCGGCGCCCCCGGCTGCTAATCCGTATTCGCTGGACGATCTGCTGACGCGGGGCTGGTATCCGCGCCGTCGCGCGGGAGGGTCGTGAGCCGATGGCCCTTGCGATGACGGACGCGGAACTCTACGAAGCGGACTTCTACGCCTGGACGCAGGTCCAGGCCGACCGGCTGCGTCGTCTCCAGGCCGAGCGGGCCAACCTCGATCTCGACCTCCCCCATCTCGCCGAGGAGGTCGAGGACTTGGGTAAGGCGGAACGCAATCTGCTGCGCAGCCACCTCCGCCGGATCATCGAGCACTGTCTGAAGCTCGAATGGTCGCGGGCGCAGGAGCCACGACGCTCATGGCGGTTGAGCATCATCGAGGCGCGTATCGAGATATCCGACCACCTGACGGCGACGCTGCGCCGCGACGTTGCAGACGAGTTGCCGCGCCTGCACGAGCAGGCACGGCGGCTCGCGCGGCAAGCCCTGATCGGTAAGGGCGAAGCCGACGCCGCCGCGGCGCTGCCCGCCGACTGCCCCTACACGCTCGACCAGCTGCTCGACGACGACTGGTATCCGACGAACCGCCACGGCGTGCGGGACTGAGCGCGCCCGTGGATCCCGCCCGCCGCCGTCTGAACGGTTTCCTCAATCATCTGATCGGCTACTTCGCCGTGATGATCGTCCTGGTCCCCCTCAACCTCTGGCTGACGCCCGACACCGTCTGGTTCGTCTGGCCGATGGTCGGGTGGGGATCGGTCCTCGCAATACACGTTGCCTATGTCATGGGCCTGATCGGGAGGCGTTGAGCCTGCGCATGTTCGACAAGATCCTCATTGCCAACCGCGGCGAGATTGCCGTGCGTATCATGCGGACCGCGAAGCGGCTCGGCATCAAGACGGTGGCGGTCTATTCCGACGCCGACGCGACCGGCCTGCACGTCGAGATGGCGGACGAGGCGGTGGCGATCGGCCCGGCGCCGGCCGCCCAGAGCTATCTCGTCATGGACCGCATCGTCGAGGCGGCGAAGAAGACCGGCGCCCAGGCGGTGCATCCGGGCTTCGGCTTCCTGTCCGAGAACACCAGGTTCGCCCGGCGCCTCGCCGACGAGGGCATCGTCTTCATCGGCCCGACGCCCGAGGCGATCGCCGCCATGGGCGACAAGATCGAGTCGAAGAAGCTCGCCCAGAAGGCCGGCGTCTCCACCGTCCCCGGCTATCTCGGCGAGATCGCCGATCCCGAAGCCGCCGCCAAGGTGGTCGCCGACATCGGGTTCCCGGTGATGATCAAGGCCTCGGCCGGCGGCGGCGGCAAGGGCATGCGCGTCGCCTGGAACGAGAAGGAGCTGATCGAGGGCCTGCGCTCGGCGGCCAGCGAGGCCCGCTCCAGCTTCGGCGACGAGCGCGTCTTCATCGAGAAGTTCGTCGAGGAGCCGCGCCACATCGAGATCCAGGTGCTGGCCGACGCGCACGGCAACGTGATCCATCTCGGCGAGCGCGAATGCTCGATCCAGCGTCGCCACCAGAAGGTCATCGAGGAGGCGCCGAGCCCCTTCCTCGACCCGGAGACGCGCGCCGCGATGGGCGCCCAGGCCGTCGCCCTGGCGAAGGCGGTCGACTACCGATCGGCCGGCACCGTCGAGTTCATCGTCGACAAGAACCGTAACTTCTACTTCCTGGAGATGAATACGCGGCTCCAGGTCGAGCATCCGGTGACCGAGCTGGTGACCGGCCTCGATCTGGTCGAGGAGATGATCCGCGTCGCCGCCGGCGAGAGGCTGCGCATCGGCCAGGACGACGTGAAGCTGAACGGCTGGGCCCTGGAATCCCGGCTCTACGCTGAGGATCCGACGCGTAATTTCGTGCCGTCGATCGGCCGCCTCGCCACCTACCGCGAGCCCGAAGGCGTCGAGGGCGTGCGTGTCGACAGCGGCGTGGTCGAGGGCAGCGAGATCAGCATGTTCTACGACCCGATGATCGCCAAGCTGGTGACGTCGGGCCGCGACCGGAACGAGGCGATCGACCGGATGCGTGCCGCCCTCGACGCCTTCTGCGTCCGGGGCATCTCGCACAACATCGGCTTCCTGAACGACATCGTCGCCTCGGACCGCTTCCGCGAGGGCCGTCTCAGCACGCGCTTCATCGAGGACGAGTATGCTGAGGGCTTCGACCCCACCGCCGGCGTCGCCCGGCACGCGACGGACTTCGCCGCCGCCGCCGCCTTCCTGAACTATGTGCGCGTCGGCCGCGAGGCGACGATCAGCGGCCGCCTGCAGGTCGCGGTGGCCGCGCCGGCCGGCAACTGGGTTGTGATGCTCGGACGTGAGCCGCACCCGGTCACGGTGACGCCGGCTGAGGGTGGCATCGATGTCGCGGTCGACGGCCGCACGGTCGCCGTCCGCAGCGCCTGGGAACCGCGCGAGCCGGTTCTCCGGATCGAGGTCGACGGCCGGCCGCTGTTCATGCAGGTCGAATGGGACGGCGCGGTGTGCCGGATGACCCATGCCGGCGCCACCGTCGGGGTGCGCGTCCTGACGCCGCGTCAGGCGGAACTGGCCGCCCTGATGCCGGTGAAGCAGGCCCCCGACCTCTCGAAGTTCCTGCTCTCCCCCATGCCCGGCCTGCTGCTCAGCGTCGAGGTCGAGGAGGGCTGGGAGGTCAAGGCCGGCCAGGAACTCTGCGTCGTCGAGGCGATGAAGATGGAGAACATCCTCCGCGCCGAACGCGACGGGACCGTAAAGGCGATCTCCGCCAACCCCGGCGACAGCCTCGCCGCCGACCAAGTGATCATCGAGTTCGACTGACATGGGGGGCCTGTCGGCGCCGCGATGCCGATGACGTGATCGGCGCCCGGCGGCTCCGGTGACCTTTGTCACTTGATGCCGGGCCGCCGGGCGGAGGAGCCTGGAAGCGGGTTTTCCACTGGCGACGCGGGGAGACGCAGCGTGTTGGCGAAGCTGCCCGCAGACGAGTTTCCGCATGTGCAGGATGAGGTGATCCGGCACGTGATCGCGCTGTGGCTCGGGTGGCGCGGCGACCGGCGCATGCCGGCCCGTACCGACATCGATCCCGTGGCGCTCGACAGTGCGCTGCCGATCCTGTGGCTCTGCGACTACGAGGTGGACACGGGCCGCTTCCGCTGCCGCCTCGCAGGCGATAAGATCTTGGCGCTCTATGATGGCCCCATGGTCGGCCGCTATGTCGAGGACATCATCGGGTCGGGCCGGGTCAGCGAAGTCGTGAACCGCTACAAGCGCGTGGTGGAAGAACCGGCGATCGGCCATGCGGCGGGACGCATCTACCTGCACAAGGACCGACGCCTCGTCGGCGAACGCATCCTCCTGCCGCTCGCCGCGGACGGCCGCACGCCCGACGGCGTTCTCGGCGCCACCTCGTTTCGCTGGCCCACCGGCATCCCGGTCAGCGAGGCACGCGGCGAACTGCTCCGCCTGACCTTCACCCCGGTCTGACGGCCGGACCATTCGCCGTTCCGGCCGCCCGCTGTCTTTGGACGTGCGGCGGCCCTATATCCATGATGAATATCAAAAGATACTAGCCCCCATGCACCTCCGTGCTCGCCTCTCCCATGTCCGCAACCCGCGGATCCTCAACGTCCTCGACGTTTGGCTGAGGTCATTCGCCCACGGCCGCATGCCGCAGCGGACCGCGATCGACGCGGCGGCCCTCGGACGCGAACTGGAGATCGTGTGGCTGTGTGACGTGGTTCTGCCTGGCCCCCGCTATCGCTATCGGCTCGCCGGCGAGCGCGTCAACGCGGTCTACGGCGTGTCCCTCGCCAAGCGGTTCATGGAAGAGGTGATCCCCGAAAATAGGCGCCAATCGGTGCTGGCCCGGTATCACAGGGTGGTCCTCGAACGGGGGATATCCCATGCCGCCGGCCGCCTCTATCTCAGCAGCGGCCGGATCTTCACCGGCGAACGGATCGTCCTGCCCCTGTCGGAAGACGGCGACACCGTCGATGCGATCCTCGGCGCCACGGCCTTCGACTGGTCGCCCGCCTCGCCGGAGCCGGGCGAACCGAAGGTGGATCCGGTGGTCGTCTTCACACCGCTGGATGACGGGGAATCGTCGTGAAACGGGCACAACTCCCGCCCACGCGAGGCGCGTGGCGACGAAGCGACCCCGAGCCGGCGCACCGCCCTCTCGGCGTCCCCCTCACTGTCATCCTCGGACGGAGCGCTCTCTCTCTCCCGTCACAGAGAGAACTTGTATTCCTAGGATAATAAGCGCAGCATGGTGCCTCCCTTCCTGGGAGGACCGCCATGCCCGAAGCCTCGCCCCCGCCCCTCACCGACCGCCAGGAAATCTTCTGCCGCCACGTCGCTCGCGGTGCCAGCGGCGCCGCCGCCGCGCGCTGGGCCGGCTATGCCCCCGACAGTGCCGCCAAGCAGGCGAGCGTCATGCTGGGCCGCCCGCACATCCGCCGCCGCGTCGAGGACCTCCGCGTCCGCCGCGAGATCGCCCGCCAGACCGGAATCGCCGAGATGGTCGACCGCCTCAGGGCGCTGGCGAAGCTCGCCACCGCCAAGTGCGACTACCGCACCGCCGTCCGCTGCATCGAGATCGAGGCAAAGGCCACCGGCCTCATCCCGGACAAACACGCCGCCAGCCCCTGCGGCGGCTTCGCCGGGTCCGACCCGCTGCTCGACGGCATCGACCCCCGCTGGCCCGGCCACGCCGCGGCAGAGGCCGAGGGCTGGCTCGCAGAGTGGCGGCGGGGACTGGCACCCGAGCCGGAGGAGAAGCCGGAGCCGATCATCGTGCCGCATGTGTATGAGGGTTTCGAGGGACGGCCGCTGGACGAGTTCACGCCCTACACGGATCTCGAGCGGATGAGGGCCAACCAACAAAAAGGAATGGAAGGGAAGGAAAGGGAACCTTCCATCGACGAGGTCGAAGCCGAAGACCCCGACCCCATCGCCTCCCGCGAGGCCCGCGCCGAGGCGGCGCTCGAAGCCGAACTCGCCTACCTCCGCAGCATCGCCCCGCCCGTCGCGATCAACCCCGCCGCCCCGTCCTGGGCTCGCCACCCCGACCCGCTCGTCCGCGGCGGCCAGTCCGACCTCCACGGCTGGGACCCCGCATGGGAGCGCCCGGGGTGAGTCGCCTCCCGCCCGCACCCATCCTCTCACAACAGCTGACACACAGGGACCCAGGGGCCACCTGGAAAACCTCACCGCTCGCACCGCCCGAGCGCCCGCCCTGGATCCCGGCGCTCCGCGCTGCGCGCTGCGGCCGGGAAGATGCGGAAGGGGGTGCCGCCCACAATGCGGCGGGGTGCCCCCCGAGCACCCGGCCGCCCCCTCCCCACAGCGAGACGGCGCACCGCCCGCCACGGTTCAGCCCGCGGTGATCCGGTCGATCTCGGCCATGTCGTCGGCCGTCAGCTTCAGCGAGACCGCCTTCACGTTCTGCTCGAGCTGCTCCGGCTTGGTGGCGCCGGCGATGACGCTGGCGACGGTGGGGCGTGCGGCGAGCCAGGAGAAGGCAAGGTCGAGCATCGACCAGCCGCGCGCCTTGCAGAGGGCCGACAGGCCGTCGACGATCTTCCAGTTCGCCTCGGTCATGTACTTGTCGGCGAGGCGCTGGGTGTTGGTCAGCCGCGCGCCTTCCGGCATCGGCGCCGACCGGTCGTACTTGCCGGTCAGAAGGCCGCTCGCCAGCGGGAAATAGGGCAGCAGGCCGAGGCCATAGGCCTGCATCGCCGGCAGCAGTTCCTTGTCGGGACCGCGGAAGACCAGGCTGTATTCGTCCTGGCAGGAGACGAACTGTTCGAGCCCGCCGCTGCGCGAGGTCCAGATCGACTCCACGACCTCCCAGGCCGGCAGGTTGGAGCAGCCGATGTAGCGGACTTTGCCCTGCCGGACCAGATCGTCGAGGGCGCGCAGCGTCTCCTCGATCGGCGTCAGCGGGTCGGGCTGGTGCAGCTGGTAGAGGTCGATCCAGTCGGTGCGCAGGCGGCGCAGGCTGTCCTCGACCGCCGACATGATGTAGCGGCGGGCGGCACCCTTCTTCACGCCGACGTCGTCCATGGCCATGCCGAACTTGCTGGCGAGGACGATGTCCTTGCGGCGGGCGCCCAGCACCTGGCCCATCAGCTCTTCCGAGCCGCCGCGATTGCCGTACATGTCGGCGGTGTCGAGCAGGGTGATGCCGAGGTCCATCGCCTTGTGGACGACGGTGCGGGTATCCTCGAGCCCGAGCCGGCCGCCGAAATTGTTGCAGCCGAGGCCGACGAGCGAGACGCGCAGTCCGGACCGGCCGAGATTGCGATATTCCATTGGACAGCCCCCTGGTTGTCAGTCGCTTTGACGCGCCGGGAGCATGTCACGGATCCGGCGGCGCCGAAACCGAGGAGGCAGCTTCGGGGGCAGCGCGCAGCCGGCGGGCGCCGGCAGCCCACACCAGCGCCACCGCCGGCACGCCGAGGACGGCCCAGGCCGGCAGCCGCAGGACCGTGGCCGCCAGGGGGTACGCCCACGGCGGGCCGGTCTCCGCCGCGACGGCCAGGGCCGCCGGGCCGCCCGGGTCGAGGGCGCGCCAGACCCGGCCGAGCGTCTGGACCTCATAGCTGCCGGTCAGCAGCCACGCGACGGCCTCGCTGCCGAGCGCCGCCGCGGCGCCGGCGGCGAGAAGCCAGCCGATCCAGCGCAGAACGGTCATGGCATGGCGCCGCATGCGCGACACGCCCTTATGGTCTTTGCGCGAGGGGCCGGTTCCCCTAAACTCCGCGCGCCATGAAGATAGAAGCACCCTTCGACCAGCATCGCGACATCGTCCGGCCCGAGTGGATCGACTACAACGGCCATATGAACGTCGCGTACTACATGCTCGCCTTCGACAACGCGACCGACACCTTCTACAATGCGCTGGGTGTCGGAGCGGACTACAAGGAGGGCGGCCACTTCTCGACCTTCACGCTGGAGGCGCACATCACCTACGACCGCGAGGTGATGCAGGGCGATCCATTGCGGATCACCACGCAGCTTCTCGATTTCGACGCCAAGCGCATTCACTATTTCCACCAGATGTATCATGCGGAAGCCGGCTACATCGCCTCGACCAATGAACTGATCTCGATCCATATCGACATGCGCATACGGCGCTCGGCCCCGATGCCCGATCCGTTGCTCGAACGATTGGCCGCGATGCGCGATGCGCATGCCGCCCTGCCGAAGCCGCCGCAGGCCGGGCGGATCATCGGCATACGCCGTGCTGGCTGAGACCGGAAGGACGCTCCTCACAGCGATCGCGGTCGTCGTCGCCCTCGCCGCGGCGGCAGCACCGGCGGCGGCCGACTGCAACGATCCGCCCGCACCGGGGGTGGAGTGGCGCCGCTGCTATTTCGACGGCCGTGACCTGCGCAAGATCGATCTCACCCAGGCGCGGCTTCACGACGCCACCTTCCAGCGCGCCGACCTCCGCGAGGCGACGCTGGCGGGTGCCGACGCGTCGCGCGCAAAATTCTTCTCGTCGGATATGACCGATGCCAACCTGAATGGCGCCGTCCTGCGCGAGGCGGACTTCACACGGGCGGACCTCACCCGCGCCACGTTCCGCGGCGCCCAACTTCTGCGGACGCGCTTCTTCCGTGCGACCCTGCGCGACGCCGACTTCACCGGCGCGCAGATGCGCGGCACGGACTTCCTGAACGCCGATCTGTCGGGCGCGACCTGGGTCGACGGCACCCGGCGCTGCGCCGAGGGTTCCATCGGCCAGTGCCAATAGGTCGAAGGGCCGGGCCGGCTTAGGCCCTCTGCACCGCGGCGCGCGCCACCGGCCGCGATGGATCTGGCGGTCACCATGACGCTAGAACAACAATATGCAGCGGCATCCTGTTCCCGGCGAATGGGATCTTGGCCGCGCACCCTCGGCTCGATCGGCTCATCACCATGGCTACGATGCAGCGGCCCAGTGTCAGCGACGATTCGCTCCTGCTGGAGTCGAACCCGGCCCGGAGCGACTGCCCCACCCCTCTCCTCTCGGTGCTGGTCCCCTTCTATGAAACGAGCCCGACGGCGTTGCTCGAGGCTCTGACACGGCAGGCTGCAGGGAAACCGGACGTCGAGCTCGTCTTCGCCGACGACGGCTCCGACGATGCGAGGTACGGTCGGGCCGTCGGCGAAGCGATATCGCGTTCCGCGGTGCCGGCGGCGCTGCTCACCGCGCGGCGCAATGTCGGCCGCGCGGCGATCCGCAACGCGCTGACCCGCGCCGCCCGCGGCACCTATGTCCTGTTCGTCGACTGCGACCTGCAGCCGGGAAGCCCGGAGTACCTGAACCGCTGGCTCGAGCTCGTCCGCAAGGGCTGCACCGATGTCGGCTATGGCGGGTTCCGGATGCAACCATGCGACGCTGGAGCAGATCCGCTTCACGCCTACTATTCGGCCCGCTCGGACTGTCTGCCCGCCGAAGAACGGCAGCGCGAACCGGCGAAATACACCTACACTAACAACCTTCTCGTCAGGCGGCAGGTGGCCCTGGCCGAACCCTTCGACGAGCGGTTCAAGGGCTGGGGCTGGGAGGACGTCGAGTGGGCGCTGCGCGCGGCGCAGCGCTGCACGATCCGACATGTCGACAATCCTGTCCTGAATCCGGCCGATGGCTCGGCCCGATCGCTGCTCCGGAAATTCAGCGAGTCTGTCGGCAATTTCGCCCTCCTGCGGCGCCTGCACCCGGCCGAGGTCGAGAAGTTCCCCATCTTCCGCGCCAGCAGGATTTTCGGTCTCGTACCGATGCTCTCGCTGATGCTTCCGGTCCTGGAGGTCATCGCGATCGATACGCATGAGCTGTTTCCCATGCAACTCCGCTATCTCGCGCTGAAGCTGTATCGTGCCTGTCTCTACGGGGCAGCTCACGACATTGACGAAGCATGAGCGCAAGCCTCTAGCCGCATCGCGATATCTCCCGTACCAAATCGGGCAGCGACCGACGAAACGAAGCCCGGTGGATCGAGCGATGCTGGAAGAGGTCAAGCGGATTCTGGATGCGGAACGCGACGACCAGGCGTCGTTCCTGGCCCAGCTGGTGAGCATCCCGTCCGACAATCCCCCGGGCGATTGCGCCGCCCACGCCGATGCTGCCGCCACCCTTCTGGAGGCGATGGGCTTCGTCGTCGAGCGCCACGTCGTGCCGGCGGCCGAAGTGGCTGCAGTAGGCATGCGCAGCGTCACCAACCTCGTCGTCCGCCACCGGTTCGGCGACGGACCGACCCTGGCGCTCAATGCCCATGGCGACGTGGTTCCGCCCGGCGAGGGCTGGACGGTCGCCCCCTATGGCGGCCGGATCGTCGACGGCCGCCTGTACGGTCGCGGTGCGGCCGTGTCGAAATCGGACTTCGCCACCTATGCCTTCGCCCTCCGGGCCTTGCGCGACGCAGGCACCGCGTTGCGCGGGACGGTTGAACTTCACCTGACGTACGATGAGGAGGCGGGCGGCGAGATCGGCCCGAAATGGCTCCTCGATCAGGGGATATCGCGGCCGGACATAGCGATCGCGGCCGGCCTCTCCTACGGCGTCGTGACGGCGCACAATGGGGTCCTGCACCTGGAGATCGAGCTGCGGGGCCGGTCCGCCCATGCCGCGAAGCCGGAAACCGGTGCCGACGCTCTAGAGGCTGCCACCGCGGTGCTGCAAGCCCTCTACGCGCACCGCAAGAGCTACCGGGCCATCCGATCGAGGGTCGATGGAATCGGCTCACCGAATCTTGTCGTCGGCCTCATCCGCGGCGGCATCAACACCAACGTCGTGCCGGACCAGGTCACGCTCCGCCTCGACCGGCGCATCATCCCGGAGGAGACGCCGGACGCCGTCGAGGCTGAGCTTCGGCAAGTTGTCGAAGCCGCCGGCACTGCGGGCGTGACCTGTGGCATCAGGCGGGTCATGGCTGCCGCACCGCTCGCGCCGACGCCGGCGAGCGAGGCGCTGGCATCGGTAGTCTGCCGCCACGCCACGCGGATCTTTGGCGAGCCGGTCGAGACGGCGGGGGTCCCGCTCTATACCGACGCAAGGCACTATGCCGCCCGCGGTATTCCGATCGTCCTCTATGGGACGGGCCCACGCAGCTTCGTCGACGCAGGGGCCCACGGGGCGGACGAACACGTGCTGCTGGACGACCTATGGAAAGCGACCGAGGTCGTTGCCGCCTCGATCTGCGAACTGCTCGGGACGTGACCGGCGAACGTCCACAATGATGGCATGCGGATTGCTGCCGCTTCCCCTGGCAGCGGCCTGCTGCCCGACATTCCGCCTCCGGAGACATCGATGAAGCGTTTCGAAGCGAAGCAGGTCCGCGACCAGGTCCAACGAACGACCGGCGCCGTTCTGTCCGAAGCATCGTCTGCACGAACGGCGCGCATGCTGACCGCCGTGAGTGCAACGCTCGACCGCTACGCGGGCGATTCCCTGTTCGACACCGAACCCGCCCTGCTCTCCACGACGCTGGGCAGTCTGCGCAACGGGAGTAAGAGCCGATGAGCGATCCCGTGCACTGGACGCTGGTCGAGGCCGCGGACGCCGTCGACAGCGGCCGCATCTCCTCGCGGGAACTCACCGAGGCCTGTCTCCGGCGCATCGAGACGTTGCAGCCGATCCTCAACTGCTTCATTCACGTCGATGCGGAAGAGGCGCTCGCGGAAGCTGACGCTGCCGACTCCCGACGCGCGCGCGGCGAACCGCTCGGCCCGCTCCACGGCGTTCCGCTGGCGCACAAGGACATGTATTACGCCGCGGGCCGGCTCTCGACCTGCGGCTCGAAGATCCGTAAGGACTTCCGTCCCGAGGAATCCGGTACCGTGATGGAGCGTCTATCGGTGGCGGGCGCCGTCCATCTCGGCGGCCTCAACATGTCTGAGTTCGCTGTCGGCCCCACCGGCCACAACGCGCATTGGGGCCACTGCCGCAATCCCTGGAACCCGGCGCACGTAACCGGTGGCTCGTCGAGTGGTTCAGGCTCGGCCGTCGGTGGCCGCCTGGCGTTTGCAGCGCTGGGCTCCGACACGGGAGGGTCGATCCGACTGCCGGCCGGGATATGCGGTCTGGTCGGTATCAAGCCGACACAGACCCGCGTCAGCCGGAACGGGGTCATGGGACTCTCTTTCTCGCTCGACTCGGTCGGGCCGCTGGCGCGCACGGTGCGCGACTGTGCACGGGTCTTCGGCATCGTCGCGGGCCACGACCCGAAGGATCCGACGAGCAGCCAGGAACCGGTCGACGACTACGAAGCGGCCGCATGCCGGCCCGAGGTGAAGGGCCTGCGGATCGGCGTTCCGACCAACTACTATTACGACGGCGCCGCCGACGAGGTCCGGGCGCTGATGCAGCAGAGCCTGAAGGCCTTCGCGGATCTCGGCGCGGAGATCGTCGAGATCGAGATTCCCGACCAGGAGCATATCGGCGATCTCGCCGCCGCCACGATGGGCCCGGAATCGGGCACGCTGCATCATGCTTGGCTGCGTGACCGGCCCGAGGACTATGGACCTCAAGTGCGTGCCCGCCTCGAGCCGGGGCTGTCGACCCCCGGCACTTGGTACCTGCGCGCACAGCAGATCCGGCCGCAGATGGTGCGGCGCTTCGTCGAGAACGTCTTCAGCCGGTGCGACGTGCTTCACCTGCCGACGCTGAACGTGCCGGTGCCGACCGTCGAGGAAACCGATCTGGGGGACGGGCCCGACTTTGCGCGCATGGTGGCGCGGATGACCCACTGCACGCGGCCGCTGAACTATCTGACGGTGCCCAGCCTCGCCGTCCCGGCCGGCTTCACTGCCAACGGTCTCCCGGCCGGCTTCCAACTCGCCGGGCGCCCATTCGGGGAGGCGCTGCTGTTCTCTGTCGCCGCCGCGTACGAAGCGGCGACGGATTGGACATCGTGCAGACCGGCACTGGGCTGAGGCTCTATTGACTGCGGGTATCGTCGGCGGGTCTTGGAGGCTAGGCTTCCGGGCTCCGCCGACACCAGCCCAGAGCCATGCGCCCCCGTCTTAGAAAACGCTATCTCCTCGTCCGCCTGAGGCGGCTCGGGCGCAACAACGATCTGATCCTGATACTGCTGTCGCTGGTCATAGGCGTTGCCGCCGGCGCGGGCAGTGTCCTCTTCCGCGACCTGATCCTGCTGATCCAGGACGTGGCATTCGAGACGGCCCACGAGCGACTTCACGTCCTCGTGGTGAGTCTGCCGTGGTGGCGCATCCTGCTGGCCACCACCATCGGCGGTCTCTTGGTCGGCCTCTACATCCAATTCATTGCCAAGGGCCGTCACCCGAACGGTGTTGGGCAGGTCATGGAGGCGAGTGCCCTATATGGCGGCCGCATGTCGCTTGTCCGAAGCCTGCACGGCGCTGCGATCAACGCGATCTCGCTGGGCGTGGGCGGCTCTGCCGGCAGAGAGGGGCCCGTCGTCCACCTTGGTGCCGCGGTCGGCGCCTTCGTGGCGGAGAAATTGTCACTCTCGCGCTCTCTGACACGGACGCTTCTCGCGTGCGGAGTCGCCGCCGCGGTCGCCGCATCGTTCAATGCGCCGCTGGCCGGCGTGTTCTTCGCGCTTGAGGTGGTGATCGGGCACTACGCCTTGTCGGCGTTCGCGCCGATCGTCGTCGCCTCGGTGGTCGCGACGATCATATCGAGGCTGAAGTACGGCGCCTTTCCGGCCTTCATCGTTCCCGAGCACCAGCTGGGGTCGTTCCTCGAATTCCCGGCCTTCGCGCTGATCGGGGTGTGCGCCGCCCTCGCAGCCATCGTCCTGATGCGCAGTATCGCCGTCGTCCAGGTGGCGTTCGATCGGACCAAGCTGCCGCGCTGGTCACGGCCGATGATCGGCGGCCTCCTTCTCGGCCTCATCGCACTCGCCTTCCCGGAGGTTCTCGGCGTCGGGTATGGTCCAACCGACGATACGCTGCGAGGGCAGACGGACGAGCAGCTGTTGTTCATCCTGATCGCCGCCAAGATCCTCGCGACGGCGATTACGCTCGGCAGCGGCTTCGGTGGCGGAATGTTCAGTCCCTCACTGTTCGTCGGTGCCATGGTTGGTGGCGCCTTCGGCAGCGTCGCAGGGGAGCTTTCACCGGCGCTGTTCTCGGGGATCGGGGCCTACGCGATGATCGGCATGGGTGCGGTCGCCGGGGCGGTGATGGGCGCGCCGATATCGACCATCCTGATCATATTCGAACTCACTGCGGACTATGAATTGACCACCGCGGTCATGGTGGCGACGGTCACGGCGAGCGTGCTTACCCGGCAGTTGCACGGTCGATCATATTTCCGCTGGCAGCTCGAGCGCGCGGGCGTCAACCTGGAAAGCCGGCTCGAGATCGACATCCTCCGCACGCTAAAGGTCGGCGGCATCATGAGCCGCAACTATGCATCCGTGCCCCGCTCGGCGGAACTCGCGCAGCTACGGATTCTACTGCAGAGCGCACCGTACGGAGAACTCTTCGTCATCACAGAAGACGGCCGGCTCTACGGCACGATCACCCTGGCGGACTTGGCCGAAGCGGCGTTCGACCACCAGCTCGACGGCCTCGTGAACGCCGGAGACGTAGCCCGACTCAACCCGCCGATCCTGGAAGCTCACGATACTCTGGAAACGGCGATCGAGCTTATGGACACCACCCACGAGGAGCACATCCCCGTCATCGACAGTGCAGGCAGCAGGCGTCTCGTCGGCTTCGTCCACGAGCGCGACGTGATGCTGGCCTACAACAAGGCGCTGGTGCAGCTTCACCGCGACGCGGGCGCCGCCTACTGATCCGGGTCAGGCGACGGAAGCGGTCACACCGTCACCGCCGCGTCCCCAGAGCGTCAGCTTCTCCAGCAACACCGCCGCGTCGACCGGCTTCGATACATAGTCGTCCATGCCAGCCTCCAGGCAGCGCTCGCGGTCGCCCTTCATCGCGTTGGCGGTCATCGCGATGACCGGTATCGAGGCGACCTGCCGGTTCAGGGACCGGATCCGCCTCGTGGCCTCAAAGCCGTCCATGTCCGGCATCTGGATGTCCATCAGCACGATGTCGTACGGCCGGTTATTGACGGCCTCCACTGCTTCGAAGCCGTTCGCGGCCACGTCGGCCTGATGCCCAGCCGCGTTGACCAGCGCGACGGCGAGCATCTGATTGACTTTGTTGTCTTCGACGACGAGGACGCGCAGCCGGACGCGCGCCGTCGCGCCGGACATACCGGCAATCTGTTGCCTCGGCATCACCGTCGCCGGCCGGCTGACGGGAGGCGGCGCACAGAGCTCGGTCAGGCGGTGCGCCAGTAGTCCCTGATGGATCGGCTTCGCCAGTTGATCGTCGAAACCGAGCTCGCGCGCCTTCGCCTTGCTTCCCACCATGCCGGACGAGGAACAGAGGAGGAGCTTGGTAGCCTCTGTAAAGCCTGCCGCTCGTGCCATCGCCGCAAGTCCGACCCCGTCGGTGTCCGGCATCATGTGGTCAATGATCGCCACGTCGAAGTCCGCGCCTCGTGCACGCGCATCGCGCATCTGCTCCATCGCCGCGCCAGCGCCGTCGACGACGGTCGCCCCAATTCCGAAAATCTCCAACTGTCGGGCGATGACACAGCGATTGACGGGGTTGTCGTCGACCACCAGCGCGGTGCGGCCACGCAGAGCCGTCATATCCGCCGGCTCGGCCGACACCATCTCGGCTCCCAGTCCCAGCCGCATCGTGAACCAGAATGTCGATCCGGTCCCCTCGGTGCTCTCCACGCCCACCTCGCCGCCCATCAACCCCGCGAGGCTCTTGCAGATCGCGAGGCCGAGGCCGGTGCCGCCATAGCGGCGGGTGGTGGATGTATCGGCTTGGCTGAAACGTTCGAACACTCGTGCGTGATGCTCCGCCGCGATTCCGATCCCGGTGTCGCGGACGCGAATCTCGATCTCTGCCACGCCGTCGACGATGTCGCGCAGCCCGACTCTGACGGAAACGCCGCCTTCCTCGGTGAACTTTATGGCGTTGCCGACGAGGTTGTGGATGATCTGACGAACCCGCCCAACGTCGCCGCACAGGACCCGCGGCACACCCGGCTCGATCAGCGACGCCAGTTCGATCCCCTTCGCGTGGGCCCGCGCGGCGGAGAGATCAAGCACGCTCTCGACCACCTGCGACAGGTCGAAGGGCCCGATTTCCAGATCGATCATCTCCGCTTCGATCTTAGAGAAGTCCAGAATGTCGTTGAGGATCGTCAGCAGCGTCTCGCCGCTTTCGATGATCGTCCCCGTGAACTGGCGCTGCTGCTCGTCCAGGTCGCTGTTCATCAAGAGACCGGCCATGCCGATGACGCCATTCATCGGCGTACGTATTTCATGGCTCATCGTCGCCAGAAAATCGGACTTCGCCCGGCTCGCGGCTTCGGCGTCCTCCTTGGCGGCGAGCAGGCTGCGCTCCACTTCCTTGCGCTGGGTGATGTCCCGAAGCACAACGACGCTTATCGCCGCACCGGTCTGCTCGGCCACCCCGACGGTAATCTCGACGGGGAACGTGGCGCCGTCGGGCCGTCTGGCGACCGCTTCCAACGGCTCTCTCGGGCCGCCAGCACCGTCCAGCACCCCACCTTCCCGATCGACGACATCCTCGAGGGCAAGCCCATCCAAGGTGCAGCCGAAGATGGCCTGGGCTGCAGGGTTGGCCATCCCGATGCACCCGTCGCCGTCGACGATCAGAATCCCGTCGGCCGACGTATCGAAGACGGTTCGAAGAAATTCTTCGCTCTGACGACGCCGGGTCTCGGAATGCTGGAGGCGGCGGTCCACCACCGCGGCGACCGCGGCGATGAGCCCCAGGCCCACGGCAACGACGGTGATACCGGCCACCAGCATCTTGCTGTCGGCGAACCCGGCGAGAGGCTCACTGCCGACTTCAGGAAAGAAGTACGTCGCCGACATCGCCGTATAGTGCATCGCGGTGACGGACAGGCCCATCAGGACTGCCCCACCGATCCGCCATCGAGCGCGACGGCCATGCCGGATCCAGCCGTCGGAGCTGAGCACCGCCAGTGCGAGGATGGAGAGTGCGACCACCACCGCGATCGAAAGTCCGAACACGACCGGATCATAGACGGTGCGGGCCGCAAGCCTGAGCCCGGCCATGCCCGTGTAGTGCATCGCGCCGACGCCGAGACCGAGGACGAGCCCGCCGAAGCCGAGGCGATGGGCCAACCCGCCACGACCAGTGAATATCCCGAACGCTAATCCGCTTGCGACGACCGCGAAGACGAGGGATAGCGCCGTCGTCGGGAGGTCATAGCGGACCTCGACTGGCATGGTGACTGCGAGCATCCCGATGAAGTGCATCGCCCAGATGCCTGCCCCCATCGAGACGCCTGCGGTCGCGAGCCAGATGGCACGCCCCGCGCCCGCCGCAACCGATCCCACGCGCTCCATCACGTGAAACGCTGTGTAGGAGGCGAAGACGGCGACCAGGTAGGAGAGCAGAACGAGGGGCATGCTGTGCGCGTGCGCTATGCACAGGCTCAGATCCATACCCGGTGCGAGAAACCAACTGCCGGCCATTCCACCGTCCGACGTTCAGAAACGAGCACCGGGGTATGCGGGATTGCATTGAATATGCCGTTAATGCCGGCCGACGATGTCGGATCGCGGGGCTGATGGCGGCGCTTCGGATGCTATATATCCAAGCGGCATGAACGATCCTTTCGACCTGACAGACGATCCACCCGCCGGACCGGTGCATCTTCCCGCCGCGGAGCCGCCCTATCTGGCTGGCCTGAACCCGGCGCAGCGCGAAGCGGTCGAGGCGGCCGACGGACCCGTTCTGGTCCTGTCGGGCGCCGGCACCGGCAAGACCCGGGTGCTGACCACGCGGCTCGTCCACCTGCTGGCGACCAACCGCTGCTGGCCGCGTCAGATCCTGGCCGTGACCTTCACCAACAAGGCCGCGCGCGAGATGCGCGAGCGGGTCGCGGCGATGATCGGCGGCCTGACCGAAGGCATGTGGCTCGGCACCTTCCATGCCCTCGGCGTGCGCATCCTGCGGCGCCACGCCGAGGTGGTCGGGCTGCAGTCGAACTTCACCATCCTCGATACCGACGACCAGCTGCGCCTGCTCAAGCAGGTCATGCAGGCCGAGGGTGTGGACTCCGGCCGCTGGCCGGCGCGCGCATTGCTGGGCGTCATCCAGCGCTGGAAGGACCGCGGCATCACGCCGGACAAGGTTACGGCCGCCGAGGACACCGACTTCGCCGACGGCCGCGCGAAAAAGCTCTACGCCGTCTACCAGGAGCGGCTGGCGACGCTCAACGCCACCGACTTCGGCGACCTGCTGCTGCACAACCTGACCGTCTTCCGCGAGAAGCCCGAGGTGCTGGCCGACTGGCAGCGGCGCTTCAAATACATCCTCGTCGACGAGTACCAGGACACCAACGTCGCGCAGTATCTCTGGCTGCGCCTGCTGGCGCAGGGGCACCGCAACATCTGCTGCGTCGGCGACGACGACCAGTCGATCTACGGCTGGCGCGGCGCCGAGGTGGGCAACATCCTGCGCTTCGAGCAGGACTTCCCGGGCGCGAAGGTCATCCGCCTGGAGCAGAACTACCGCTCGACCGCGCCGATCCTGGCCGCCGCCTCCGGCCTGATCGCCAACAACAAGGGCCGGCTCGGCAAGACGCTGTGGACGTCGGCCGAGGGCGGTGCCCCCGTCAGCGTGCGCAGCCTGTGGGACGGCGACGAGGAGGCCCGCTTCGTCGGCGACGAGGTGGAAGCCCGGCAGCGCCAGGGCGACAGCCTGGGCAGCATGGCCATCCTGGTGCGCGCCGGCTTCCAGACCCGCGCCTTCGAGGAGCGCTTCGTCACCCTCGGCGTCCCCTATCGCGTCGTCGGCGGCCTGCGCTTCTACGAGCGGCAGGAGGTGCGCGACGCGCTGGCCTATCTGCGCGCCATCCAGCAGCCCGACGACGACCTGGCGATCGAGCGCATCATCAACCTGCCGCGCCGCGGCATCGGCAACGCCACGCTGCAGTCGGTGCACATGCTGGCCCGCGCCCAGCGGATCTCGTTCTGCGAGGCCGCCCGGCGCGTCGTGGAGACGGACGAGCTGCGCCCCCAGGCGCGCAAGGCGCTGTCGGGCTTCCTGGTCGATCTCGACCGCTGGCGCGCCGTGGCGCAGGGGCTGCCGCCGGTCGAACTGGCCGAGACGGTGCTGGACGAGTCCGGCTATACGCTGATGTGGAAGCAGGACCGCTCGGCCGAGGCGCCGGGACGGCTGGAGAACCTGAAGGAGTTCGTGCGCGCCATCGGCGAGTTCGACACGCTCCAGGGCTTCCTCGAACACGTCGCCCTGGTCACCGAACTGGAGGGCGACAACACGGTGGAGCAGATCAGCCTGATGACCCTGCATGCGGCGAAGGGCCTGGAGTTCGACACGGTCTTCCTGCCCGGCTGGGAGGAGGGCCTGTTCCCGCACCAGCGCGCCATGGACGAGAGCGGCATGGCCGGGCTGGAGGAGGAGCGCCGCCTCGCCTATGTCGGCATCACCCGCGCCCGCAAGCGCGTGACGATCAGCTGCGCCGCCAACCGCCGCGTCCACAACATGTGGCAGAGCGGCCTGCCGTCGCGCTTCATCTCCGAACTGCCGGAGGCGCATGTGGAACGCGCCGCCGACGCCGGCCTGTTCGCCGGTCAGGCCACCCAGGCGGTGGAGACCGAGGCGAGCTGGGCCGGCGGCGGTCCCGGCTTCCAGCGCTGGAAGGCCAGCCGCGGCAGCGGCCGCGGCGCCACCATCGACGGCACGGCCTGGGAGATCAAGCCGCGCGAGGCGAAGGCCGCCTATGCGGTCGGCGCCCGGGTCTTCCACCAGAAGTTCGGCTACGGCGTCGTCGAGGACGTCGATGCCGACAAGCTGGGCATCGCCTTCGAGACCTCCGGCCGGAAGACCGTCATCGCCAGCTTCGTCCAGCCGGCGGAGGCCGTCTGATGTGGCGCGTCGCCGTCACCGTGCCGGCCGGGGCCGCCGAGACCTTCGCCTGGGCGCTGGAGCCGTTCGCCGACACGGTCGGCATCTTCGGCATCGAGGACGACCGCCGCAGCCCCGACCCGCCGACCTGGGAGACGGACCTCTGGCTCGCCGACCGCTGCGTCGTCGAGATCGTCAGCGAGGACGAACCCGACCGGCCGGGCATCGTCGCCGCCATCGCGGTCAGCGCCGCCGAGCGCGGCATCCCACGCCCGGAGATCACCTTCGAGGAACTGGCCGACCGCGACTGGGTCGCGGAGACCTATCGCGGCTTCCCCGAGCTGACGATCGGGCGCTATCGCATCCGCGGCTCGCACATCGACACGCCGGTCCCGCCGAACGCGATCACGCTCACCATCGACGCCGCCGTCGCCTTCGGCACCGGCGAGCACGAGACCACGCGCGGCTGCCTGACGGCGCTCGACCGGCTCGCCCGGCGGATCCGGCCGCACCGCGTCCTCGACCTCGGCTGCGGCAGCGGGATCCTCGCGCTGGCCGCCGCGCGGACCTGGCACGTGCCGGTCGTCGCGAGCGACATCGACCCCGTGTCGGTGCGCGAGACGCGGCGCAATGCCCGCGTCAACGGCCTGCTGCCGCTGGTCGAGGCGATCCGCAGTCCCGGCTGGCGCGCCCCCGCCGTGCGGAGCGGCGGACCCTACGACCTGGTCTTCGCCAACATCCTGGCCCGGCCGCTGGTCCGTATGGCGCCCGACCTCGCCCACGGCCTCGCACCGGGCGGCGTGGCGGTGCTCTCCGGCCTGCTGACCTGGCAGGAGGCCCGCGTGCTCTCCGCCCACCGGACCCAGGGCCTGCGCCTCGTCGAGCGCTTCCGCTTCGGCGACTGGAGCACCCTCGTCGTCAGCCGCTGACGCGCGGCCGCGGCTCGCTCGTCGCCTCAGCGCCGCCGCTTGCCGCTCCGGGAGCCGGACCGCGGGTTCGGCGGCTGTCGCAGCGGCTGCCGCGGGGGCGCGTCGCAGGCGGCGTGCGCGAGGCGGATGCCGCGGCGGATGTCCGGCCATGCCGCGTCGGTGGCGGGAAGCGCCTTCAGCAGGTCCGCGAGGTCGGGAGGCGGAAGCCCCGGCTGATCCGCGTTGGGCATCCCGTGCAACAATGTGGAACGGTTTTCGGGAAACGTTGCGCGGGGGGCGGCGTGCGGTTCCTCGTGCGGCGTGTTGGGCGGCGTGTCGACCGGCGAGCCGGTCCCGCGGGGCAGCAGCCTCGCCTCCTCGCTGTGCTCGCGCCATGCGGCGAGGTCGGCATCGGCGACTTCGGCGAGATGGGCCCGGACCTCCTCCTCCAGGGCGAGCGGCGTATCGAGCACGAAGAGCTCCGGCCCGCGTGGCGGCGTGCCGCAGATTGCGTCGAGCTTGGTGTCCTCGATGCCGCGCCGGGCGTCGGCGATGTCCCGCCGCGCCAGGCCCAGCTTCTCCGCCACCCAGATCGCGGCCCGGAGGTCGCCGCGCCGGACCGCCGCCTCGATCGCTTCCAGCGCCGCGCCGTGCAGGCCCTTGAAGCGCGAGGCCGCCTCGACCGCCAGATAGCGCCGCTCCTCGGCGATCCGGGTCCGCAGCCGCTCCGACCGCTGCAGCGTCCGCCAGAGCGTGCTGCGCGAGCAGCGCAGATGTTCGGCCACGGCGGTCATGGTCTCGCCCCGCGCGATCATGAAGGCCGCGTCGTTCCAGGCACGCTCGCAGGCGACCCGGCTGCCGGCGCCGATCGGGTCCAGGTTGGGGAGGTCGTCGTCGAGGTCGTCGTCGGGCAGGAGCGGCACGCGCCGCGGCTGCCGTGACGGGGGATGGACGGCGGGGGTCATGGTGCATCTCCGATGCGGATGAGGGGACCATGATCCTATAGGATTTTTGACCCAATTACAAGTATGAAATCCCAGCTATATACTTGACGCCACAAGCCGGGCGCACCGCATCCGCGAGGCCATGCGCGACGGCGGGCTGATGCTCCGCTCGGCGGCAACGGCAAGATCGTGGAAGCCGACGAAACCTATTACGGTAAGCAGACTGACCCGAAGCCCTCAGCACACCGTCGCGGCGCGCCCTACCTCAAGAAGAACGTCGCAGCCAACAAGCGGGCGGTTATCTCTCTTGTCGAGAGCGGCGGACGGGTCCACTCCTTCCGTGTCGCGGTGGCCGACAAGTTCACCGTGAACAAGATCGTTCGCGCCACCATCGACCGCGAAAGCCGGCTGCACACCGACGAAAGCCGCCTCTACGGTGACGCGCCCAGCATCTTCTCTACCCATGGGACCGTGAAGCACTCCGTCAAGGAGAACGTCCGCGGCGACGTGCACACCAACTCCGCGGAAGGCTTCTTCTCGATCTTCAAGCGCGGCATGAAGGGCATCTATCAGCACTGCTCGGAAAAGCACCTGCACCGCTGCTTAGCCGAGTACGATTTCCGCTACAACCACCGCGTCAAGCTCGGCTTTGACGACCCGAAGCGCACCGCAGAAGCGATCCGCGGCGCCAGCGGCAAGCGGCTCACCTATATGCAATCTGGTCTCTCCCAACTTCCGGCTTGAAGCTGAGACGTTCTCCCGCTGGAAACGAAAGCGGGCGAAGCGAAAGGCCAAGTCTACCCCGAGTCGCGGCGAGTAGACCGCCGCGAACAGGACGGGAACGGCCGGAATCCAACCTTTCTGACCGGTTAACGACCCTGCACAACCCGTTGTGGTATGGTGAGCCGCCACCCCCGAGGTCTGGCTGACAGAGGGGTGGCGGCTTCGGCAACCGTTGTCAGGAAAGGACAACAGCTACTATGGCAGCTCGACACGAAATCACGTGCATCGTTCCCGATGGTGCCGACCGCGATCGTCGCATCGATCGGATCGGCGGCGCAAGCGGCGGCACCGGCGGGGGCGGATGGCGACTCAGCCTCGATGAGGCAATCGCCGGCATCGAGAACAACACCTGGGAGTTCTGGACCAGAGGCGGCGGGAAGCCCGTCGAGGTGATCGTCGCTACTCACAATGGACGGAAGTACCTGAAGACGGAGGCTGACGGCGCAGAGCCGAACAACCTCCTGAGCCTTCCGACCTGCCAGTGATGAGGCCGAAGGGGGGCGCATAGGCCTCAGGGTCACTGGCCCATGAAATGGCCTGCTGTGCCACCCATAGGTCTCGGTAGTGTTAGTGGGCTGGATCGCCTAGGGCGAACCTTATGCGGTCCAGCCACGCTCTACAAACTCATTGTTCGCCCTCCTTCCTCGGTTTTGGCGACACTGGGGCTTTCTTCGGCGGCGTCTTCAATGCCGCCTTCAGCGCGGCCTCGAAACGGCGCTGCGCTTCCTCGTCGGTATATGTGTCCGCGCTGTCTTTGCTCATAAGGCTCCACCGGAGATCCGGATGCAGAGAAGATATCAGCCTACCACCGTCGCAGAATCCGACCTCAGAGCCAGGCTGCTGCGGGTCCGCTTTGATCTATTCCCCCACGACAGCAATGCCGGCCGTGATTATCTGCCAAACCTTCCGTTTGCCCATGAGGTGTTGGCCGTCCCGAATCAAACCGACATAGCGGACCGCGGCCCGACAAAGCGCTACCCGCCTGTCCAGAAGTGCATCTACTGCGGCAGTACGGAGTTTCAACGCGGCACCAGCCGCCCGCTTAGCGAAGAACACGTCGTGAGCGAAGGCCTCGGGGGGACACTTGTTCTGCCGGCAGCGAGCTGCGCGGCATGTGCCAGTCTAACCTGCAGGATTGAGGGGAGCGTGCTGCGAACACTTTTGTGGGCGCCGCGGCGGCGCCTACGCATACGCGGCAAACGACGCAAACGAGACGATTCCTTTCCGGTCGTGTCTTTTGTTGGAGAAAAAGAAATCCTGCTTCACCTTCCCCTGGAGCGCCACCCCACTCTCTTGGTTCTTATTGAATTGGGCATACCCGGACTCATCACGGGTCGCCCATTAGGTGACTCCGGAATAAGTGGCGTTTGGATTCACCAAATGGCGGACATTGACCGCTTGGCAAGCGATGGACTCGCCAACTTTGCGAGCCCAGCAATCGACACCGTTAAATTCTGCCAGCTTCTTGCGAAGATTGCCCACTCATTCGCCGTTGCTGAAATCGGCCTAGGCAATTTTCAACCACTGCTCGCCGATTTTGCCGTCCGTAGTTTCCCCCTGCGCGAGCAGTACACCGATTGCTACCACCTCGTTGGCGGCGACCCCAAGTCGTATGCCCCGTCTGAGGCGCTTCATACGCTGGGATGGGGTGTCTGGCAGAACGGATTGGAGGCCTACCTAATTGTTTGCATCCGTCTTTTCGCCAGCCTCGGCGCCCCATCCTACGTTTTAGTGGCGGGAAAGCTCACATGCGAAGCGCATCATGAAGCAGTGCGCGCTCGTGCAGAAGCTCTCGCACGCAGGCCCGATAAAACTCCTGCCTGAACCTCTTTGAACAGTTCCAGCCCTTTTAGGATCAAGGCTTACAGGTCGCCGCCCGACCGATCAAAAAGGGACCTTTCGAGCAGTCACCACATGCGGGCGGCGATGCTCTGCTCCTCCTCGCCCACGGCGTTCGCGCAGATCGCTGTCGTGGTGAGCTGGGCATGCCCCAGCCATTTCTGCACTATCGCTTTATCACCCGCCATGATGCTTGCGACTGCCCTCCTGTTTCGGCAACTATTCAGCGCTGAGAGGCAGTGATTCTCCTAAGAGCCGCTTCCCTCTCTCGCAAAGACCCTTCTGATATAGGGTGGAGCAGATATGGATCCTCAACCGATTGCTGTTCTGCGGGCAGCAATACGCCAAGTTCCAGCTGTAAAATACGCTCTTGGCATAGCTGGCATTGCCGCCGCAGGAGCAATAATCACCCGCCTTCTCGGCTACGACAAAGCAAGTATTATTATAATCGGCGTCATCTTCATCGCCATGATACTATTGTATGCATTTTCTGGCTTGATTGCTTCCCGCAAAACATCAACAACTATGCCCGGCATAATTCTCCTGTACGCAGTGATTTTTTTCTTCTGCACCTTTCTATTTTTTACAGTAACGGCATTTGCGTTCCAGTGGCCTTCGGCCTGGGCTCAATTTATCGGAGCTACTCCGCAGGACTTTCCGGGGCCCCATCAGGTTGAAGGTGACGGCCCTGTCTTTGAACCGCCTAGAATGGACGGTAGAATGATTGATGCGTGCATTAGATCCCCTCAGTTTCCCGAGGCGGCCAGACTGCAGTGCATTCCCTCCGCACAAAAGCTTATAGCAGATGCGTTTTGCAAAATAGGACACTACAAGCATGCAAATGATGATTTTACGTCAGCCGACACTGTCCGGTTTCAATCTTCTTGGAAGTTTGTACAGGAGACAGTGGGCGGCCGATGGATTAATCGTTGGACGGAGGATAACACTGGGGGATTTATTTTCACCCGCATCACCTGCATGAGATAAATTGCTTGTTTAACGCTCTTGCGATCTACATACTGCACATGATCGCTCGTTCGCGGCGGCATTTTAATGATAATTGTCCTTTTTTATCGGTTCGCCCAACTATCCTGCGCCCTTCGCTCCGAAGGATCGCGACCCACGCTTGGCCGTTATTTCCACTCGCCTCTATCTTTGATGAGCCGCAAATTTACCGTTGCGAAGTCAGCATTAACCGGGCCGAAATCCAAATTGAGACTCTTCCTATACCCTTCTCTTCCGCGCGGCGCCCCGAACACTTCCGCCGTCATGCTACCCCGCATCACCCCGGCACCAGCTTCGCCGCCTCCCGGTCGGACGGGCGGTCGCTGGTGGCGAGGCCGGCGGCGACGCCGGCGCGGTCTTCGGGGGTGCGGTTCTGGCTCATCTTGCGCTTGCCCTCCAGGCGCGCGATGGGCAGGCGCAGGCCGATGATGGCGCGGAGCTGCGCCCTGACATACGGCTCCGGCGCGTCGGAAACCGCCCACGGTTCGGCGCGCTCGGCCTCGTGCAAACGGGTCAGCCGGGTGACGACCTCCAGCAGCCGGTCGGCGTCGTCGAAGAACTCTACCGGGCCGAAGGCCTGGACGGTCTCGTAGTTCCAGGTCGGCACGACCTTGCCGTGCTCGCGCTTGCCCGCATACCAGGAGGGCGTGACGTAGGCGTCGGGACCCATGAAGATGGCCAGCGCCTCGCCGACCGGATCGGCCCTCCAGTGCGGGTTGGCGCGCGCGAGATGGCCGTAGAGGGTGCCGTACGGCCCCTCCTCCGGCTCGAGGAACAGCGGCAGGGGTGTGGCCATCGGACCGTCGGCGGTGGCGGTCACCAGGTTGGCAAGACGCGCCGCGCGGATCGTCTCGTGGAGCGCGGGAAGATCGTCCAGGCGGAAGGCGGCGGGGGTATACATCGGCGGTTCTCCTTGGCCTCCGGAGAATGCCTGCAAAGCGGCCCGCTGTGGATAGCCGCTTCCGCGCGACGGCCGGGTGCCAATTCGCGCCGAGCCAATCCGCGCCGGGCGAAGCCTCAGTAGCCGAGGGCCTCCGGCGGCGGGCCGTAATTGCCGGTCAAGCGGCCGCGCTCGTCGCGCTGCGGCGTGCGGTAGCAATCCTCCCGGCCCAGCGTCTTGTAGCAGTAGAGCGGCGGCGGTGCCGGGCGCATGTCGGCGGCCATCCAGGGGTTGGACAGGGTCGCGGCCTCGCCGGGGTGCAGCCTGTCCTGGAGCGGCGTGCAGCCCGCCGCGACACCCAGGAGTGCAGCAAACGTCAGGGTCGTCCGCATCGCTTCGTTCATCCTCGCCGCAGGGAAGCCACGGGCGAGGATGAACGGATAAAGCGAATCAGCGGTTAACGTGTCGGCGTTACCGCCTCAGGCGTTAACGTCGACGACGATGCGGCCGCGCACGCCGCCCTTCAGGATGTTGGCACCCTCCTCGATGACCTGGGCCAGCGGCACGACCTTCGTCGCCGCGTCGAGCTTGTCCATCGGCAGGTCCGTGACCAGTCGCGACCAGATCTCCTTGCGCAGCGGCATCGGGCACATGACGGAGTCGATGCCGAGCAGATTGACGCCGCGCAGGATGAAGGGCAGCACGGTCGTCGGCAGGTCGTTGCCCTGGGCGAGGCCGCAGCTTGCCACGCTGCAACCGTACTTCGTCGCCGCGAGGACGTTGGCCAGGGTATGGCTGCCGACGGAGTCGACGGCACCGGCCCAGCGCTCCGACGCGAGCGGCCGCTTCGACGGCTCGGAGAGTTCCTTGCGGTCGATGATCGTCGTGGCGCCGAGCGACTTCAGATAGTCGTGCTCGGCCTCCTTGCCCGTCGAGCCGGCGACCTTGTAGCCGAGCTTCGCCAGGACCGCGACGGCCACGCTGCCGACGCCGCCGGTGGCGCCGGTGACCAGCACCTCCGCATCGCCGGCGGGCGTCAGGCCGTGCTTCTCCAGTGCGAGGATCGACTGCATCGCCGTGAAGCCGGCGGTGCCGACCGCCATCGCATGCTTCGCCGAGAGCCCCTGCGGCAGCTTCACCAGCCACTTGCCCGGCAGCCGCGCCCGCTGGGCATAGCCGCCCCAGTGGATCTCACCGAGCCGGTAGCCGGTGCACAGCACCTCGTCGCCCGGCTTGAAGTCGGGTGAGTCGGAGGCCTCGACCGTGCCGGCGAGGTCGATGCCGGGCACGTGCGGATACTCGCGCACCAGACGACCGATGCCGGCCAGGACCATGCCGTCCTTGTAGTTCAGCGTCGAGTACGCGACCCGGATGGTCACGTCCCCGGCGGGCAGGCGGGCGTCGTCGAGGTCCTGGACCGAGGCCTTCACCTTGCCCTCGACCTCCTCGAGCAGCACCGCCCTGAACTTGTCCTGCGCCATGCCGTGTCCTTTCACGCTGAATTCCGTTGGCCGGACCATACCAAATGCACCGCGTGGCCGTAACCACAGCGCGCTTGCGCACCCGGCGCGGGAAAGCGAACATCGCCGGATAAACATAAGGACGGGAGGAGACAGTATGCGGAAGACTCTGGGGCGGAAGACTCTGGGTGGCGCGATGAGCGCCGCGATGCTGGCGGCCGGCTATCTCGCGACGAGCGGGCTGACGGCGGTGCCGGCGGCGGCGCAGGTCTCGGGCGACGTGGTCAAGATCGGCGTGCTGACCGACATGTCGGGGCCCTATGTCGACATCAACGGGCCGGGCAGCGTCGAGGCGGTGAAGATGGCCGTCGAGGATTTCGGCGGGACCGTGCTCGGCAAGCCGATCGAGATCGTCTCGGCCGACCACCAGAACAAGGCGGATGTCGGCGCCAACGTCGCCCGCTCCTGGTACGACCAGGACGGCGTCGACGTCGTGACCAACATGGCGAACTCCGCGGTAGCGCTCGCGGTGCAGCGCCTGGCGACCGACAAGAAGCGGCTGTCGATCAACACGGCGGCGGCGACGTCGGA